>CAJVCK010000028.1 GCA_910595805.1 uncultured Candidatus Thioglobus sp. | reverse complement strand
AGAATTTGATTTGATTTGATTTGATAGAAATTTTTAGTGTAATTCATGATTAATTGTTGATGTACTTATGTATAAATAATTTAGATTTAAATATTACTCACACATCTTATTGAAATAAGATGTGCTTATGGTCCATAATTATTTGATGAAGTTGATTAGCAACGGCAACGCCATTGTCTTCACGATTAAAATTGGTGGCAATCTTTGAGTATGCCCCATCAGTCACACCATCATGCATTCTGTTCGCTAACTCACCAGCCATCTTCTCAAGCTCTTGATGATCTATTTTGGTGTTCAAAATTTCATCTATTGTCAATCCTTGATGAAAAGGAACGATGCCCGGCAAACTCAAATACCAAGGATGTCCAAATATAAGTGCAGGCTTTCCCTGCCTAATAGCCTCCCATCCGACTGTCCCTGTGACTGCGGCAACAAATTTTGATCTGTCTAAAAGTTCATGAGTACTAGTATATGAAGGCACAAAAACCACATTCTTAATACGATTCAGTCTATGAAAAAATAACGGATTGCGCATAAAATGCTGCTGTTTTGGATTTTCTTTAACAATAATTTTATAGCTTTCTGGCACGATATTAGCCAGCTGTTCGACTGCAAACACTTGATCTACATACACGCCACCAAGTGCTGATGTCGTCATTTCAGGTTGGAGTTGTAACGGAAAATAGACAAAATCCTGATTTAGATCAGGATCACTATACTCGTACCTCATTAGCTCTTGGAAATAGGCAATCTGTTTCTTATGAAAGAAGCGATTAAATGGATCACGCCAATCTGGAAAAATAGACTTAATATGCGCAGCTTGCTTGAGAAGTCTACTGAGTTTTTTAGGACTTATTAGTAGTCTTTTGTCTAATTTTATTACATAAGCCAAGATCAGCAATACATCTTTGAAACCTAATTTTCCTGTTTGCACTTTATCCTGCATACCGTTTTTCATATAAAAATGCTCTAGACGCTTATGCTTTTCGATTGCCATTGGCGGAGAATCATTCAATCCGAACTGGATTTTTCCACAATCCTCCATGCTCTGCATAGATATAAATTTATCAGGAATAACAACACTATCAATAATTATTGTATTAAAGTTCAATAACTTAGCAGCCTCATATACTATGCTATCGTACCCTAGATGTGGTATTGCCGAAAACAACACTATGTCGATATTGTTTTCTATTAATTTATTTGCAATAATATCAATAGTGATGTGGAAGTAATTTTGATAATCGTGTAGAGTCTCTAAAGGGTGACTTTTACGTATTTTATTTTTGTCATTACGCATCTGATGGTCAATAAATCGATACATAGCCTTATAATAAAGATTTTCATTATTTAATAATACTTGCTGACAGGACCCATAAAATTGGTCATTATCTGTTAAAGACCCTTTAATGCCTTTTTTAGCATTAGCACGTTTAATAGATGAAGTTTTATAATCTGCGCCATTACCGCCGAACCATGTAGATATCTCATAATCAGTATTATTATTTTTCAGATTCTTTACAACCTCCCTTAAGAGAGAAGACCTAAATCCTACTAGCATTAATTTTTTCATAATTTAGCCTCAAAAGAAATAACATTTAACGACATTGGCGTGCCACGCTTAACAGATGAAGTTATTGTCTTACCTAGAATTTCTTCCATATATTTTGGCGCTAAACCGTAGCCAGGTCTAATGCTTTTAACATGTTCCGCAGTAATTACTTCGCCTTCTTCAATGTCTTTGACAAAATACAATGAGCGTCGAAATTTTACGTTAGCTTGTTCGCTCGATTTTCTACCATAATCAACCTGTCCAAGCGATTCCCATGCAGTTTTAGCCCCCACACACAATTGCTTTAACTCTTCTGATTCAAGTGAAAAAGAATCGTCAGGACCGCCGCCATTTCGATCTAAAGTTACATGTTTTTCAATAATTGATGCGCCTAATGCGACACTGGTAATTGCTGTTGTGTTGTCAATTGTGTGGTCTGACAAGCCAGTAACTAAACCAAATTTTCCCTGCATATCAGCCAATGTTCTTAAACTATAATCGGCTGCTGGTGCGGGATAACCACTCACACAATGCAATATCGCCAACTCTTTACACCCGCCTTCTCGAGCAGCTTCAATAGCTTCTTGAATCTCCTCGGAATTCGCCATGCCTGTTGAGATAATCATAGGCTTTCCAGTTTGAGCTACATATTTTATCAAAGGAAGATCCACTGCCTCAAATGAAGCGATCTTATATGCTGGCGTATTTAAATCTTCTAATAGATCAACAGCAGTATTATCAAATGGAGAGCTGAATATTGTAATACCAACTTTTTTTGCATATTCGAATAATGGCTTATGCCACTCCCATGGCATAAATGCCCCCTTGTACAGCTCGTACAAGCTTTGACCATCCCACAACCCACCTTCAATCATAAATTCCGGAGTGTTCATATCCATGGTAATTGTATCTGGGTGATAGGTTTGTAATTTAACCGCATCTGCTCCAGATGCTTTAGCCATATCAATAATTTTATATGCATTATTAATATCACCATTATGATTCGCTGACATTTCAGCAATAACATATGGCGAATGGTCTAAACCTATCTTTCTATCATTAATCTTGATAAATTTACTCATTATATTTTCTCCAATACTTTCATTTTTTCCATGTACATAATGTTTTTATGATTCACTTTCTTTGTATCGATGAGCTTAAAACCGCATTTATTATAAAAATGAATTGCTCTTTCGTTATCTGAGAACACCTCTAATTTAATTATTTTGACATTCAACTCAATAAATGCATATTGGCTTGCGGCTGACTCTAGCAGTCTACCAGCGCCTTTTAATTGTAAAAAAGGGTTAGTGTAAATACCAAACTCTACCGAATTATACAAATTTATTTCTGAAAAATTAATTGATCCAATGATAATGTTATTCTGCTTAACCAAATAATAACGTCGATCTATTTTATTTTCTAGGCTTTTAACAAACTCACAATGAGTTGCATTTGAAATACTATCTTGATTATGCATCCATTTTTTTATTTCTGGATGATTGCGCATACTAAGCGCTATAATCTTATCATTTTCATTTAAATTAATATAATTGCATAGATTAACTTCGCCGAACTCTTCAAGAATTATCTTGTAGTCAGTCATCTTGTTAAAAACTTTATAGCTACCCATGCCATCACATATTTCTAAAGCAACACTACCAACACTTTTCATCCATTCGGATGAACTTTCTAATAGATAAGCAGTTTCTTTAATTTCCTTCGCTAACTTTACAATATTATGTTGAGCCAATGTTTCCGCTGAAAACAGTTGATTCTTGGCGATGACAAATTGAATGGTTGGCAAACCCAAGCAACAGCGCTCCCATGTGGTAGCTCCAGCTGCACCAATTGCGATATCAGAATTTGCCATAACTTCGGCCATATTATCTACATCGACTTTAACTTCTGTCTTGCAGGGTAGTGTAATCGCTTTGGACTTAACACTCTCAAGATGAGGGGCTGAACCCCCCATTACAACGGTAATATCAATATCATTTGGCAAGTTGCACATCTTTAGCTCGTCTAGAATATTTTCAGTAACATTGTCAATATCAACACCACCCATGTTAATAAGTAATTGCTTAAACTCTGGCTTGCTACGACGCTCCAAACTATACGGTCTCCATTTAGCAAATTCTGGCCTAAGTAGTGCGTATTGCGAACCTAATAACAACTCACAATCTTTGGTAGTGAATGCTAAATAATCCTCTTGTTGACGTCCAAATGTTTGGTCAAGCAAAATATCGCACTGGTGTTTACGATCTGCCAAATCATCAATCACCATTAATTTTTCATAATAAGGTTTAAGTCTCTCTTGCCACTGTTCATCTAAGGCGTAATGATCAACAATTAACCAATCAACTTTTTTAGCTTTGAATATATCGATACAATCATCAGCATCTTGTTGTTGGGTCGCCCCTAGCCAGTGAGAATGTGCCAAGCTAGTATCAACTTCAGTCTCTTCAAACAGCCCTAACTCATGAACATTAAATCCACTTGAACGGATTTTATCTATTAAGTTTCCTTCGTGTTTTCGACAGATAAACTCAACATTTGCTCCATTTTCTTTTAGCACTTGAGCTAGGGTCAGGCAACGCATCACATGCCCTGTGCCCATCTGCAAAGAAGCATCAACGCGAAAAACAACTCTCATGACAATAGGCCAGTTTCTTGTAAAACCCTGTGCATAGCCTCTGCCCTTATCCAGTCCTCTGTAGTATCAATATCTTGCACTAAATATCTTGGCAGAATATACGGACTCGCTGTTTCAGAAAAAATTGGCAACTCATCTTTAAAGGCTTGTGCTTTACCCCAATAAAACTGTCCTGCATCATGATAGGCTTCTTCTAAATCTTGAGATCTAACGTTAAAATTCTCAGGATAAAACATATCCACTTTGTCATCTTGGGTAATTCTTATCGATCTTTGAATTGGAAAAGCAAAGCTTGTCACGCTAAAACAATAATCAGCCTTTGATTCTTGCAGTTGTTGAAAGGCCTTGAATATTGTCTGAGATTGAATAAATGGTGCTGTCGCATATAAGCAACACACATTATCAATAGTATTATTATGAGTCTCTAACCATTCAATCGTATGCTTAATAACTGGAATAGTGCCCGCATAATCATTAGACAGCTCAGCTGGCCTGATAAATGGCACTTTAGCACCATACGTTTTTGCAACTTCTGCAATTTCATTGTCATCTGTAGAAACAATGACCTGATCAAAACAATTACTTTCAAGTGCAGCTTCAATAGAGTATGCAATAATCGGCTTACCATTAAATACTTTAATATTTTTACGAGGTATACGCTTACTTCCACCCCTTGCAGGAATCATGCATATGTTCATTGAAGCACTCTGATCAGTACATTTAGCACCTCGTCTTGTTGCTCTACTGTCATTGTATGAAATAAAGGAATGCTAATTGCCCTATTGTAATAGGACTCTGAATTAGGGAAGTCGCCCACTTTAAATCCAAATTGGAGATAATATGGCTGAGTGTAAATTGGAATGTAATGTACATTTACGCCAATACCATTCTGTCTAAGTTCATCAAAAATTTTCTCACGGTCTTTGTCAACACTATCTAAATCTATTTGAATTGGGTACAAATGTAATGCAGAATAGCTATCTTGACTTTGGTGAGGTTTTACAACTGGAAGGCCACTTAATAACGAATCATATCTTTCTTGAAGAATATGACGCTGAGCAACGAACTCATCAAGTCTTTGCATTTGGCTTACTCCTAGTGCAGCCTGCAATTCAGTCATACGGTAATTAAACCCTAAATCAACTTGCTGGTAGTACCAACCACCCTCTGATAACTTGCTCATTAACTCTGAATTACGAGTTATGCCATGACTACGGAATAGCTGCATACGTTCTGATAGTTCTTTATCATTCGTTGTTGCCAATCCACCTTCTGCTGTTGTAATAATCTTAACTGGATGGAAACTAAATACGGTAATATCAGAATATTGGCAGCCGCCAATTGGTTGATCTAGATACTTACCGCCAATCGCATGAGAAGCATCTTCAATAATCTTAAAGCCATACTCTTGACTGAGTGAATGAATTTTCTTCATATCACAAGATTGGCCAGAAAAGTGCACAGGGATGACAATCTTTGGTAGGTTGTCATCTTGCTTAGCCTGAATTAACTTCTTCTCTAATTCTTCAGCAGATAAGTTATAAGTTTGCGGATCGATATCAACAAAATCAATTTTAGCACCACAATACAAACCACAATTAGCAGAGGCAACAAAAGAATTTGGACTAGTCCAAAGCCAGTCACCCTTTCCAAGTCCTAATGCCAAGCAAGCAATATGTAGTGCTGAAGTAGCGCTATTAACTGCTACTCCAAACGTTGTGCCACAATAATTAGAAACTACTTTTTCAAATAAAGGAACTTGCGGGCCTTGGGTTAGAAAATCAGATTGCAAGACATCTACAACTGAATCAATATCAGCTTGATTAATATCTTGCCTTCCATAAGGAATCATCTTTATATTTTTCCTATTTTGTTGTGATTTTCTGCTATCCACTCCTTAAGTTCAGAAATTTTCATCCACTCTTTATTGTTGTCCGAACTATATAAGAACTCAGGATCAACTTTTACACCCTTGCCCACTCTTTCAGGGTCGTTACTCCAATTATTAATAGATGGCAATATTTTAAAATGTCCAGGATATTCATATGTATATAAAGCATCTTCTGGGCCAATCATTTGTTCGTGTAATTTCTCGCCTGGTCTAATGCCAACTTCTTCTTGCTTTGCTTTATCATCCACAGCAAGCGCAACATCTGTCACCTTCATAGATGGAATCTTTTTAACGTATATTTCACCACCCTTCATATCGTCAAAAGCATGCCAAACCAGCTCGACACCCTCTTCTAAAGATATCATAAATCTTGTCATTCGGTTATCTGTAATTGGCAAAACCCCATCTTTTGCAATTGACATAAAAAATGGAATGACAGAGCCTCTAGAGCCCATAACATTGCCATATCTAACTACAGAAAAGCTTGTATTATGTGATCCACAATATGAATTACCAGATACGAACAATCGATCAGAAGTTAGCTTAGTTGCGCCGTATAAGTTAGAGGGCGCGCTCGCCTTGTCAGTAGAAAGAGCAACAATACGTTTAACCCCTTTATCAATACAGGCGTCAATAAGGTTCATGGCCCCCATAACATTAGTTTTGACACACTCAAATGGGTCGTATTCTGCAGTAGGTACAATCTTTGTGGCAGCAGCATGAACAACATAATCAATACCATCTAGTGCGCGATAAAGTCTATCTTTATCCCGAACATCTCCAATCATAAAACGGACACGAGGATCGTCTTTAAACAACTTAGCCATTTCCCATTGCTTCATTTCATCTCGAGAAAATATCACAATCTTTTTAGGATTGTATTTCTCTAATGTCATTGGAATAAAGGTATGGCCAAATGAGCCTGTACCGCCTGTAATTAATATCGATGCATTTTTTAACACTTTTAACCCTCTCTTTAAGATAATAACCTTGCTTAATACTTGCAATTGTTGTCGAATAGTTTCATTATAAATCATCTTTTTAACCGAGCTCATATTAATGACATACTAAGCGGTAGTTTAATCATATTATTGTTTAATGATATAATTCACCCAACTTTTTTACCGTTAACTCTTATGAGCAACAATACGCCAACTGATAAGCCGATTAATTTTATTCGTCATCAAATTAATGATGATTTAGATTCTGGACTGCATTCATCGATTCAAACTCGATTTCCACCTGAGCCTAATGGCTATTTGCATATTGGCCATGCAAAATCAATTTGTTTGAATTTTGGTTTGGCGCGAGATTACAACGGCAAATGTAATTTACGCTTTGATGACACCAACCCTGCTAAAGAGGATGTAGAATTTGTTGATTCTATCAAGTCTGATGTAAAGTGGTTAGGCTTTGAATGGGATGGTGAGATTCAATATAGCTCTAATTACTTTCCAAAATTTTATGAGTATGCAATTGAGCTGATTAATAAAGGCCTTGCCTATGTGTGCTTCTTAAATGCTGAACAGACGCGTGAATACCGTGGCACCTTAAAAGAGCCTGGCAAGGCTAGCCCGTATCGTGACACCTCTGTGGAAGAAAATTTAGAACTACTTGCTAAGATGAGAGAGGGAAAGTTCTCTGAAGGAGAATGCGTGCTACGCGCCAAAATTGATATGGCCAGTTCGTTTATGTGTATGCGTGATCCGGCACTTTATCGCATTCGTTTTGACAAGCACCATCAAACGGGTAATGAGTGGCGTATTTACCCAATGTATGATTTTGCGCATTGTATTAGTGATGCTATTGAAGGTATCACTCACTCATTATGTACACTCGAATTCCAAAATAATCGCCACTTGTATGATTGGATGCTTGATAACTTGGATGACTTTAACAAGCCTGAACGCCCACACCAGTATGAGTTCTCACGCCTTAATCTTGAATATACCGTTATGTCAAAGCGCAAGCTACAGCAGCTGGTAGAAGATGAATTGGTTGAGGGTTGGAACGACCCACGCATGCCAACAATTTCAGGCTTACGTAGACGTGGCTATACAGCGGCGAGTATTCGTGATTTTTCTGATCGAATCGGTATTTCTAAAGTTGATAGTATGACTGATATGAAAATCTTAGAGGATGCTGTGCGTGATGACTTAAATAAAGTTGCGCCGCGCACCATGGGTGTGATTGATCCAATCCGCGTGATTATAGAAAACTATCCAGAAGACCAAGTTGAAAC
>CAJVCK010000027.1 GCA_910595805.1 uncultured Candidatus Thioglobus sp. | reverse complement strand
TATCAGGTACAAGCAAACGAGGGTGCGATTACCTTTATTGACACACCGGGACATGAGGCATTTTCAAAGATGCGTTCTCGTGGTGCAAATTCAACTGATATTGTGATTTTGGTTGTGGCTGCCGACGATGGCGTTATGCCACAAACAATCGAATCAATCAAACATGCGAAAACAGCCGATGTTCCAATAATTGTAGCTATTAACAAAATTGATAAAGAAGGTGCAGACATTGATAAAATTAAGCAAGTGTTATCAACTCACGATGTGATTTCAGAGGATTGGGGTGGGGATGTAATGATGATGCCAGTATCTGCACATACAGGAGAAGGTATTGATGCTTTGTTGGATGCGATTACATTAACTGCTGAAGTATTAGAATTTTCAGCAGTTGCTAAAGGTCCTGCACATGGCACCGTATTAGAGGCACGTCTTGAAAAAGGCCGTGGAAAAGTAACCACAATTTTAGTGCAATCAGGCACTCTTAAAAAAGGCGATATTATGATTGCTGGTTTGGAATACGGTAAGGTTAAACAAATTGTTAATGATCATGGCAAGGTATTAAAAGAAGCTGGCCCATCAACACCAGTTGAAGTGTTGGGCTTGTCTGGTGTACCAGATTCAGGTGATGAAGTGTTAGTGGTTGAGTCAGAGCGTAAAGCTCGCGAAGTAGCTGACTTTAGAAAAACACGTGATCGTGAAGCTGAGCTACAAAAACAACAGGCATCGAAGATGGATAACTTCTTGCAGAAGATGGAAGAAGGCGATGTCTCTACGGTTAACGTGTTGTTAAAGTCGGATGTTCGAGGCTCAGCTCAAGCATTGGTAGAAGCTTTAGAAGAATTATCAACCGACGAAGTACGTGTCAAGGTAGTTTCAAGTGGTGTGGGTGGCATTAATAACACCGATATTAACCTAGCGGCAACCTCAGACGCCTTAGTGCTTGGCTTTAATGTGCGTGCGGATGCAGTGGCACGTAAGACAGCTGATAATGAAGGTGTGCGTATTGAATATTACTCAATTATCTATAATTTGATTGATGATGTTAAGGCTATTATGAGCGGTATGCTTAGCCCTGCGCTGAGTGAAAATATTATTGGTATTGCCAATGTTAAAGATGTGTTTAAGTCACAAAAGCTAGGCGATATTGCAGGTTGTATGGTTGAAGAAGGTGTGGTTAGAAAAGATTCACCAATTCGTGTGTTACGTGATAGCGTAGTTGTTTACGAAGGCGAGCTAGAGTCTCTAAGACGTTTTAAGGATGATGTTAAAGAAGTTAAATCAGGTACTGAATGCGGTATTGGTGTAGCAGGTTATAACGATGTTCAGCCAGGCGATCAAATAGAAGTATTTGAACGCATTGAAACTGCGCGTACTTTATAAAATATCCTTAGCTAAATGGCAGAACAACCTTCCTATCGAGTTGAACGTATTAATGAGTTGATTCGTCGTGAATTAGTCATGCTATTAAAAACAGCAACAAAAGATCCTAGGCTGCAAGCAGTGAGCGTAACTGATGTGCTGTCTAGTCGAGATTTAAGTAGTGCAAAAGTATTCTATACTGTGCCAGAATCTGAACAAAAAACGGTTGGTCCTTTACTAAATAAAGCCAGTGGTTTTTTCCGTTCTCGTTTGTCAAAAACGCTAGATTTACGTCATACACCAGAACTCAAGTTTATCTTTGACCCTGCGCCGAATACAGGCGCTAAAATCGAAGATTTATTGTCCAAGTTATAACACTAGCCATGTCACGGCGCAATCCAAAAGGCAGAGAAATTAATGGCATTGTTCTGCTTGATAAAGACACAGGCTTAAGTTCAAATGCTGCCTTACAGAAGGTTAAACGATTATTTTTTGCTAAGAAAGCAGGCCATACTGGCGCTCTAGATCCATTGGCCAGCGGCATATTGCCAATTTGCTTAGGTCAAGCAACCAAAGTAGCACAATTTTTACTTGATGACGACAAACGATATTTTGTTCGTGGCAAACTGGGCGAGATGACAGACACACTTGATTCTGAAGGCGAGATTGTTAAAACACAAACGTTTAAGCATTTAAACGAAGCTAAAATTATCGATGCAGCCATGAGTTTTCAAGGCGATATCTTGCAAGTTCCGCCTATGTATTCAGCACTCAAAAAAGATGGACAACCTTTGTATAAGCTTGCCAGACAAGGTATTGATGTTGAACGTCCACCGCGTCCAATCACCATTCATAACATTGACTTTATTAGTTATGAGCAAGGGATTGTTACCCTTGAAGTTAGCTGCTCTAAAGGCACCTATATTCGTAGCTTAATACAAGATATTGGCGATAAATTGGGTTGTGGTGCGCATGTGATTGAACTTAGGCGCACGGGCTTTACCCATATTGATATTACTCAAACAATCAAATTCTCAGATTTGGAAAGCTTGGCCACTGGTAATTACCAATTGCTGGATGAGAAAATATTTTCCACTGAGGATATGCTGCCAGACATTGAAAGTATTTACCTGGATGAGCAGCAAGCCATTGATATTAAATACGGTAGATCTATCAATAAACCTTGTCAGTTCAAAGTAGTTAAGTTGTTTGACAATAGCAAGCAGTTTTTGGGCATTGGTGAGTCCGATGAAGAGGGCGGCATTAAGCCCAAACGATTATTTGTTTAATCTATAATTTGTCACATGAACACAGGAAATAAGAAAAAAAGCGCTTTAGTTGGCTACGGGTTTGACGAAAATCTAATGCGAAGCGTTAAGGGTGATGAAAGCCTAAAAGACAGTGTCTATAATCGAGAGCGCACGCACAATATTGTTGATAAAAATATTGATGATTTGCTAGAAGTGATTTTATTTTTACTGTTGTCTACAGGCGTTTTTCGTATTGTTATTGGTCTTAATAATGGCGAGATTAAAACTTCATCTGTATTTGATCCGTTTAATGTTGAAATTCATTTGGCACAAGATCTATTAGAGCCAGACTACGTGTTTCATCACTTTGGCATGATTGCTTTGGATGAAAAAGAAGCCTTGATTAAGCGTTACTATCAAATGTTAGAGCATGACCCGGCGTTTGATTATCTCTCGGATGAGTGGCAAGAGGCTTTCCATGGCCGTAACCAAATTATGAAGCAGTTAACTGACGAAGACGAGCTTAGATACATCATTGAGCACATTCCAGCTTTGCGTAACTTAGAGGGCTATTATTTACGCTCAGCAGTGATTAATTTATTTAACTCGACGATTTCTATGTCATTTAATTGCGATGGAACGCAAATAATGTCACATAAGAAGTTTAGAGAATTTATCGAAGAATACGTATAGGAAAAAATATGAAAGTTTTAGTTATTGGTGCGGGTGGTCGTGAGCACGCACTTGCTTGGCAATGCGCCAAATTTGACGAAGTAATAGAAGTGTTCGTTGCACCAGGCAATGCGGGAACAGAGCTAGAAAGCAAGCTTACCAATATCAATGTTGGGTCGGAAGATATTGATGGGTTGATTGATTTTGTAAAAAATAACCAAGTTGATCTCACCATTGTTGGCCCTGAAGCGCCATTGGTTATTGGTGTAGTTGATCGTTTTCAAGAACAAGGGTTGGCTATTTTTGGACCAACCAAAAATGCTTCTCAGCTCGAGGGATCTAAAGCTTTTTGCAAAGATTTCTTAGATCGCAACAACATTCCAACGGCTTTTTATGATGTCTTTACTGAGGTATTACCCGCCGTTAAATATGTTCAAGAAAAAGGCACGCCGATTGTGATAAAAGCTGATGGCTTAGCTGCAGGAAAGGGTGTGATTATTGCCAATACTCAGCAAGAAGCAATTGACGCCATTAATGATATGCTAGAAGGAAATCGATTTGGTGAAGCTGGATCACGTGTGGTGATTGAGGAATTTCTAGCTGGTGAAGAAGCAAGCTTTATCGTCATGGTAGATGGAAAAAATATTTTACCTATGGCGACTTCTCAAGATCATAAAGCTCGCGATAATGGCGATAAAGGCCCCAATACAGGTGGCATGGGTGCCTACTCCCCTGCGCCGATTGTTACTGATGAGATTTTTCAATCAGTCATGGACACAGTGATTCAACCAACGGTTGAGGGTATGGCAGCTGAGGGTAATTCTTATACTGGATTTTTGTACGCAGGACTGATGATTGACCAAAATGGAGACTCTAAGGTTTTAGAATACAATTGTCGATTTGGCGACCCGGAAACGCAACCAATCATGATGCGCCTCCAATCAAACTTAGCAGAGTTGTGTTTATTAGCCACTAGAGGTCAACTAGATCAAGCCAATATTGATTGGGATAAACGCTCAGCGATGGGTGTGGTATTGGCGGCAAATGGTTATCCAGATGCTTACCCCTCAGGTGAAGTGATCAACTTACCAGCGAGCAGTGACGATGCAAAGGTTTTCCACGCCGGCACCAAGATGGATGGTGATAATGTCGTTACTAGCGGTGGCCGTGTACTTTGTGCAACCGCACTTGGTAGTGATACTGAAGATGCGCAAACCAAGGCCTATACATTGCTTAATAAAATTAACTGGCCAAGCGCATACTATCGTACAGACATTGGCTTTAAAGCCATTCAGTGATTATTGTTGGGGTGGATGAAGCGGGTCGTGGTCCATTAGTAGGTTCAGTGGTAGCTGGCGCAGTAATCCTGCCAAATGATTTTAACTTACCTGAGCTTACCGATTCAAAAAAACTCAGTGAGAAAAAACGAGAAACCTTGTATCAATTAATTACTGATCAATGTCGGTGGGCGGTTGGTGAGTCAACCCCGCAAGAGATTGATGAAATCAATATTTTACAAGCCACTATGTTAGCCATGAGACGCGCTGTTGAAAATTTAAACACGAAATACGACCAGGTTCTGGTGGATGGCAATCGTTGTCCAAAAGTAGACAACTGCAAGGCAATTATCAAAGGCGACTTAACCGAGCCAGTGATTTCTGCTGCATCGATTATTGCCAAAGTAACACGTGATCGGCAAATGATCGATCTAGATATGCAGTATCCAGAATATGGCTTTGCTAAACATAAGGGTTACGGGACAAAAGTACATCTTGAAGCGTTAGCAGAGTTTGGTGCAATTAAACACCAGCATCGATATTCTTTCGCGCCTCTTCGCAGATAAATGCCTATTGAATGGGTGCGAAATATTAAATTAGAAGCTAGTCCCAGTTGTGCCAGTTAATTGATTAATTTTTTCTTGAATTTTTGCCTTTTCTGCCTCTAAGTCTGCCTTTTCTTGATTTATTTTAGATTTTTTGATTGCATCTTCTGCCCTAACTTTTTCTCTTTTAAGCTCAGATGTAGGCCTGGTTTTTAAATAGTTAAATAATCTGACTACCTGACGTACGCCTTTGGCTTTTTTGGTTATTCTGACTGCTTTATCGGCCTCACGTTTAGTAACAGAGCCCATTAAATAGACCGTTTGTGCTTCTGTCATGACTTTGACATGCGTTGGATGAAACACCTCTTGATTTTGGAAGAATGCCTCGACTTGAAGAGTGATAGCGCCATCTTTTGTTCTGCTTAGTAGACTACTTACTGGCGCGACTTTTACTTCATTAAATATTTTTTCAACCTTATTAGATTCTTGCTTTGCCTGTTTGCTAATATAAGAGCGTACTGCTTTACTTGGTGTCTCACCAGTAATCAATACAGTTTGGTTATAAATAAGAAAGTTAAGGTGTGTATCGTTAAGCTTAGCATCCTCAGCAGCCCAACTGGCCAGCTGCAAATAAGTGGTTTTGTCGTCTAAGATTGTGCCAGCACTTCGACGATCATTATTGACAGAAATAATAGAACCCACACTGGACATTCCTTGTATGGCAGGTAGGCAACCACTTAGTAATAAAAAATGGACAATGAGTATTGTGAATAAGGATAGTTTTTTCATATAATTATTAGAGTATGAATGCGTCTTTAATCCAGTTGATTTTAGGGTATTTTAAATTAGATTCAACCCCTATAACATCAAACCGACAGATATATTCTTGATACTTTGAATGCTGCTGAAGATAATGCTGCGCAGTACGAATTAGTTTGTTTTGTTTGTGTTGGTCAACCGTATCGGTGGCTGACCCAAAATAGTTGTTTTTTCGATAACGAACTTCAATAAAAACTAATGTTTCAATCGTTTTATCTAGCATAATAATATCTATTTCACCCATTTTGGTTAAATAGTTTTGTTCGATGAGTTGTAAGCCGTTTTCTTGCAAATGAATTAACGCTAGATTTTCTGCATGGTTGCCAGTTTGTCGTTTAAAACTAAACATAATTTATGTCTTTATATATTGTTGCTACACCGATTGGAAATTTAGATGATATCACCTTTAGGGCGATTGAGACGCTAAATACCGTTGACGTAATTTTGGCGGAAGATACTCGTCATAGTAAGCGATTACTTAATCATTACAACATCACTACGCCAATGCGTGCATTTCATGAACATAATGAAATGCAAAAAACATTCGCTGTTGTCAATGAATTACTTAATGGAAAAAATATGGCACTGATTAGTGATGCGGGTACGCCACTGATTAGTGATCCGGGCTATGTGTTGGTGAGTGAGTCCAAAAAGGCAGGCGTTGACGTTGTACCGATTCCGGGCCCAAGCGCACTGATTAGTGCGCTATCTGCCTCAGGCATTGCCAGTGATAGTTTTAGTTTTTTAGGTTTTCTACCTGCCAAACAAGCTGCAAGAATTAAAGCGATACAAGCTAGTGCGCACTTACATGAAACTGCTATTTTTTATGAATCACCAAAACGTATTTTAGACAGCTTGTTAGATTGTCAATCTGTATTAGGTAATGAGCGAATAGTGTGTTTGGCCAAAGAGATTACTAAGTCATTTGAAACCATTAAAACTGACATCCTGTCTAATTTGATTACATACTTGCAAGCAGATGACGCTCACCAAAAAGGTGAATTTGTTATCTTGATTTCAGGCATTAACAAACATGATAAAGTTGATGGAGAGCAACAGTTAGATAAAATATTGCCCATTTTATTAGTAGAAATGGGCGCATCAAAAGCCGCAAAATTAGCTGCTAAAATTACTGGTATTGATAAAAAACATTGTTATCAACGAGCGATCGAACTATGAGTTATTACACACGCCACATCTTTTTTTGTAACAACATACGTGAAGACGGTAAAGCTTGCTGTTCACAGCTCGGCGCTAAACAAATGTATCGTCATGCAAAAGACAAATGTCGCAATGAGGGGGAGTTAGGCAAAGGTAAAATTGGCGTCAGTGAGTCACGTTGTTTAGGTCGATGTGAGCATGGTCCAGTAGCAGTGGTATACCCTGACGATGTTTGGTATCAATATATCGATGAAGATGATATTGATGAAATCATCACTAAGCATCTCATTGGCGGCAATGCAGTGAAACGACTACAAATTAAGTAATTTTTTCGCTAACTCTTGCGTTTCTTGTTCCATTTCTAAAATTTCCGAATTATTTTCTAAGATATCCGTTGGTAACTTCTTGGCTAAATCTAGGCGCTGTTCTCGGCTGGCTTGCGTTGAAATCATTTTCTGAGCAATTTTTTTGTTGATATTGTCACGATTTTGCAGCCTTTTTAACTGATTTTTCTCGCTACAGTCTATCACAATGGCGCGATCGAACAAGTGCGATAGATTTTGTTCAACTAATAACGGTACTTCAACGATAACTATTGGCGCATTGATTTTTTCGATATTAATTTGCATTTTTTCCAATATTTTTGGATGCAAAACCTCTTCTATAAATTTTTGATTATGTGAACTGTCAAGCAGACGCTGACGCAGAGCTCCTCTATTAAGGCTTCTATCTGAGTTAAGAATAGCACCTCCAAAGCGCGATACCAATTCGCTCAAAGCTTTTGTATCAGGTTCAACAACCTTACGTGCAATTACATCAAGGTCAATAATAGGAATACCTATTTTTTTAAATAATTGACTAGCACTTGACTTGCCGCAAGCAATACCACCTGTGAGTGCAATTTTTATGGGATCCATGTTTATGTATTCTAGCAATTACTATGAATAAATGTACTTTTTTTTTAATAGCAACACTTGACAAAAATAATAATTTTTTAGATAATTCATCAAATTAATTAATTTTATTGTCAAAGGCAAAGGCAAAGGCAAAGGTGTTGGGGTGAGTGAAATGAAAAGTAATGATGTGCAAAGCCAAGATCATGGTTCTGCTGCTTTTAGAAAAGAATATTTAGGCAGGGATCTTCAGGCTGGTGTGATTACAGCAACAATGGCAATCCCATTGTCAATTGGTATTGCACTAATGTCTGATTACCCAATTCAAGTAGGTCTAGCGACAGTCGCCTTTGCTTCGTTTATTGGCTTCTTGTTCGCACTGTTCCGACCTGGTAACTTTATTGGTGCACCTGGTATTGCAGCTGGCTTGGCGCCTATTTTGGCCATGGGC
>CAJVCK010000026.1 GCA_910595805.1 uncultured Candidatus Thioglobus sp. | reverse complement strand
AGGCTATCTTTAAGCATTAACCAAGGTTAATTTATGACCATCCGCACTGTTAAGCGTAATTAGGTTTTGCTCATAAGCCACTTCGATGGTTGCTAAACAGTAAGACTTGTCATTGATATTAACCTGGCGCACAACAACACCCGAGGCTTTGGCTGATTTTGAACCTTCTGCAATCAATTCATCGCCTAAATTAATCTCGCCTTCACACTCAAATTGGCGCATACGGCGCTTTGATTTACCTAAATAATGCAGTCGTGCCACCACCTCTTGCCCAGGATAACAACCCTTTGAGAAGTTAACCCCAAGCTCATCAATATCCAAATTAAGCAACTGCGGTACGAACTTTTCACTGGTGGCCAATACCACTTCCGGCACATTGTTGTTAATGCAAGCCATTTCCCATTCACTTTCATTGGCTAATTCAATACTACCAAGCGATTCAATCAAAACTACAGATTGCTGATTATTAAGCTTAAACGCGTTATCTAGTTGCTCACCAATCACCCCGAGTTGTATGAGCTGATCAGTAACATCAGTAATTGTCACCTCAGACATCATCTTAAACATGGTTAAACGCTTAGTGACAATCTCACTCAAATCATTCGGCAAGGATAAATAAAAATCATCGTCTTGTTTCATTACCCATAATAGCGCAATAATCTTACCCTGATGCTGGCAATAAGCGTTAATCTGTACTATACCATCCACTAAAGCATTTATATCGTTCGAAAGTTGCCCTTGTAAAAAAGTCTGCGTATCGCTACCGCTAAGCTTTAACAATGTGCGATTGTTTATTTGTGTAATCATTAATATCAACCAATGTAAATATAATAACTATTTTAAAGTATTTTTCACTAGACGAAAAAAAACCCCAACCAAAGGTTGGGGTTTTTTTTAACTAAATATTAGTTAAACTTTAACAATATAAATTTAGAAATCAAAAGACAATTCTAAACCTAAAGCATCATCAGCATCATTGTAGCTTGCTTCTAATGTAGCACCATTACCAAGATCACGTGTTACTGTAATCTCCATTTGGTCAACATTAGTAGTACCAGTAACGTCAACTTGCTTAAGCTCTACTGTGTTACCAGAAACTTCAGTTGAAACGCCGAACGCAGTTGCAGAAGTTACGCCAGTGTAATCACCAATGTATCCATCCATAGCAGTAGCTGCATTAGTAGTTACATCAACATAAGTCAACGTCATGCCTTGTACTGTTGTAGACAAAGTAACTGCAGTGTTAGAACCTGTAGCGTCAAAATCCTTAGTATGAACAGAAGCATCAATACCGCCCATTGAACCCGAAGCTTTAGTTTCAGACATGGTGTCAGTAATCTTGTGCATCATGCTAATACCAGAAAGATCGCCAGCCATAGCAATTGATGTGCCAGCAGCACCTGTTTTGTCTTCATAAGTTACCTTAATACCACCAAAAGTAGTAGAAGCATTAACACGTGTAGATGTAGCATTTGCGCCTAACTCACTCGCACCAGACTCCCATGTACCAGCTTTAACAGCGATTCCAGCAACTGTAGAAGTAACGTATAAGTCTTCTACTGCGTTGCCATCATCTAGTGCAATTGTAGCAACAACTGATGTCGCACCAGAAGTACCAGTTATTGTTAAGTCTGCCTCTGTTGTGTAATCACCACCAGTCGCTTCTACAGAAGCAGAGCCAGCAATATTAATATCAGCAATCGCAACTGCTGTCATTGATGCAGCAACTGCTGCAGTTAATAATTGTTTTTTCATTTTATCTCCTAAAATAATAAATTAATATCGGTAAATCCCAATACCTATTACTTAAATATAAATTGCTAGAATAACCTTAAACCAACAACCTGCCGAACCTTTTGTAAATCAAAAATTTACAAAAAAAAACGCCTATTACAGTCATATAAAAAACTCTAATAAACGTCTATGTACATTGCTTTATCCCGCCTTTGGAATTCAAGTTAAAAGACATTATATACAAAAAAACAACAATATGTATCTTTTTTAATAATTTATATAATAATATTAATATATGTTTATATTTTATTTATTTTTATTATTTATTATTGACTTCAAATTTTAGACAAAAAAAACCCCCAACCGAAGCTGGGGGTTTTTATGACTTAAACTTTAGTTTAAGTTAACTGTTTTCTAAATAAGATTTAGAATTTAACAGCTAGCTCAAGATCTAAAGAATCAGCGTTGTCATCGTAAGTTGCTTCAAACGTTGCGCCTGATGCTAAACCACGTGTAACAATTAACTTCTTGTTGTCTACACCGTTAATAGTGATAGCTTTGAAAGTAACCTTGTTACCTGCAACTGAAGTAGAAAGACCTAAAGCGTCTGCAGATGTAACACCTGTAGTTTTACCAATGAAACCGTCCATTGAAGTACCACCATCAGAAGTTGTATCAACGTAAGTTAATGAAACGCCTTGAACTTCAGTCTTAAGAGTTACAGAAGTATCTGTGTTACCACCATCGTAGTCTTTAGTGTGTGCAGAAACGCTTACACCACCCATAGAACCTGAAGCTTTAGTTTCAGACTTAGTAGCGTGTACTTTGTGAGTAAGAGCTACACCAGCAATAGTACCAGAGATTGCAGTGTTTGTACCACCAGCACCAGTTCTGTCTTCATAAGATAGCTTAACGCCACCGAAAGAAGTAGAAGCAGCAACACGTGCAGTACCTGCAGCGTTTTGACCTAATTCACCTTTACCAGACTTCCAAGTACCAACTTTAACACCGATACCAGCAACTGTAGATGTAGCGTATAACTGCTCTACAGCATTACCAGCGTCTAAACCGATTTGTGCAACAACAGAAGTGTCACCAGACTTACCAGTAACTGTTACGTCAGCTTCCATTGAGTAGTCGCCGCCTTTAGCGTTAACTTTAGATGCACCGTTGATTGAGATATCAGCCATTGCAACTGAAGTCATTGAAGCTGCAACTGCAGCGATTAATAATTGTTTTTTCATTTTAGTCTCCTAAATTTATAAAAGTGTTAAAGTTGCCCTTAACGTTTGTTACCCTGCATTTTGCAAAGATGTAGTGAATTATACTTAGCTTTTCTATCGAGTCAACAGTTATTTGCAAAAAAAATACAAAATAATGCACTTTTGCCACAACTTATTTATTAAATTTACGTTTGATGACACTTATTCCCTTATATATAAAGGTTTTTCTCTGTTTATTTTAAATACAACATTAATACAACTTTATTACACTATTGCTTTATAAATGTAATACGCCAACCTTTAAACCAAAAAAAAAAACCGAGAACAGGTCTCGGTTTTTTTTATATTACCAATAGTTTTAATTATTAGATAAATACAATACTATACATAACTGTACATATCTTAAAAACGAATTATTTTATCCAGCTGTGAGGCAAATGGTTTTCTTTGCGCCGGCGTGTACATAAAGTACACAACTAGCCAAGAAAGTTATTTAACAATGCAGCTGGATAAAAGAAACGTTTTTAATGCCATGCAATCATAGTTAGTAACATTGGCACTGACAGTATCACATTGATACTTGAAGCCAACGCCGCATTTTTCTTCGCTGAGGCAATCTCTTCTGCCGTTGCTGTTTTCATACCTAAAATCTTTTGCTGGTTTGGCCAAATGATAAACCATACGTTAAATGCCATAATAGTACCCATCCATGCACCTAAACCGATCACTTGGAAACCTGGCGCCATCATATAAGCACTACCAATAGAGCCTGTAGTACCAAGTAACACTAAACCTAGAAGTAAAGTAGTTGCTGCTGCCATACGGAACCATAGTAATGCGCGTGGTGCAATGTACTTACCGATTGCTGCTGGGCCTGGGCCGTCTTTATCTGCTAGCGCTTGACCCATGCCTGGTACCTGCACAAAGTTAAAGTAGTAAAGTAAACCAATCCATACGATACCGGCTAATACGTGTAGCCATACTGTGGCGCCATAATGATTTAAGCCTGCTGCTTCTACTGCATTGCCTCTAAAACTTACATAGACGATAATGGCTAAAATAAAGCCAATTAAAATCTTACCTTTTACTGAATTAATGAAACCCATGTTTCTCTCTCCGTTGTTATATTAGTTGATGATTATAATAAGGTATTGTTTTATGTGTGTCATTTTTTAAAAAAATAACTACTTATATGTATGCCTGAATTACCTGAAGTTGAAACTACCAAGCGTGGGCTTGAGCCACTGATTGTTAATCAAGTGGTTGAGTGTGCTGTGCTTTATAGAGATAACTTGCGTTGGGATATCCCCAAACACTTGCCTACCACACTGGCCAACCAACCCATTCATGCGATCAATCGGCGTGGCAAATACTTGTTAATAGAATTTAATGTAGGTACTTTAATTATTCATCTGGGTATGAGTGGTTCGATTAAAGTGGTGGGTAGTGATACACCACTTAAAAAGCATGATCATTTTGAGCTGAGCTTTACTAATGATACAGTGATGCGCCTGAATGACCCGCGGCGCTTTGGCGCGGTACTGTTTTCAGACGATGGCACTCATGCCTTGTTGGATAATTTAGGTGTGGAGCCTTTGGAAGATTTATTTGATGAGTCATACCTATATATAAGCTCACGTAATAAACAACAAAATATCAAAGCTTTTATTATGGACAGCAAAGTGGTAGTTGGTGTGGGTAATATTTATGCGTGTGAGAGCTTGCATCAAGCCGGTATTGACCCTGAACGAAAAGCCGGTAGCGTTTCTAAAAAGCGCTACCAATTACTAACACAGTGCATAAAGTCTATTCTTACCCAAGCAATTAAAGCCGGTGGCACGACACTGAAAGACTTCTCACAGGTGGATGGAAGCCCTGGGTATTTTGCACAAACTTTAAACGTATATGGTCGTGAAGGTGAGCAGTGTGGCGCATGCAATGGCTCTGTACAGCACCCCCTTGAGGGGTGTAAAATAACGCGTATTCAACAAAATCAACGATCCACATTCTATTGTAAAAAATGCCAGACATAAACGACACACCAAAAGAAATATTCGAATCTAGCTGCTCAACTAACTCTGAGCCGTTTGCCCTGCAAAACCTTGGTAACTACATGGAGCCTGAGTTTAGTGAGAACTGTATTGTCATCATTGATCCGGGTATGCAGATCCACAATCGCGCTTATGCAATCGTGCGCTATGACAACGACATGTATTTTCGTCAATACCTAGAACGGGGTAATAAAAAATTTCTAGTGCCTTTAAATACCCAGCATGATGAAATTGAGCTAGCAGGTGAGTTTGAAGTTGTGGGTTGTGTGATTCAGCAAAAACAACGCAAACAAACACCACTGCATTATTATCACCTTAATAAAGAGACTAAAGTTTTAGACTTCACCCTTAGTGGCAAGCCTAAAAATAAAGGAGAATAGTGATGGAAAAGAAAGTGCATTTAATTTTTAGCATCGTTATGTCACTGTTTATGATTAGCATCATGTCGTTTGTGGTGACATACCTTAACCTCGGCGGTTGGACGGATCAAATCATTGAAAAATGGTTATCTAGTTTCGTTATTGCTTGGATTGTCGGCCTGCCACTACTGTATGTATTTGGCCCAATATTTAAGAAAGCGATCATAAAGTCACTAAGTAAATAATCACTCAATCCAAATAAGGTGCGCCATGCGCCCTGAATGATTACCATCACGACGATAGGAAAAGTATTTGTCTTTTTGTGCATAGGTACATTCATCACCACCGCTGATTGATTGAACCCCCAAGCCATTCAAAATAATCCTGGCCGCTTGATAAATATCGAGCTGATATTTATCGCCTTTAGCTACAAATGCTTGATCTAGCTTTGGGTCTTTGGTAGTAAATTGCTGAAAAACATCATCACCTACTTCAAAATTAGCTTGTGAGATTGCAGGTCCAAAATGCACCAACAAATCACTTGATTCAAACTGCCCGACAAAAGATTCAATCACCCCATTCACAATCCCCTTCCAGCCGGCATGTGCCACACCTATCTGTGTACCAGAACTATTACAAGCAAAGATAGGCAAGCAATCAGCCGTCATCACCGCACAGACCGCGCCTTTTTCTTGCGTGACGACTGCATCACCCACACAGTCATCACTTGAGGCTTGCAAGCAAATATTAGAATGGATTTGTTCTAGGTATTTTGGCTCTGAGGGTAGATGGTACTTGCTGATTAATAATGCTCTATTACTCTTAACCTTGATAGCATTGTCACCCACATGCAGGGCAAGATTAAAATTATCGTAACCATTTTCGATTAAACACGAGCGATTATTCGAGTTAAAAAATCGAGTAGTGGAAACCAAGTGGATATTTTTAGGAAAACTAGACTGGATCAAACGCTTCTAACACCTTAAGTAAATCTTGCAGGTCTTGTGGTAGTGGCGCTTTCCAAGACATTGTCTCACCAGAAATTGGATGCGTTAAAGTGAGTTTTTTCGCATGTAGTGCTTGACGATTAAAACCCTTTAACGCCTCTTTAAGCGCATCATCTGCTTTTTTAGGAAAGCGAATCTTACCACCATACATAGTGTCTGCCACCAGTGGATGATCAATATAAGACATATGTACGCGGATTTGATGGGTACGACCAGTCTCTAATATACATTTCACATGCGTGTGATGACCAAAGCGATCTATCACACGGTAATGCGTTACTGCGTCTTTACCTTCGCCCTCTTCAACCACTGCTTGCCTAATACGATCTTTTGAATCGCGACCAATCGGCGCATCCACTGTGCCACCAGAAATCATATGACCATATACAATGGCAGAATATTCACGAGATACCGCGTGAGTTTGCAGCTGCTCGACAAGGTTTTTTTGCGCCAACTCACTTCGCGCTACCACCATTAAACCTGAGGTGTTTTTATCAAGTCGATGAACAATGCCGGCCCTGTCTAACGTGGCCAAAGACGAGTCGTAATGCAGTAGTGCATTGGCCAAAGTACCAGTCCAATTACCTGCACCTGGGTGTGTTACCAAGCCAACCGGCTTGTTAATAACAATAATATCATCATCTTCAAACACCACATCGATTGCAATATCCTCGGCTTTCCATTCGTTAGTTTTTTCGGCCTGGATACTAAGCGCTACAATCTCACCACCTAATACTTTTTCTTTAGGTTTGAATGATTTTCCATTAATCAGCGCACCGCCAGAGCGCACCCAATTGGTAATTTTAGAGCGAGAATAATCTGGCAATAGTTGTGCCATTGCACTGTCAATGCGCTGACCAATGAGTCTGTCGGGGATAATAATGTTGAGTTCGGTCATTTGGATCATTTTACTTTGTAATTTTTAAATTTTTACAAAGTATTTTTGTTTGGGGCGGTTAAATTGATTTTATATGCGAGTATTTTTTTATTCTTACAAGGCAAATATTCAAAATAAGAATACGCGTAGTTAATCTACGTAAATGAGTATTTTGAATATTTCACGCAGTAAGGGTGAAAAAGATGAAGCATAGAAAAGTAATTTTGGCGTCCCGTAAGAGATTCGAACTCCTGTTGCCAGGATGAAATCCTGGAGTCCTGGGCCAGCTAGACGAACGGGACAATCAGATATTTTAATAGAGAAATCAGGTTTAAAGGACAAAAAAATAGCTTAGTTTTAACACTAAGCTATTTTTAGAATATGGCATCGCCTAGGAGAATCGAACTCCTCTTACTAGGATGAAAACCTAGGGTCCTAACCGATAGACGAAGGCGACATAAACTTTCTTTGCTATGGTGGAGCTAAGCGGGATCGAACCGCTGACCCCGTCGCTGCCAGCGACGTGCTCTCCCAGCTGAGCTATAGCCCCAAACACTGGTTGCCAAGCAAAAGAATTAAATTATAGTCTCTAAGCCAGAATAGTCAAGTGCAGTTTGGTAAAATGTTTGTATATCATCAAGGAAATATCTCATGCTAGAAAAAACCTTTATTGAAGAAACTTACACGTTAGAGATTCTCTATCATATGGGTACTTACGAGAATTCAATTCATTTTATTTTTGACCATGCGTCTAAAACCTGCGCGATTATTGATCCTGCTTGGGAGGCTGATTTATTCATTCAAAGAATTGCCGACAAGGGTTATACGCTGACTGACATTTGGCTTACTCACTGGCATGGGGATCATATTAACGCTGTGGATGAAATGGCTGAAAAGACCGGCGCTAAAATCACTGTTGGTGTCAACGAAACTCGCTACTTACGCCTTAGACACGCAGTGACAACGGTTGATGACAATGACACAGTCACTTTAGGCAATACAAAGGCTACTATCATCAATACGCCGGGGCACACAGCTGGCGGTATTTGCTACTTACTAGATGGACACCTAATTGCAGGTGATAGTTTGTTTGTTTACGGTGCAGGACACTGTGCGATGCCAGGTGCTGATGCCGGTGTATTTTTCCATTCACTACAAAAACTCAAGCAAGTGCCAGATGAAGTGCTACTACATTGCGGGCATGATTATGGTTCAGAAATCACCACCACCATGGCAGAGCAAAAACTAGGCAATCCGTTTTTAATGATTGATAATAAAGACGACTTTGTGCGCTATCGCAATCAAATTCACGATGGCTCTCGCACTTACCCGATGCAACCAGTAAGCCAACAAGAGCTTGATGCTTTGCTATGATTGGTTTTTTTGGTGGGTCTTTTGATCCTGTACATTTCGGTCATTTAAAAAATGCACTAAATCTTAAAAAAGAACTGGATCTATCAGATTTATTTTTAATGCCTTGCGCAGCACCTGTGCACAAAAATAAACTTAACTTTTCTAATGAGCAGCGCCTTAAAATGTTACAACTAGCAGTTCAAGACTTTAATGAGCTGTCTAT
>CAJVCK010000025.1 GCA_910595805.1 uncultured Candidatus Thioglobus sp. | reverse complement strand
CTTGTAAACGCAAAAGGCGCTATTGAATTTAAGGATGTATCATTCAGTTATAGTGATGATGCCACAGTACTTGATCATATTAATTTAAACATTAAACCTGGTGAAACCGTTGCTTTGGTTGGCTCAACAGGTAGTGGTAAGACCACGATTATCCAACTTCTTGCCAAGTTTTACTCACCTAATTCAGGTGTTATCACTATTGATGGTATAGATATTAATGAGTTTGAAGTCGATTCATTACGATCTCAAATTGCTTTCGTTGATCAAAATGTACGCTTATTTAATGACACCGTTAAAGGTAATATCGCTCTGGGTCAAATTAACGCTATGAGTGATACTCAAATCCAACATGCTGCCAAGGTTTCGAATGCGCATGAATTTATTCAGGAGCTGAGTGACCAATTCGATACTGAAATTGGTGAGGATGGCACTAAACTCTCTGGTGGCCAGCGTCAACGATTGGCCATTGCTCGTGCAATAGCCAAAGATAGCCCAATTTTGATTTTGGATGAAGCTACTTCGGCGCTCGATTCTTCCACTGAGAAAAAAGTACAAGCTGCCATTGATAAAATGCAAAAAGACCGTACCACTATTATTATTGCCCATCGCCTTAGTACGGTTCAAAAAGCCGATAGAATTGTGGTGTTACGTCGTGGTGAGATTATTGAACAAGGTTCACATCAAGATCTAATTAATGCAAAAGGTGAATACGCTTCTTTATACAAGCATCAATTTGAGGGTTAAGCTTTAGAGCTATCCTTTAGTAACAATCATCTTATGTTCTAGCATATCGCGCATAGAGTAACCAATGCCACCAATGCCGTAGCCTGAATGCTTGCGCCCTGCAAACGGCATCCAATCAACTCTAAAGGTGGTGTAATCATTAATCATCACCGCGCTCGCTTCAAACTTTTTTGCCACATCCATTGCCAAAGCCATATTGTCACTAAAAATAGATGATTGAAAAGAAACATCCAGGCTATTCGCTTGCTCTATCGCAGCATCAATTGATTGATAACCATAGATACACACAATAGGGCCAAAAACCTCTTGAGTAGATACTTTTGAATCCTTAGCTGGATTAAGCAAAACAGTTGGCTCATAGCTAACCTCGTTAATCCGCTTTCCTCCAGTAATGAGCTGAGCACCTTCTTTTATTGCCTCATCCACCCATGTTTCAATTCGATCGGTTTCTTTTGGTAAGATTAACGGACCCAAATCACTGTCTTCATTGATAGCATCGCCCACTACTTGTATCGATGCAATATCGGCAATCTTTTGCGCTAATTCTTGTTCTCTAGCCTTCGGTACATAAACACGTTGCACTGAGACGCAAACTTGGCCTGAATGATACATACTGGCCTTTACCACACCATTAACAAAACCTTCTTCGTCTGCATATTCGTCCAAAATTAGTGGGGCAACACCGCCGTGCTCTAGTGCACAGCGCGTACCTGGTGCTAATTTTGATTTTAAATACCAGCCTACTTTTGCAGAGCCGATAAAGCTGAAGAAGCCTACTCTTGGATCAGTTACTAATTTTTCAGAATTTTCACGATTGGTAAGTGCTACTTGCACCCAGCCATCTGGCAATCCTGCTTGTTTGATTAACTCTGTTAAACGTAAACAGCACAATGGGGTAACCGAAGCTGGTTTAATAATGACTGGACAACCTGTAGCAACTGCAGGGATTATTTGATGAATACTTAAATTAAGTGGATGATTAAACGCACTCACCGCCACCACCACGCCAATTGGCTCTAGAATGGTAAAAGCCTCATGGTCAGCACCGGCAGCACTCAAATCCATTGGTATTTCAATACCTTTGCTATTTTCAATCTCAGTAATGGCAATATATATTCCATTAACAGCACGTGTCACTTCTACTCGTGCATCGCGAATTGGCTTGCCACCTTCGTTGGCAATCAAACGTGAAAATTCTTCATGTTCAGCATCTACCAATTTAGCTAATTTTTGCAAAATACGCACACGTTCATTCATACTCAAACAGCCGTCTTTATGCAGAGTTTGAGCAGTTGAGAGCATGGTGTCAACTTGTGCACTGTCATGCATTTCTAGCTCAGCCAATACTACGCCAGTGTAAGCTTGATTAACAATTAACTTTTCTGCTGCCATTATCTTGCCTTAACTATCAAATTGTTTTAGATCATCTAGCAATGTTTTGGTATTTTGCGAATAATCAATCGGTAAATCGATCACATGTACACCACCATCATTAAAAGCTTTATTTAAAGTCGGGACAAGATCATCGCTTGACATTATTCTATGGCCGGTAGCACCATAACTTTGTGCATACATAACAAAATCTGGATTGTTAAAATCTAAACCAAAATCTTCTAACTCTTGACCAGCCTGCTTCCATTTAATCATGCCATAACCATTGTCATTAAAAATCAACACTACTATATTCAAATTTAAACGAGTGGCTGTTTCTAGCTCTTGTGAATTCATCATAAATCCACCATCGCCACACACTGCCATCACTCGGAGATTGGGATACATTAATGCACAAGTCAGGGCTGATGGTAGACCCGCACCCATGGTTGCCAAGGCGTTATCCAATAGCAGCGTATTTGGTTCACGTGTATGATAGTGACGCGCAAACCATAATTTAAACATACCATTATCTAGAGAAACAATATCCTTAGAGTCCATCACTTTACGCACATCTGCTACCACCCTTTGTGGCAACATTGGAAACGAAGGATCATCATCTAGAGAATGAATAGCAACTCTTGTGCGTTCACGAATATCGTCAACCCATTCAGTATTGCAATTAACGCATCCAGACAACTCATCAGTAAGTCTAGATATTGTGTCACAGATATTACCAATAACCTCTAATTGTGGATGATAAATATCTTTAATTTCTGCAGAGTGAAAGTTGATATGAATAACTGTTTGCTTGCCGCTATTCATTAAAAAAGGTGGTTTTTCAACAATATCATGTCCTACATTGATAATTAAATCAGCCTTTTTTATAGCTTCATGCACATAATCCTTCGAAGAAAAAGCAGCTGTGCCAATAAACTTATCAACATTACCACTGAGTGCACCCTTGCCCATTTGTGTATTAAAAAACAAGATGCCTGTTTTGTCTAAAAACTTTGACAAAGGCTCACGAATGCGTTTTCTATTGGCGCCAGCACCAACAAGTAGTAACGGTCTTTTAGCCTGTGTAATGACACTGGCCGCTTTCTCAATGGCTTTATTTGTAGCAAACAACCTATGAATCGTTTGCCGAGGAAAAACACTATCATCTTCAACCTCCTCTCTAGCCACATCTTCTGGTAATTCAAGATGTACAGCGCCTGGACGCTCTTCTTCGGCAACACGAAAGGCACCACGTACCAATGCAGGGATTTGTCGACCGTAGACAATTTGATCAGAATCTTTCACCAAAGGCTCCATCATTCTAACAATATCAAGAATTTGGAATTTGCCTTGCAGGCCTGCTTTAATTGGCTTTTGCCCGGTAATCACCACGATAGGCATCGCGCCCAGTTGTGCATAGGCAATCGCAGTTACAAGATTAGTAGCGCCAGGACCAAGTGTGGCTAAACACACACCTGCTCGTCCAGTTAGACGTCCATAAGTAGCCGCCATAAACGCTGCAGCCTGCTCATGTCGAGTAAGGATAAATTTAATAGATGAGTTTCTAAGTGAATCAAGAAGGTCTAGATTTTCTTCACCTGGGATGCCAAATATATACTCAACACCTTCGTTTTCTAGCGCCTTTACAAACAAATCAGATGCTTTCATATTTCCCTAAGAATGTTAGTATTAGGGTTAGCATACCATATTTTTTTACAAGTTAGTTATATTAGGCGATTGAGCGCTTTTCCAGAGTTTAAAGCTTCTCTAGCCATCTGTGATGCATCTACCAATGATTCGGCTTTTTTAGTATGCCACAGTACTAATGAGGCAGATAAAACTAACCCGTCATAAAACATACCTTTTTCACCTGCAAGGGCCGCTTTACCGAGCTTCATTGTATGGTCTGCCAGCTCAGGAATATTTTGATGTACATCCAACTCGCCTGGAAAGGAAATAGCGCGCATATCTTGCTCAATGCCTAGTAGTTTAGGATCAATATCAACACGATCTATCTCATCGCTACCCTGATAAGAAATCATTAAACCTTTTTGGCGTAGAGATGGTATGACCCCTCCTTCCACACCTCGAATAAGTAAGGCGCTATCCATACCTGAAGCTTTCACTAAATCTGCATAGATTGGCGGATAAGGCTTATGCACATAACCCAAAATAGAATGGGTAGTTTTTCCTCTGAGTGGGCCAATTAAAGTCTCCACGGTATTAATCACTGTACGCTTAATGACGCGATCACGAAGTGAAACAATATTATGTAAACCTTTACAATAACTGTTTTGATCAATATAACTCCAGCCAATAGCTGGATCTTCTAATCGAGCCTTAGCTTGTGCTGTTGAATGATCAACACTCAAGCCAAGCGCCTCACTAATATGACGATGTGTTAAACCAAACTTAGGCGAAACACTATCTAAACCATGAATAACTGTAGGTAAACCAAGTTCGGCTAATAAGGGTGGCAAGAATGATGAAACTGGAATAGAACGGTTATAGCCACTATAAGGGTCACCCAAATCTACTAAATCATCGACATTCACTTGTTGCTTATCACTTTCAGCTAGAATTGCCGCCAAGATACCTTCGTTCTCTTCCATGGTTTCACGCTTCATGCGTAGCGCAATCAAAAAGATGGCTGATTGCACATCGTCAATTTCACCACGAAGTATTGCTTGCATACCGTCTCTGGCCTCTTCGAAATCAATATTTTTACTCAAATCAGGGCCGGTCGCTACACGCTGAATAATAGACTTCATTAATGCTTGTGAATCAGTACTCATGATTAAACCTCGATATAAATTTTATTATTTTCTTGTTTGATAGTATAAGTTTGCATATTATCAACATCATCTTCTGAAGAACCGCCTGTTTCTAGATCAAAACTGTAACCATGCAACGAACATTTAACACGATTGCCTTTTAAACAACCTAATGTAAGTTTAATGTCTTCGTGTGGGCAACGATTCTCTGCACAATATAAAATGCCCTTATTCATTGTCACAAACAAATCTTTACCTTTAACAACAACTTCTACCATCGTACCTTCTTTGGGTATACGATCTAAAATCTCCGTCCAGTTAGACATTAAAACAACCTCCAAATACTATTTCTATCTAACTCTGATCGACATTGATCAAGCTGTTGTCTGTATTTTCTAGCATTACTAGCAACTTTTCTGGCAACACTTGTCAACCACGGCTTAGCTTTATAAGTTTTTTTATTAAAACCATTGTGTCCTTCGTGATACGCTAAATACTGATTATAGGCATCTGTTTTCTTAATGCCTGATAATGCCTCTGATCTATCCATATACCAGCCCACAAAATCTGCCGCATCATCAAAATCGTCGCGATCAGCACCTTTATTACCTGTCTTTAATTGATACCAATCCCAAGTCTCGTCTTTTGCTTGCGCAAAACCATAGGCAGATGTTAGCCTCAACCAAGGAACTACTCCAAAGAGTTTCTCTCTTGGGGGTTTTGCATCAGAGGCAAAACGAGACTCTTGATAAATAATGGCTAATTGAACATGCATTGGTGAGCCGTATTTTTTTTCACTGGCTTTAATTGAACGGTACCAACTAACCTCTTCATCCATTAAATTACAAATATTACTAACCTCGACTGCTGGCGTTGAAAGACATCCGCTCAAAAAAGTTGCAAGGAAAATAATAAATAAACTTTTTCTCATTAACCTGCTACCGGGAAAAACACTTTATAAGCCACAATAGCTTGCATAATAAACAATATAGCAAACATACCTTTAATTGCACCATCTGATAATGATGTTGACTCAGTATTGCTAGTTTCTTCTAATTCAACGTTGACTGCTACCATGCCCTTCTCAGAATCTTCAGCATCAAATATCACACGTGTATCTGCTTGCAAGCGGGACTTGTTATAAATATTTTTCTGATGAACGAAATACTTCTCACCATCATCACCGGTAATAAAACCATATCCTTTAGTGCCAAACTGGGCGACTACGCCATTTACTTTTTTTGCCATTTTCTTACTCTCCTCTCTTATGCAAACAATAAGTTGCTTTTTCAATAAAATCTACGCCAGCGCGTAAAAACTTAGGTTCATTTTTAATATCATTAAAACACTGTAATTGTTGATATTCGAACCTATTACCAAACAGCGAATCCACCTCATTCTCATCAACTGCAAAAGGTGGGCCGCTTATTTGTGATTGTGGGTAATTAAGTGTTAATAATAACACCCTACAATTATTCGATATTATAGAATAAAAATGCTGTGCATATTTTGCTCTTAAATCGATAGGTAGAGCGATTAAAGCTGCGCGATCATATGCAGCAACAACATGCTCTAACATAGAATCGTCTAGTGCAAAATAATCGCCGCAATACAAATTAATATTATCGCCTCTATACAAGATAAATTTATCTAGTTGATGAATTGAATAAGTAAGGTTATTTTCATTAAAAAATTGTTCAATTGCCAAATAACTTAACTCGACACCAATTACTTTAAATCCTTGTTCTAACAGATACATCATGTCTTGGCTTTTTCCACAAAGTGGCACAAACACAGTGTCTCCATTTTGCAATTCTAGGCAATCTATAAATTCAATTAATTTAGAGTTGGGCTGGTTAAGATGCCACCCAATTTGTGCGTCTTTCCAACGTTGGATCCAATCTGTAGTATCTTTCATTAGTCTATAATATTGTTTATGAAAATTAATCGCCCAAGTAGAAAAACCATTATGCAGATAATGATGGTTATTTTAGCCATCTTTGTCATTCGCATGTGGCAACATCAAGACCTGACAATTGGCCAAGTGCCAAGCTTTACCTCTAAAACATTAAGTGGTGAAACCATGAATTCTAACCCATTACCTAATCAGGGTATTTTGGTGCATTTTTGGGCAACCTGGTGCCCTGTTTGTGCAATGGAAAATGATAACATTCAAGCTGTATCTGAGGATTACAAAGTGCTTAACATTGCTATTCAGTCTGGCTCTAATGAAGACATTAAAAAATATGCAGAAGAAAACAACCTAAGACTTGACAATATTATTAATGATCATTCAGGGTCTTTATCAAGACTATTTGGCGTTAAGGGTACACCCAGTAGTTTTATCGTTAATCCTGAGGGGCGTATACAATTTGTTGAGGTTGGATACACGACAGAATTTGGCTTAAGATTTCGCTTATGGTGGGCTGGACTTTGACAAATGATTGGTCTAATGAGTTGGGCTTCATCTTCAAACAAGATTACTATCAGCAATTATTAACATTTCTAGATTACGAGTCAAAGCATAATAAAACTATTTACCCACCAAAAGATCAAATATTTAAAGCATTTGATTTGAGTAGTTTTGATAACACAAAAGTTGTCATTTTAGGGCAAGATCCTTATCACAACGAAGGCCAGGCCCATGGTTTGAGCTTCTCAGTGCCTAAGGGTGTTAGTATTCCACCCTCACTCAGAAACATCTACCAAGAGCTAAAATCAGACCTTGATTTTGAGCCTAGTAAAAATGGCGATTTAACTCATTGGGCTATCCAAGGCATCTTATTGCTAAATAGCGTACTCACTGTTGAGAAAAATTCACCAGGATCACATGCCAAATCTGGCTGGGTTGATTTTACCGATACGGTAATTGATATCCTCAATGAAAGAAAACAAAACTTGGTGTTTTTGTTATGGGGCGCCTATGCGCAACAAAAAATCGAACTGATCGACCAAAGCAAACACTTGGTTTTAACCGCGTCACACCCGTCACCTTTTTCAGCACATAAAGGTTTTTTTGGTTGTAAACATTTCTCACAAACCAATGACTACCTTAAAATGCACAACCAACAACCTATCGATTGGACATTATGAAATTAGTTATTGATGATGCGTGTTATGCTTACAACGAAATATTCTCGCAATTTGGTGAGATAATTACCATACCTGGCCGAAGCATTGATAAGGCCTCTGTAAAGGATGCTGACGCACTCATCGTGCGCTCACGTACCAAAGTCAACCAAGATTTACTAGAAGGAAGCAAGGTCAAATTTGTCGGCTCAACCGTTGCAGGTCTTGATCATGTTGATCAAGATTATTTAGCAAAAAACAACATTACCTTCTTTTCAGCCCAAGGTTGTAATTCAATGGCAGTGGCCGAGTTTGTCATTAGTGCAATTGTTAACTTAGCTGATGAACTGGATTTTGACTACACGAAAAAAACTTTGGGAATAATCGGTGTGGGTAATGTTGGCTCACGTTTAGCTGCAAAAGCAGATTTGATGGGCATAAAAACTCTATTGAACGATCCCATCAGGCAAGAAAATGAAAATTTACCAAATTTTGTCGATTTGGATACCGCACTCGGCGCCGATATCGTTACTTTTCACACGCCACTGACATTTGATGGAAAATATCCATCCTATCGACTGCTAAACAAGGCTAATTTTCATCATATTAGCGATCAAACTATTCTTTTTAACGCAGCAAGAGGTGGCGTGATTGAAGAAAAAATTTGGGAAAAAACGCAAACGATGGTCAATATCATTGATTGCTGGGAAAACGAGCCAAATATCAACCAAAACTTACAAAAAAACGCCTATTGGGCCACACCACATATCGCTGGACACTCTGTAGATGCTAAGTTCATGGGGAGTTTTATGGTTTATGAAGCTTTATGCAGCTTTAGCAATCAAAAACAAGATAAAAGCATTGTTGATTTGATTAATCCAGGCGCTTTAGAGGTGCAAAAAGATAA
>CAJVCK010000024.1 GCA_910595805.1 uncultured Candidatus Thioglobus sp. | reverse complement strand
AATCGAGTTAGGTGATTATGGTTATTGTAAAACTTGTGGCACTGAAATCTCTTTAATACGCCTAGAGGCTCGCCCTACCGCCACAGAGTGTATAGACTGCAAAACCATCGCGGAACGTAAAGAAGTCTAAATTCTCATATCTTTTGACCTTCTCCTTTGTTATCTTTTTTAAATACTTAGTCATATAGGTTTTCCTATACTCCTTCGCATTTAAAAAAAATGCCTCGCAGAATACCAAAATATCTGGAATTTACTTCCTGAAAAATACTTGAAAATTTTAGGATAAAATAATCTAAAAATGCTGATAAGATTGACAAGCCTTATCTAGACCTTTGATCTTTAAACCTTGATTCTTTGTAATATCACCAATAGCGGTTAACTTGATATCAAGCTGTTGTTCTAATGCTTCGATTTTTTCTACATTTTCTCTGCTGACAGTAAAACACAACTCATAATCATCGCCTCCTGCTAAGGCAACACACCAATCTTGAGTGGTATTGATATAGCCGGCCACTTCATCACTAATTGGGATAGCATCTAAATTAATATTTGCGCCCACTTTAGAACGTTTTAGGATGTGTGATAGATCCTGCTCTAAACCATCTGAGATATCAATACAAGCATTCGCAACACCAACTAGCTGTTGTGCTAATGCTACCCTGGGTGTTGGTCGATTAAATCGATTTAAATAAAAATCTAGAGGTCTATCACCCTGCTCAATTTGTCGCCATGCATAGGCAGCATCACCGACAGTACTAGATACATAAATTAAATCATCGACCTGAGCACCTGAACGCAACAACGCCTTATCTGTTTCTACTTCACCGATAATATTAATGGTAATACTCAAAGCGCCTTTAGTAGTGTCGCCACCAATAAGATCAATGCGATATTCCTTTGCTAATTGTTTTAAAGATTCAGAAAATTCGCTTAACCATACTTCGTTTAATTCGGCTAGTGTTAAGGCTAGGGTAAAGTATTTTGGTGTGGCACCCATCGCCGCCAAATCGCTTAAATTAACAGCCAATGCCTTATAAGCAATATCTGCAGCACTGGTATTTTTAGGAAAGTGAATACCTTCAATTAATGTATCAACACTGGTAACAATTTGTGTGTTGGGTGTATTGTCAATAATGGCACAATCATCACCAACATTTAAATTAACTGGATGATAACTATCCCAATTAAAATAACGCTCTATCAGTGTAAATTCATTCATTGAGGGTGTTTTTTCATAAAGGCTTCATCAATTTCACCACGACCCGCATTAAACATTGAGCCAGATCCTAAAACCACTGAAACTAATATAGCGAAAAATAATGGCACCACACCTAAAAGATCCAAGATAGAATCTATAATCTTACTACCATCCATGCTTGTAGGTGCATCTACACTAATGACCATAGACAGTGAAGTGACTAAAAAATAAAACACATAGGCACCAATCAAAAGCTTATAACGACTCAATGAAAGTTGCCAGTGCAGATACACCAAATATGGATAATTTTTTTTGGCGTTTTTAGTTTGAAAGAAAGTGAAAACGATAATACACAAAGAGATTGCAATAGAAATACCGATAGCCAAACCCATTGGAAAGCTAAACAACTTAATCATCCCCAATGAAAAAAACAAATGCACAATAACTGTATTAATTGTAAAAAGTTCGTGTGGAGCTTTCGCGCTTCTACGATCTTGCGCACTAGCTTTCATTGTTGTCATCATGGAAATGTTATACCATAAGCCAAGAAAGCTACATATAAGCGTTTTCTTTTTGTGAATGATCTGTCACATCTAAAACATTTTTAATCTGTGGATAAAGCGATTTTAATTGCGATTCTACACCATTTTTAAGTGTCACTTTAACTGAAGAGCAGCCTTGGCAACCACCACCAAAATTAAGGATAACATCCATCTCGTCTGTAATCTCTACTAGTTCAACAAAACCACCGTGCGAGGCTAATTGAGGATTGACTTCAGCAGCAATAGTGTATTTAATTTTTTCTGCTAAAGGGGCATCATCTTTTGGCGCTTCGCCTTTGGCATTTGGTGCAGTAATAGTGAGTTTTTTACTGGAGCCTTCTTCCTTCAAAGCTACTTCAGAATCTTTTAAATAGTCAAAATTACCCTCATCAATAAATGCATTAAAACCATCGTACTCAAATTTAAAATAAGTTTTTCCTAAATCTTTAGAGTAGCAGAAATTAAAAGTCACTGCAGCAGCTGGTGTGCCGGCTTTTTCAATATCAACCTTTAGACCTAAATCTTCTTCACCTTGCTGGGCAAATAATTCGGCTACATAAGTTTGGGCTTCGTCAGTAATGTTAAACATGGTTATCCTTTATTAAAAATTATATTATCAATCAATCGAGTTGATCCTAAAAAGACTGCGCATAATATCGCAATTTTACTTGTATTATCAGTGATTTGCTTAAGGGTATTTGCATCTAGTACTTCCAGATAATCCACCTTGAAGTCTTCAGCAAGGTTGTGTTTTGCTTTATTAGTTAATGTTTCAACTGCTGTATTATTCAAATAATCTTGCTTGGCTTGAAGCAATGCCTGATATAGATGAGGTGCGATTTTTCTTTCATTGGTTGACAGATATTGATTGCGTGTACTCATGGCCAGGTCGTCTTTTTCTCTGATAGTCGCTTGTGATAGTATCTCAACCGTTGGAAAATATTGAGCAGCCATTTGTGTAATTACTAACAATTGCTGGTAATCTTTTTGTCCAAATATAGCTACATTAGGCTTTACAATTTCAAGCAAACGATGAACCACCTGCACTACTCCATCAAAATGCCCTGGTCTGGAAGCGCCACACAAAACATCACCCATATCGCCAACTTTAATGTCGCTATGTAAACCCTGAGGATAAATTTGTTCAATGCTTGGTGTAAATAGACCGTCAACTTGATGTTGTTCTAATAAGTTAATATCTTGTTCAATTGTTTTAGGGTATTGGTCAAAATCTTCATTCTCACCAAACTGCGTTGGATTCACAAACACACTCACTATGACTTTGTCTGCCTTTTGTTTAGCAAGCTTTGCCAGGGATAGGTGTCCAGCGTGCAGGCCACCCATGGTTGGCACAAAAGCAATACTCTGCCCTTGAGATCGATAATTTTCAACTGTATCTTGTAATGATTGAATTGTTGTATAAGTTTGCACGGAAATTAGTAACTAGTAACTGTATTCATCGTCCGGAAATGATTGGCATTTAACTGCTTTAATAAAAGCATCAACAGCACCTTGAATGTCATTATTCTCTTTTATAAAGTTTCTAACAAACTTCGGTGAATGCCCTGTATTAATTCCAAGCATATCATAGCTCACGAGTACTTGGCCATCACAATCCACGCCTGCGCCAATACCAATGGTTGGAATACTTATTGCTTGAGAAATCTGCTTAGCTAAGACGGCAGGCACGCATTCAAGCACTAGCGTTTTCACGCCCCAAGATTCTAATGCGAGTGCGTCATCAATGATTCGTTTAGCACTAGTTTCGTCTTTGCCTTGTACTTTATAGCCACCCATTTCGATCACTGATTGTGGTTGTAGGCCGAGATGTCCACAGACTGGAATGTTATTGACTTGTAAAATTTCAAACGAATTTTTATGCTCTTGACCACCCTCAAACTTCACCATTTGTGCGCCCGCATCAATCAGTCGCTGAGCATTCGACAATGTTTGATCTGCACTTTCATAACTCTGGTAAGGCATGTCTGCAATCAGTAAAGCATCTTGAATGCCTTTTGCTACTGACTGAGTATGGTAGATCATGTCCTCCATGGTGACACCAAGGGTGTTTTCACCGCCTTGAATAACATTGCCCAACGAGTCACCGACCAAAATAACATCAACACCACATGTATCAAAAACTGAGGAAAATGAACTATCGTAAGCTGTTAAGCAGGTGATTTTTTCACCAGATTTTTTAAATGCTTGCAATTCATTAATCTTCATAACTTAATCAACTCTGAAGTATCTATTTGATCAATCAATTCTTGTAAAGGGCCTAATACAGGCACTTTAAGATCTGGCTCCATTTCAGATAATGGCACCAACACAAAGGCTCGATTCATCATTTCAGGGTGTGGAATAATCAACTGCTTTGATGCGACCACTTGCACACCATAAAGAATAATATCTAAATCAATAGTTCTTGCGCCCCATTTTTTTTCTCGAACGCGGTGCTGCTTGGTTTCAATTTCTTGACATACGTACAACAACTCTAACGCAGTTAAATGGGTGTCTACTTGGCAAACGGCATTAATATAATCAGGCTGCTCAGAGTTATCAATGGGTTTGGATTGATACAGACTAGACAAGGCCACCACTTTTACATCTTGTGTCGAGTTAAGCGCAATCAGCGCGTCTTTAATTTGTTGTTTTGGGTTGTTTAAATTGGAACCCAGGCCGATATAAGCTAACAAGAGACCAACGTGCCAACATGTTCACCATTGGCTAATCTTGTTAATACATCAGATGTTTTTCCAGAGGCAATAATAGTGACTGCATTCGATTCAGCAGCTTTCTTTGCTGCAAGCACTTTAGTGTACATACCACCAGAGCCAAGCGAACCACCTGTGCGGCCTGCTACTTTCTCTAGTCTTTCATCATTTACATTAATAGTGTCAATCAACTTGGCATCTGTATTTTGACGAGGATCAGAATCATACACACCACCTTGGTCAGTGAGAATAATCAATTTACTTGCGCCGACTAAATTAGCCACTAAGGCTGCCAACGTGTCATTGTCACCAAACTTAATCTCATCAGTGGCCACTGTGTCATTTTCATTAACAATTGGTACTGTGCCAAAATCTAATAAATTATTCAGCGTTGATGAGATGTTTTCATAACGATCAGCATTGGTGAGATTGTCATGCGTTAATAGAATCTGTGCAGTATGCATATTGTGCTTAGCAAAGAGGGATTCATAGGTTTGAATAAGACCCATTTGCCCAACGGCAGCTGCCGCTTGAAGTTTATGAATATCGTCTGGACGTGTGTCCCAACCTAGACGTTTAATGCCCTCAGCAATCGCACCAGAAGAGACTAATATCACTTCAATATCTTGCTTGGTAAGTGCAACAATTTGCTCTACCCATGAGGCGATAGAAGTCGTATCCAACCCTTTGCCGTCGTTGGTTAGTAATGCAGAGCCAATTTTAATTACCCATCTTTGTTTAGCCATTTTCTTCTACTAATTGAAATAACCCATATACTAAGTCTTTACAGCCTAAACCGTTCAGCGCAGAAATATTAAACACTTTGCCTTGATAGTCAATTTTGTTTAAAAAATCTTTCACTATTTTATCCCTATCACTCTCAGGTAATAAGTCCATTTTATTGATGGCCAAAAGCCTTGGCTTGTTAGCCAAATCTTGGTCGTACTTTGCTAGCTCGTTCTCAATGGTTGAATAGTTTTGAACAGGATCTGACGCATCAGCTGGCAAAATATCCACCACATGTAATAATGCTTTAGCGCGTGAAAGGTGTTTTAAAAACTCAAACCCTAAACCCACACCCTCAGAAGCATCTTCAATCAGGCCTGGAATATCAGCCATAACAATATGCGTGTCATTTAACGACACTACACCTAAAGATGGATGCAAGGTGGTAAATGGGTAATCAGCAACTTTTGGTCGGGCACTTGAGATTTGCCTAATCAAACTCGACTTACCGGCATTAGGCATACCCAACAAACCGATATCTGCCATAATGCTAAGCTCAAGACCAATTTCTCTCGCTTCACCCGGCGTACCTGGTGTGGTTTTACGTGGTGCACGGTTAACACTTGATTTAAAACGCGTATTGCCCAGACCATGAAACCCGCCCTTGGCGACCAACATGACTTGATCATGTTCAATCATTTCACCAATGAGTTCATCAGTTTCTAAATCGTACACTTTGGTGCCTAAGGGGATTTCAACGGTTAAATGCACAGCCGACTTACCACGCTTATTTTGACCTTGGCCTGGTTGGCCGTTTTTAGCCCTAAACAAACGGTTAAAACGAAATTCACTCAGTGTGTTTAAACCTTCCTGACCGCGAAAATAAACATGGCCGCCGTCACCACCGTCACCACCGTCAGGTCCACCGTCAGGGATATATTTTTCTCGACGAAAACCTAAGCAGCCTGCACCACCTTTACCAGCTTCAACACGAATTGACGCAGAGTCAACAAATTTCATAATAAACCACTAAAATACAATGCGTGTATTATACCTTTTATCAATGAATCGAACTCTCTACAGCTTAGTCGGATATTTGCTTTTACCTTTTCTGGTATTGCGCTTATTAATGAAAGGCATAAAAACACCTGCTTACCGCCATAGAATTCATGAGCGGTTAGGGTTTGTTAATAAAATCCCAGTACCTATTATCTGGGTGCATTGCGTCTCTATGGGTGAATTTCGAGCAGCCACTGTACTGATTGATCAATTGATTAATAACTATCCTGAACATCGAGTTTTGGTTACAACCACCACGCCGACTGGATCACAAGCGCTTAAAGATCATTACCAAAGTGAAGTCCTGCACTATTATTTTCCATTTGATTTGCCATTGATTGTCAATCGTTATATTAAACAAATCAATCCACAAATATGCCTTCTATTAGAAACAGAAATTTGGCCCAATCTCATTCATGCGCTAAATAAAAACAACATACCGAGTTTGCTAGTTAATGCGCGATTATCACAACGATCATTAGAAAAATACCAAAAATTTGCGCCAACATTGGCCAACCATACGTTAAACAAATTCACAATGATTGCTACACAAAATCAAAACTCTGCTGATCGTTTTACTCTCCTTGGTGTTAATAATGATAAAGTCATGGTTGCTGGTAATATTAAATTTGACCAAAGTCCAAGTGTGGATAAGCTGCTCTGTCAAAAATTAAAGACCATGATTGGAAAACGCAGAGTAGTGGTCTTTGCTAGCACCCACAACGGTGAAGAAGAAGATATTATTAATGCCTATTTAAAAGAGCCTTTTGACGCACTAATGCTGATTGTTCCAAGACATCCTGAGCGTTTTAACGAAGTGTATGAACTCGCACAAAAAAATGGACTTAGCGTAACCAAGCGCTCTAGAAACAAACCTTGTACAGATTGCCAAGTGTTATTAGGTGACTCTATGGGTGAGATGATGCCTTATTTTGATGTAGCTGATATTGTGTTTATGGGTGGCAGTCTTAACAACACAGGTGGGCATAATATGCTCGAGCCTGCTGCCCTATCTAAGCCGATACTATTTGGTCCGAATGTCTTTAACTTTGACGAAATCTCATCAGACTTACTCAAACTAAACGGTAGTATTCAGGTGCAAAATGCCAATGAATTATTAAAACAAATCACCCAATTATTAGATGATGATAAAAAAGCCAAAACACTGGGTAAGAATGCCAACCAATATTTTAAATCTCAACAAGGGGCAGTTGATAACTTGATCAAACAAGTTGAATCAGTCTTACACCCGTAGAATAAGCTTTACTTTAAATGCTGTCTAACAAACGCAGCCGTTCGCTGATTAGCATCTTTGGTTGCTAGATCGTCTGCAAAAGTTCTCACGTGTGATGGTCTAAAATCAAAACCCCTGCCCACACCTGGATAGATAATTAACTCAGCATCAATACCTTTGCCTTTTAAAACATCAATGCCTGCTAAAATCGGTCTCATTCTTTGATATTGATCATGTTCACCAATAAAAATTAATGTTGGTACGTTAAGTTCATTAATCTCAGGTGCATATTGATATATCTGTTTGGCTTCTGCTGCATTAGGATCTTGCCAATGCGGATAGTACGATACATAACAAGCTACCTTTTCAGCTTGTTGCTCGTGTGCTACCAAAGCTTTTAACGTCATATATCCACCACGTGTATGTGACACAGTACAAGCCTTATTGCCAATAATATCATCACGTTGTAACAATGCATCAATGCCTTTAGCAACGTGCTGATCGTAAATATAATCATGCTCAATAGGGAAAGCTGATTTCATATAAGTGCCAAACATATCGGGTGCCAAAACAATAAAACCACGCGCTGCTAAACGCTTAACTCTTGGCAATGTCCACGAACCTAAACCACGACGACCATGCTGGAATAAGATAGGTAAATACTTGCCGGGCTTAGTTGGTTTAAACAAAAATGCCTCAACTTCAACGCCGTTATCCATATAACTAACTTCTTCCATAGAGACTTCATAATTTTGGGGTATAGGTAATTGACCTTGTTTCCACCAGGCATCATCCCACCAACGCTTTTCCTTGTCTTGAGGGTAATTAATTTCCACCCAAGGCTTAGATGGATGTGGTCCTGCAAAAGCTAAACTTGATAATAAAATTAAAAATAGAAAACGGGAAATCTGTTTCATTAAGTGTATTAATAAAAAAATATTAAATTAAATTATAACCTGTATAAAAAAAATACAAAAATAAAATTTAATTAAGAATTATAATTAAAGATGCTAGCTTGAAAAACTTGGAAAATAATAAAAATGGGTTGTTGCAATACTAAAATCGATGAAAAAACACTGTGTTATTGTTTTAATATCAGTGAAAATGCTTACTTAGAAGCGTTAAAAATTGGAAAAGGCGCTGTTTTAAAAGATTTTGTCGTGTTTCAGACCAAATATAACTACTGCAACTGCGAAAACCTCAACCCTTCTAAGCAGTGCTGCCTAAAAGAATTTAAAAAACTAGAAATTTCAGTAAAAAACCAAATAAAGAGTTAGGCGCCTTCTTTCATATAGATCTCAGAATCATTTTCTAAAAATTCAGCTGATTTTTGATCCATCTCTATTTGGATTGCATTAATCTTAGCAATTTCTTCATCATCCATGGTTTTAATTTCTTGAGTGATCTTCATTGAACAAAACTTCGGGCCACACATTGAACAGAAGTGAGATGTTTTTGCTGCCTGTTTAGGCAATGTTTCATCGTGATATTTACGTGCGGTGTCTGGGTCTAAACCAAGGTTAAACTGATCTTCCCAGCGGAATTCAAAACGTGCTTTAGATAAAGCATTATCACGAATCTGTGCACCAGGATGACCCTTGGCAAGGTCTGCCGCAT
>CAJVCK010000023.1 GCA_910595805.1 uncultured Candidatus Thioglobus sp. | reverse complement strand
TTGTACTGCAGTATGCATATAGTGGTCTAGTGAGTCTTTATCGTAGACAATTTCCATTGCACGACCACCCAGTACATAGGAAGGTCGTACTACTAGTGGGAAGCCTATCGCATCAGCAATATCTTGTGCTTGCTCTAATGAGCGTGCCGTACCGTTAAGTGGTTGCTTTAAATCTAGTTCTTGTAGCATTTGTGAGAAACGCTCGCGATCCTCAGCTAAGTCAATTGCATCTGGCGTTGTGCCAATAATTTTTGCACCACTTTTTTCAAGTGCATCGGCTAATTTAAGTGGTGTCTGGCCACCATAATGCACAATAATGCCGTCTGGACTTTCCACCTCAATAATAGACAATACATCTTCTAAAGTAAGTGGTTCAAAATATAGGCGGTCTGAAATATCATAATCGGTTGATACTGTTTCAGGATTACAATTCACCATAATAGTTTCGTAACCATCTTCTCTCAGAGCTAATGAGGCATGCACACAGCAATAATCAAATTCGATGCCTTGACCAATGCGGTTAGGGCCACCACCAAGGATCATAATTTTTTTCTTATCAGTTGGGTTGGCCTCACATTGCTGTTGATAAGTTGAATACAAATAAGCTGTTTGTGTGTCAAACTCTGCTGCACAAGAATCTACGCGCTTATATACAGGCTTGATATTAAGGACTTTACGGCGCTCTCGCACTGAAGATTCACTACAGCAAAATAAATCTGCCAAACGTGCATCAGAAAAACCTTTGCGCTTTAATGCAAACAATTCATTTTTATCAATATCAGCAACATTCATGCCGTTGATTTGCATCTCAGATGAGACAATATCTTCAATCTGAGCCAAGAACCAAGGGTCAACTTTAGATAAGTCAAATACTTCTTCTAGGCTCATGCCCAATCTAAAGGCGTCTGCCAAATAGAAAATACGGTCACCTCTTGCTGAAATACACTCAGATCTAATTTTGTTTTTGGCATCATCGGCATTTAGATCAACAATTGGGTCTAAACCAGACTTATCAGTTTCCAGACCTCGTAGGGCTTTTTGCAAAGACTCTTGGAAGGTTGAGCCCATAGCCATCACCTCGCCCACTGATTTCATTTGTGTGGTTAAGCGATCATCTGCTTTAGGGAATTTCTCAAAAGCAAAACGTGGAATTTTAGTAACCACATAATCAATACTTGGCTCGAATGACGCTGGCGTTTTGCCACCGGTAATATCGTTATCAAGCTCGTCTAACGTGTAGCCTACTGCTAACTTAGCCGCCACCTTTGCAATTGGGAAGCCAGTTGCTTTTGAAGCCAATGCTGATGAACGAGAGACACGTGGATTCATCTCAATAATAGTGAGTCGGCCATTTTCAGGGTTAAGTGCAAACTGTACATTTGACCCTCCTGTATCCACGCCAATCTCACGAAGCACTGCCAATGAAGCGTTGCGCATGACTTGATATTCTTTGTCAGTTAGGGTTTGTGCCGGTGCTACAGTAATTGAATCTCCCGTATGAATACCCATTGGATCAAGATTTTCAATCGAGCAAATAATAATACAATTATCTTTGGTGTCACGCACCACTTCCATCTCGAATTCTTTCCAACCAACAATCGACTCTTCAACCAAAAGCTCGTTAGTAGGTGAGAGATCTAAGCCACGCTCACAAATTTCAACAAACTCTTGTTTATTGTAAGCAATACCGCCGCCACTACCACCCATGGTAAACGATGGACGAATGATAGTTGGGAAGCCCACTTCTTCTTGAATCTTGTGTGCATCTTCCAAATTACGAGCCACTGCTGCCTTAGGCATATCAAGACCAATCTTAAGCATAGCTTCACGAAATAAATCTCGATCTTCAGCCTTATCAATAGCTTCTTTCTTGGCGCCAATCATTTCAACGCCGTGTTTTTCTAGTATGCCGTGACGCTCTAAATCTAATGCACAATTTAGTGCTGTTTGACCACCCATAGTTGGCAATAACGCATTAGGCTTTTCCACCTCGATGATTTTTTCAATCGTACGCCATTCAATCGGCTCAATATAGGTTGCATCCGCCATTTGCGGATCGGTCATAATCGTGGCTGGATTAGAGTTAACCAAAATAACACGGTAACCCTCTTCACGTAAAGCTTTACAGGCTTGTGCACCAGAATAATCAAACTCACAGGCTTGGCCGATGACAATCGGACCAGCGCCGATAATTAAAATACTTTTAAGGTCTTGTCTTTTTGGCATTTTTTCTAATTTTAAATACTTTAAAAATCGTCAAACTCATCTTCTTCAACTGGAGGGCTTCCGTCAAAGACATCAAATGTTCGTTTTTGTAAATAAGAAGATCGCATTGCAATATACGGATCATCTGATTGGGAAAGTATTTCAGTAACTGGTAATAATTCTACACGCTGGTCAATTGCATTCATTGCGCTTGCGCTTACAAAGCCAATACCATCCATTTCCTTAATAAGGTTAGTCGCAGAGTTTGTGTCAACATAAATACCAACACCATCTCTCACAGTTGAAGGGCCTAAAAAAGGCAAAGTCACATAGGGGCCTTGATCAACCCCCCATACTGCCATGGTTTGGCCAAAATCTTCATTATCTGTGGTCAGGTCAATATCAGAGGCTACATCAAATAATCCGCCTAAGCCAACTGTGCTATTTACCAATACACGGCTAAATGTTGTTGCGCTTTCAACCGGCTTAAACTGTAATATTTGATTACCCAATGTAGAAACATCACGCAGATTGTCAAAAAAATTACTAACACGCTCTTGCACAAAATCTGGAATATAACTTATATATGCTCTAGAAATTGGCTCAAAAATAATATCGTCAAACGTTTCGTTGAATTCGTGTGTTACTCTATTAATATCTTCTAAAGGATCAATGTCATCAGCAATCACTAATGTGTTTAAAGTAAAAAATAATAAAAAACTAATTAATAATTGTTTCATTATTGCATCTCCTTTATAAATGTATCAAATAACCCACTGACATCATGTGGACCTGGTGAAGCCTCTGGATGACCCTGAAAACTAAAAGCGGGCTTGCCCACTACTTTAACACCCTGAATTGAATGATCAAATAACGAGCGATGTGTTACCTCTAATGTTGATGGCATATCACTCTGCGCCACAGCAAAACCATGATTTTGCGAAGTAATCATCACCTGTTTGGTGTCTAAATCTTGCACCGGATGATTAGCACCATGATGACCAAACTTCATTTTTTCAGTTTTTGCGCCACTGGCCAACGCTAACAACTGATGACCTAAACATATGCCGAATATTGGCATGTTTTTCTCTAATAGTGTTTGAATATTATTAATCGCGTAATCACAAGGCTCAGGATCGCCAGGACCATTAGATAAAAATACACCGTCAGGGTTCATTGCTAATACATCAGAAACGGGCGTTTGTGCATTTACTACAGTTAAGTCACAGCCACGATCTACCAACATTCTTAAAATATTTTTCTTAACACCGTAGTCATAGACCACTACCTTAAGCTTCTTATCAAACGTGCCAAACTCACCACTTTCTAACGAATAAGAACCGTCATTAAAATCATATTGTTTGGCCGTTGACACAACCTTGGCTAGATCCATATTTTTTAACCCTGCAAAAGCTTGCGCTTTGGCAACTGCTGCTGTCTCATCAATGTCATCGCCGGTAACAATACAACCCTTAAGTGAACCATGTTCACGCAAATGACGTGTTAATGCGCGGGTATCAATATCACTAATCGCCACCACATTGTTAGAGGATAAATATTCATCTAACGGCATTGTGTTGCGCCAGTTACTTAGCATCACTGGTAAATCACGAATAATTAAACCTGAGGCGTAAATTTTCCCAGACTCTTCATCAATTGAATTAGTGCCAGTATTGCCAATATGAGGGTAGGTTAGTGCGACAATTTGTTGCGCATAAGAAGGATCAGTTAGGATTTCTTGGTAGCCAGTCATTGAAGTATTAAACACCACTTCGCCAACAGTATCACCATTAGCGCCGATAGATTTTCCATGGAAAACCGTCCCATCTTCCAACACTAACAAGGCAACTTGCGACACCAAACACTCCTAAGCTAAAAACTTCGAAAATTTTACCATACTTGCTACTTAAGCTGACACTCATATCATCAAATCAAGGTGATATAATGACCTTATATTACAAGAAAAAACAGGTGTTATGAATATCGCAGTGGAAAATATTAAATGTGGTGGTTGTGCAAGCACCATCACTAAGAAACTAACAGAAGCTTTCGATACTAAAACAATTAAGGTTGATGTCGAACAAGGCTTGATCAATATTGATATAGAAGATTCAAGAAGAGAGGAAGTTTCTCAAATGTTATTAAGTCTTGGTTATCCTGAAACTGATTCAGTACATGGTTTTGATTCTGCCAAGGCAAAAGCCAAATCTTTTGTCTCTTGTGCGATTGGAAAAATGGATCAATGATTGTTCAGGTTAATGGGAAAGATTTAGAAATCGATAGTCAATCAACTGTTACCACCTTAATAACTCAACTTGGTTATCAAGATCAGCGTATTGCACTAGAAGTGAATGAATCCATCATTCCAAAATCTAAACATGAAAAGTTCGCCTTAAGTGCAGGCGATCAAGTTGAGATTATTAAAGCGGTTGGTGGCGGCTAAACAAACCATTCTTTAGGTATCTCATCTACGCCAAATGGTTTAACACTAAATTGCTGCGCCACGCCGGCTTGCAATTTAACTTCCACATCAACCAAATCTTCATTCCTGCCTTGCGAATATCTCGCCAAAATTTGTGCAGCAATTTTTACGTCGTCTTGATTCGGCTCTCCATCAATTAACGCTATCGGGCCATTACAACTGGTTGAATAAAGATTAGCGTATTGATTACGATAACCCTCTAAAAATTTGACCTCACCCTCTTCTCTAGCAATAATCATTTTAAAGCGCTTGTTAGGGCGTATGTGTCGGCCGACTTTAAGCATCATTAAATCATCCAACTGGTAATCCCGATTGCCACGAGACTCCCACATATCCACCAATTTATCCGAATATTGCTTGTCCGTTAAAAAACAACAGCCCCCTGCGGGGGTGGCATAATCATCGAACCCATATTGCTTAGCTAAAGCCATTTGTGGTTTACGATTGCGTCCTGAAAAATCTAACAACTGCTCGCGATCTACCCAACCTTCTCGCTCTGCTTTTGTCTCAGGCAAATGCTTGGCACACAACGGACGCAATAACAAATCATCTGCACCAGACTCAGCCTGCACAATTGGCATGGTTTCTTTTCGTTGTGACATTGGGCGTTGACCCATTACTTCGCCAGTAATAATGAAATCAAAATCATTTTCTTCCATCCATTGCTTGGCTTTTTTCACCATAAAGCCTTTGCAATCTAAGCAAGGGTTCATGTTCTTACCATAACCATGTTTTGGGTTCAAAAGTACATCGCGATACTCTTCAATCACATCAATAATATGCAATTTGATGCCAAGCTGTTCAGCCACCCATAGAGCATTATTACGTTTTGGCTTGTCGCTCTTTTGTTTGCGAATCGCATGAGTGTGACCTTCTACACAAAAACCCGTGAAGAAATTAATGCCTTCTACATGAATACCCTGGTCAAGCAAAAGTTTTGTGCTTAACAGTGAATCTAGCCCACCTGATATCAAAGATACTGCTTTTATCTGCTTACTCATTATTTACTTCCTAACTCCATCTACGCGACACCATTGATCTTTCTGTGTGGCTGTTAACTCAATAAAATACTCGCTATACGCCTCTAATACCATATCGAGTTGCTCTTGCAAAATACCTGAAAGCGCTATTTTACCGCCAGACTTTACCAAACCTGAAAAATGTTGACAAAGTCCTACCAATGGATTGGCCAAAATATTCGCAATAAGGCAATCAACTTTATCTAATTGCCCTTCTTCATCACTATGTAAAACTGTAATTTGCTCATTAGTATGATTGGTTTTTGTATTATCAATAGTGGCCAATACCGCTTGCGGATCATTATCCACAGCAACTGCACTTTTAGCACCAAGTTTTACTGCGGCTATTGCCAATACACCCGTACCTGAGCCATAGTCAATCACAGTTTGATTAATCGGCGGATTTTCATCAAGATATTGTAAACACAAATCTGTAGTTTGATGCGTACCGGTACCAAAGGCTAGACCAGGATCCATGTCAATCACTATAGCATCATTAGGTAATTTTGATGCATCTTCCCAAGAAGGGCAAATCCAAATACGCTTGCCAAAGGGCATAGCATGAAAATCTTTCTTGCACTCATCTTCCCAAACACGGTCTTTGAGTAATTCAAAAGATGACTGCTGAATATCACATAATTCTAACAACATTGACTGCACATGCACTTGATCTACTTCTAAATCAAACAAGGCCTTGATTGTTGTATCAGGCCATAGTGGTGTTTCACCAACTGGAGGCTCAAAGATCTCATCATTGTGTGTATCACTAAAAGTAATTGACACACTGTCCAAGCCCATCAGAATCTCACTAACGAAATCTGCCTGGTCTTTATTAGTTTCAAGTGTTAATTGCATCCAGTCCATAACCTCTAAATTATACCAACTAGGTGCAAACACTATTCCCTTATAAAAAACCAAGCAAATGACTAAGGTAAGGCTCTATAATAAACCCAATTTAAATTAAAGCATAGGTATAGCAAATGGCATTAGAAAGAACCGGTAACGGATATTTAGTTGATCCAACAATTTGGACAGAAGAAATCATGCATGAAATGGCAAAAGAAGACGACATGGAGCTAACGGAAAGCATGGTAAGTCAAATCATGGCTGCGAGAGAGTACTTCGCTGAAAACTCGTCAGTACCGCCTATCAGAACTTTTGCTAAATACGTTAAGATTGATAAAAAAGATTTATTCAAAGAATGGCTAACAGGTCCAATGAAGCCAATCACTAAGTATGGTGGCATGCCTCAACCAACAGGCTGCGTCTAAAATTACTACGACTTTTTCACGAGAATTTTGTTAAATTCATAACTCTCTCAGTTGCATAGATTTAACTATGCGGCCTTTGTTCGTTATTTCATTTGCCTCATTCTCGTAAAAAATACTTGTAATTACCAAACTTAAAAAACCCTCTTTCGAGGGTTTTTTATTGTCTAAAACCATAAATAAAATCTTGCCTTAAAAGACAGATGGCGAATAAATTTTTAATAAAAATCAAGGCATAAGAATGATGAAAATTAGAAGTTTGTACCCCAAGGGCACTTCCTTCGGGCGCATCAGTAAACGACTAATTTGGAGAGTTCGACAACAAAGATTTTTGTAAAAAGAATTCGTCAGGTCAGATTAAATCCTTAACAGAGGCTAAAGCTGACTCTATGTTTTCCGGCTGAGTACCACCACCCTGAGCCATATCTGGTCGACCACCACCTTTTCCGCCCACCTGCTGGGCAACATGGTTAAGGATTTTCCCTGCTTGATATTGCTTAGTTAAATCTTTAGTCACACCTGCCACTAGCGATACTTTGTCACCGCTCACCGCAGCCAATACCACCACAGCCGAACCTAATTTATCTTTTAGCTTGTCAGCAATGTCACGCAGGTCTTTGCCACTCACACCTTCAACCACGGTTGATAATAACTTCACACCATTAACATCCTGCGCCTGATTAACTAAATCATCGCCCTGATTACTTGCTAGTTGTTTTTGGAAAGTTGCAATTTGTTTTTCTAATTCTTTTTGTTGTTTAATCAGTTGCGCTACTTTTTCTACAGCTTGCGCATTACTTGATTTTGTCATTTTTGCGATTTCACTCAAGCTGTCTTCAGTTTGTTTATCAAACTGATAAGCATCGTAACCTGTGACTGCTTCGATACGACGAACGCCTGCAGCAATACCGCCTTCAGAAGTGACTCTAAACAAACCAATATCACCCAATTGTTCTACATGGGTACCACCACATAACTCAACAGAAAAGTCATCTTTGCCCATGGTTAGTACGCGAACTGTGTCGCCATATTTTTCACCAAACAGTGCCATCGCACCTTTCTTTTTAGCGCTTTCAATATCAGTCACATCAGTATGTACTACCGTGTTACCCAAAATCTTACGATTAACCATGCCTTCAATCTTATCAAGATCAGCCTTGGCAATTATTTCATCGTGAGAGAAGTCAAAACGCAGTTTGTCGCCATCAACCAACGAGCCTTTCTGAGTAACGGTTTCACCCAGTACAGTGCGTAGTGCCGCATGAAGCAAATGTGTTGCTGAATGGTTACGTGCAATACGCTTGCGGCGGTTTTTATCAACCGAAGCACTGACAACATCGCCTACTTTTAGCACACCGCTATTCAAAATACCGTGATGCTCAAAGGCACCTGATTTTTGTTTTTGGGTGTTACCCACTTCAAAGCTAATTTCTTTATTCAATAAACTACCAGAGTCACCGATTTGACCACCCGATTCACCATAAAAACTAGACTGTGCTAAGACGATAATCGCATTGTCACCAGCCTCAATACTATCAACTAACTCACCATCTTTAATCAATGCCTGAATAGATGAGTTGTTTTCTAATTGCTCATAGCCCAAGAACTCTGTCTCATCACTAATATCAACACCTTTTTGTATAGTTTTAAAATCACCCGCTTGGCGCGCTCTATCGCGCTGCTTAGTCATCTCTACTTCAAAGCCTGGCATATCAATGGTTAGACCACGCTCACGCGCTACATCAGCGGTTAAATCCACTGGAAAGCCGAATGTATCGTAAAGCTTAAAGACCGTCTCACCATCAATCTGACTGCCTTTAAGGTTGGCAATGGCGGCTTCTAAAATACCCATACCTTGGTCTAGCGTTTGTGCAAATCGCTGTTCTTCACGTTTAAGTACTTTTTCAACATTGGCTAAAGCTTTTTTAAGCTCAGGATAAACGTCTTTTGTCTCAAGCGCTAAAACTGGCGCCAAACGATAGAAAAACACCTTATCAATACCGATTTTATGGCCATGACGAATCGCGCGACGAATAATACGGCGCAACACATAACCGCGCCCTTCGTTTGATGGGATCACGCCATCCACAATCATAAAGGCGGTTGAGCGAATATGGTCGGCAATCACACGCACTGAAGCATTATCCGTTTTGATACCATTGGCTTTCGGGGTTAAATCAACCACCGCCTTAACAAGACTTTTAAAACCATCAGTATCGTAGTTGTTATTCTCGTGCTGAAGTACGGCTGCTAAACGCTCAAGCCCCATACCAGTA
>CAJVCK010000022.1 GCA_910595805.1 uncultured Candidatus Thioglobus sp. | reverse complement strand
AAGGTAGAGCTTTCTAACCTACAGCGCCAAGTAATTCATCATACGGATGACATAGGTGAATTCAAAGTTGATTCTGCCAAGGCTAAGATGCACTCGATTAATCCAGATATCAAAATCACAACCGTGAAAGACCTTAGTGAAAATAATTTAAATGCTTGGGTAGCAAAGGCTGATATCGTACTTGACGGTACTGACAACTTCAACACTCGATTTAAAATCAATCAGGCTTGTGTTGAAGAGAAAATACCTTTAGTTTCAGCGGCGGTGATTCGTTTTGAAGGGCAGCTATCGGTGTTCAAGGGTTATAAAGCTGACCAGCCATGTTATCAGTGTTTGTATTCAGTAGAAGGTGACAGTGATGAAAACTGCACCGATAATGGCATCTTGGCGCCAGTAGCAGGCATGCTTGGCACATTGCAAGCGTTACAAGCAATTAAAACAATACTTAATCTTGGTGAGCAGTTAGTTGGAAAATTAATGATTATTGATGCGTTAAGTCTAAGCTTTAGAAATGTTGTAATCAATAAAGACACATCTTGTACAATTTGTAACAGATAATAATTTAAACGGTGGGGTCTTACAATGAAGGCATTGGTTAAAAAATATGCAAAAGAAGGTATCTGGTTAGAAGACGTCGAAATGCCAGAGGTTGGTAATAATGATGTTTTGGTAAAAATTAAAAAAACGGCCATTTGCGGCACTGATATTCATATTTATAATTGGGATGAATGGGCGCAAAAAACCATTCCGGTACCGATGACAACTGGCCATGAGTTTTCTGGAGAGATTGTTGAACTCGGCTCCAATGTGACCGATCTTCAAGTTGGGGATATTGTTTCTGGTGAGGGACACATTACTTGTGGTCGTTGTCGTAATTGTCTAGCAGGACGAAAACATCTTTGTCCTAATACGATTGGTATTGGTGTTAATCGTACTGGCTGTTTTGCCGAATACTTGTCAATCCCTGCTGAGAATGTATTTAAGCCGTCGCAAGAGATTTCACCTGATTTATTAGCGTGTTTTGATCCATATGGTAATGCAGTTCATACTGCTTTATCGTTTAATATGGTGGGTGAGGATGTACTTATTACTGGAGCAGGCCCAATTGGGGTGATGGCAGCAATGGTTGCGACTCACGCAGGTGCACGTAATATTGTTATTACTGATATCAACCAGTATCGTTTAGATCTTGCTAAAAAAGTTGCACCTAAAGTCATCCCAATTAATGTCGCCAAAGAAAATATTTCCACTGAATTTATGCAGAGTTTAGGTATTTTTGAGGGTTTTGATGTTGGTTTAGAAATGTCTGGCTCACCCCATGCATTCGGCGATATGCTGAGTCTCATGATTAATGGGGGTAATATTGCCATGCTGGCGATTATGCCTTCGGGCTCAGGCATTGACTGGGATCAAGTGGTATTTAAAGGGTTAACCATTAAAGGTATTTATGGTCGGGAGATTTTCGAGACTTGGTACAAGGGGTCAATGATGGTGCAAAGCGGCTTGCCATTAAAAGACATTATTACTCATCGTTTTCACTATACTGATTTCCAGAAAGGCTTTGATGCTATGTTGTCAGGTGAATCTGGCAAGGTGATTTTAAATTGGGAAGATTAATATGAGCTTTAAAAGTGCAAAAGACAGTATTACTAAAGATCTAAAAGAAATTGAAGCAGCCGGCCTATGGAAGACTGAGCGAATTATTGCTTCAGAACAAAAAAATGACATTACTTTAGAAGATGGCTCAGAAGTTATTAATATGTGTGCTAATAATTACTTAGGTTTGGCCAACAATAAAGATGTTATTCAAGCAGCAAAAGATAGCTTTTCTCAATGGGGTTTTGGGCTTTCGTCAGTGCGTTTTATTTGTGGTACACAATCTATTCATAAAACTCTAGAGAGTAGAGTCAGTGACTTTTTAGGGATGGAGGATACCATCCTTTATGCAGCTTGTTTTGATGCTAACACTGGATTATTTGAAACTATTTTAACTAATGAAGATGCAATCATCTCTGATGAGCTTAACCATGCTTCGATTATTGATGGTGTGCGTTTGTGTAAGGCGGCACGCTATAGATACAAAAATAACGATATGAGCGACCTACGTGACAAACTTATTGAGGCGAAGGCGAGCGGAGCAAGACGCATCCTAATTACTACAGATGGCGTATTTTCTATGGATGGCACTGTTGCACAATTAGACAAAATTTGTGATTTGGCTGATGAGTTTGATGCGATGGTTCATCATGATGATTGTCATGCGGTAGGCTTTATGGGTAAAAATGGTCGTGGTGTGCACGAATATTGTAATGTCATGGATAGAGTGGATATTATTACTGGCACTTTTGGGAAGGCGCTTGGTGGTGCATCAGGAGGCTATACTTCAGCTCGCAGAGAAATAGTTGACATGCTACGCCAAAGATCGCGCCCTTATTTATTCTCCAACACGCTAGCACCATCGATTTGTGCGGCATCACTTAAGGTGTTAGACATGCTGTCCAACTCTACTGAATTGCGTGATCGTTTAGAATTTAATACCCATTATTTTAGAAAAGGCATGCAGGCAGCTGGTTTTAATGTTGACGATGGCGACCATCCGATTGTACCGGTGATGCTAGGTGATGCTAACCTTGCACAGGCCATGAGTAAAAAGCTTTTAGATAAAGGCATTTATGCGATTGGTTTTTTCTTTCCAGTGGTGCCAAAAGGAAAGGCTAGAATTCGCACACAAATATCAGCTGCACACACAAAAGAGGACCTAGATAAAGCCATTATGGCTTTTGCTCAGACGAGAGACGAATTAGCAAGTTAACATTTGGCTAGTATTTCTTGTTTTATTTGCTGATATTTTTCATTTCCTGCTAATTTTTTAATAATCTCTAAAGCAAAGCAAATCGCCGTTCCAACCCCTTGAGATGTCATAATCTTACCGTCAATGATGGTATCAGTATCTTTGTCATAACCCTGTGTTCTAATTTTGTTTTCAATTGATGGATAACAGGTATAGTTATCACTTAAAACCCCGGCAGCATTAAGTGCGTATGGCGCTGCACAAATGGCACCAATGTATTTGTCAGAGGCTTTCATTTGTTTAAGAATGGATTGCACAGTTTTATTATTGGCTAATGATTCAGTACCGCCCCAGCCACCTGGCAGCACAATCATGTCTAGTGTATTTACATCAACTTCGTCAATCATGCAATCAGTTACAACGGGAATACTGTGAGCGCCCATGGCGGTTTTATCATCAACGCCAGCAACAATAACATTAAGATTTCCTCGTCTACAAATATCAATAATTGCTATCGCTTCAACCTCTTCAAAACCATTGGCAAGTGGCACACATAACTGACTCATAATTGGCATAAAAATAATATAAAATTAAATCTATTTTATCCCCTAAATTTAACCAAGGAAAACCATGTTCGAAAAATCTCAAACTCTCTCCAAAGTAGATAGCGATATTGCTAACGCTATCAAAGCAGAAGAAGCTCGTCAAGAGGCGCATATTGAGCTAATTGCTAGTGAAAACTACACCTCTCCTGCAGTGATGGAAGCACAAGGCTCTCAGCTGACCAATAAGTACGCTGAAGGCTATCCGAAAAAGCGCTACTATGGAGGTTGTGAACATGTCGACGTGGTTGAGCAATTAGCCATTGATCGTGCCAAGGCATTATTTGGTGCAGATTATGCAAATGTACAACCGCATTCTGGCTCACAAGCAAATGCTGCAGTATTCCAAGCGTTAGTAGTTCCAGGAGATACAATTTTAGGCATGAGTTTGGCGCATGGCGGCCACTTAACGCATGGTGCGGCTCCTTCGTTTTCTGGCAAGAACTTTAATGCAGTCCAATATGGTTTAGATGAAGCTACTGGTGAGATTGATTATGATGAAGTGGAGCGCTTGGCAAAAGAGCATAATCCTAAAATGATTATTGCAGGATTTTCAGCATACTCACGAGTGGTTGATTGGCAGCGTTTTAGAGACATTGCTGACTCAATTGGTGCTTATTTATTTGTAGATATGGCGCACGTTGCCGGTTTAATTGCTACGGGTGAGTATCCATCACCAGTCGGGATTGCTGATGTGACAACGACTACTACACACAAGACATTACGTGGCCCTCGTGGTGGTTTGATTCTTGCTAAGGCTAATGAAGCAATTGAGAAAAAACTTAATTCTGCCATTTTCCCCGGTATTCAAGGCGGTCCGTTGATGCATATTATTGCAGCAAAAGCGGTTTGTTTTAAAGAGGCAATGAGTGATGAGTATAGGGCTTATCAAAAACAAGTTAGAATTAATGCACAGGCGATGGCCAATACTTTTATCGAGCGTGGATTTGATGTGGTATCTGGTGGTACTGATGACCACTTATTCCTAGTTAGTTTTATTGAGCAAGGTTTGACCGGAAAAGCAGTTGATGCAGCATTAGGTGCAGCGCATATCACTGTTAATATGAATGCGGTACCAAATGACCCTCAGTCACCATTTGTAACCAGTGGTATTCGTGTAGGAACACCGGCAGCTACTACGCGTGGTTTTGATGTAAACGATTGCACTAATTTAGCTTCATGGATGTGTGATATTTGTGATGACCTTGATAATCAATCAGTCATTGAAGAAGTAAAGGTAAAAGTAAGCGATCTTTGCGCCAAACATCCAGTTTATAAATAGCATTATTCAAGGGGGAGAATGCGTTGTCCATTTTGTCAGTCTGACGATACCAAAGTACTAGACACACGTCTTATTGATGACGGCTCACAAGTGCGTCGTCGTCGAGAATGTACTTCTTGTGGTGAACGCTATTCAACTCGTGAAACGGTTGATTTAAATCTTCCACGTCTAATTAAAAGTGATGAATCTCGTGAATCTTTTAGTGAAGACAAGCTTCGTTCTGGCTTATTAAAGGCTTTAGAAAAGCGCCCAGTAAAGACTTCGCAAATTGAAACATCTATTGCACGTATCTCACGTAAGTTGATGACTCAATCTGAAAGAGAAGTGCCTGCTACTAAAATTGGAGAATGGGTGATGGAAGAGTTGAAGGCTCTCGATGAAGTAGCCTATATCCGTTTCGCCTCAGTCTATCGACAATTTCAAGATATTGAAGCCTTTAAAAATGAAATTGACAAACTTATGAGTAAATAATGGCAAAAGCCAAGATTGAATTTGTATGTCGAGAGTGCGGTGCTTCACATCCTCAATGGGCAGGTCAGTGTTTAGATTGCAAAGAATGGAATACTTTGGAAGAAGTGTTATTGTCCCAAGCCACATCTTCTAAACCCGAGAGTCTTAAAGACCTCCCACCCTCTAAAGTTCAAAACTTATCTGACGTTAAATTTGAAAATAGAGTTAGATTGTCAACTGGCTTAAGCGAGCTTGACCGTACTTTAGGTGGAGGCCTAGTAGATGGGTCCGTTGTGTTAATTGGTGGCGATCCTGGTATCGGCAAGTCGACTTTAATTTTGCAAGCGATAGCGGATATTAATAAAGATAATACAACTTTATATGTGAGTGGAGAAGAATCAGCTGAACAGGTAAGTGATCGAGCAATTCGTCTTGGCATTAAAGAAGATGTGTTGTTACTCAGTGAAACTCATCTTGAAAAAATTGTAAAACTTGCAAAAGAAATGCAGCCAAAAGTTATTGTGATTGACTCCATTCAAACCATGGTGACTGATGGCTCAAACTCTGCACCAGGTTCCGTCACTCAAGTACGTGATTGTGCAGCTCAATTAACTCAGTTTGCTAAGCAAACCAACACCATTTTACTGATGATTGGTCATGTTACTAAAGGCGGCGCTTTAGCAGGTCCTAGGATTCTTGAACATATGGTGGATGCAGTATTGTATTTTGAAGGCGATGCGGGTGGGCGATACCGAATTATCCGTGCGGTGAAAAACCGCTTTGGCGCAGTTAATGAAATCAGTGTTTTTGCCATGGGTGAAACTGGTTTACAACAAGTTGAAAACCCGTCAGCCATTTTCTTATCAAATCAGGCTAAGCCATCACCAGGCTCGATGGTGATGGTAACGCGTGAAGCAACAAGACCACTGATGATCGAAGTGCAGGCCTTGGTTGATCAGGCGGGTGGCAACCCTAAAAGAGTTAGTGTGGGTTTGGAGCAAAATCGCCTAGCCTTGCAACTTGCTGTACTGCATAAGCATGGTGGAATAGCGACACATGATCAAGACGTATTTGTGAATGTGGTGGGCGGTATTAAAGTAAATGAAACCGCATCTGACTTGGTGGTGATGTTAGCGATTATGTCGAGCCTTAGAGATCGAGTGATTCCGAATGATTGGATTGCATTTGGTGAAGTAGGCCTGACCGGAGAGGTTCGCCCAGTTTACAATGCCATTGAGAGATTGCAAGAGGCTCAAAAACACGGCTTTAAGGTCGCAATCATACCAAAGGGTAATCTACCTAAAAAGGCGCCTAAAGGGCTTAAAATCGTTCCAGTAGAATATTTGTATCAAGCCTTGCAGTATATGAGCGAGAATACTTAGAGGTCAATTCCTTTTTGTGCTTTAATGTTTGCCCTAAAGGCGTGCTTTATATCTTTTATCTCACTCACAGTATCAGCAATTTCTATTAAGCTTTCTGAAGCAGCTCTACCGGTAATAACCACGTGTTGATCTTTAGGGCGATTATTTAATGCATCTAGAATCTGTTGTTCATCAAGATACTTATAGCTAATCATATAAGTGAGTTCATCCAACACGACCAGATCTATTGATTTATCACTAAGGTATTGTTCAGCTTTTGACCAAGTCTCAATTGCCATAGCTGTGTCATATTTTTTGTCTTGTGTGTCCCAAGTAAAGCCGGTTTTCATAAAGGTAGTTTGCACGTTAGACTGTTTTGCTAAGAATGCATCTTCGCCCGTGTCTTGCACGCCTTTTAAAAACTTAGCAATACCAACTTTCATATTGTAACCTAAGGCACGACAGACCATGCCTAGCGAGGAGGAGGACTTTCCTTTGCCATTGCCAGTTAATAGTACGATAATGCCTTTATCGATATTAGCTTCTTCTATGCGAGAATCAATATGTTCTTTCTTACGCTGCATGCGAGCCTTGTATTGATCATCAGACACGGCTTTGTTTTAGTTTTTCTGAGTAGAAAAGTAAGGGATAAATGAATAGCGATGATTAAGCGTAAATACAATTGATATGGCAATCATCCAGTAAAGCACCGGGGCTATTTCAGCCATTGACCATTGTGATATGTAGGCAGGGAAGTTAGCCCAGCCTGTTTTTGCATAAGTAGCGGTAAAGAAATAATAGCTTGATGTTGCTATTAACCACTGAGTGCTTGCCGCTGCAACAACAATTAATGCATTCTTTACAATGCTAGTATCGATATTTAAACTACCAATATATTTACCTACCCAGAAAATTCCGTAGTAAGTAAGTGGAAGAACACTATAAGCAGGGGTGATACAATGGGCGCTAACACCTTCATGTACGATTGCATAGTTATCAATGGCAATAGCACTAATAATAATTGCAAAAGCTACCCAGAATTGTCGCAGATAAATACCAGCAATAAACAAAGCGGGAATGGTGAAATCAGGTAAATGAGTTAAAGCTGAAAGCCAATTAGCGTGTCCACGCGTCGCAATCATTAAAAGCACCATGATAAACACAGCGAATAGCGTTCTAGTTTTGTTGATTTGATCTGTCATTTGAAATCCTGTTAATTCAAAGTTAATAGTTTTATTATAGTCAATGTTATTGCCAATCGGTAAAGACAAAGCCGCCACGTTCAGCGACTTTATGTTTGCATTGTTATAATAACGTAATCTTTAGAAGTTGTATGTCAAACTCATTTCAATCGTTCTTTCAAGTTGGTTGTAACTATCAACAACTGTATACTTTTCATTTGTTGCATTTTTGACATTAAACGTTGCATTTACACTTTTGCTAATGACATAACCAGTTGACAAGTTAACTAAAGTGTAACCCTTTAGTTTTGTGTCGCCATTCCCGTCAAAAGTTGTGTCATCAAGACTAGAGGATTTTCTAATTATTTGTAATCTTGGACTAAACTTACCATATTGCTTATTAATAGTTATATTCGTTATATTTCTAGGCCTTCTAAGGACTTGTTCTGCGTCATTATTCTTTTTAGCAGTATTGTAATTGTGGTTAAAATCAACATTGTAGCCAGATACATTAGTGTTGATAGATAGTTCTATACCTTTGGAAACTAGTTCATCTTCATTAAAGTAATGCTCAAGAGGAGTAGCGCTAGGGGCTGCACATACCGCTGAATATGCAGGTGCTGGGTATGTAACGGTACTACCGTCACTGCAAGCCCTGTAATCTATAGTATCCTTACCTGTATTTTTATAGATAGCTATTTTTGAAACACCCCAATCGTGTTGTTTTTCTGCGCCTAGCTCAATATTTTTTGAAGTCTCTGGCTTTAACTTGACAGGATTATTGTATTTATTCGCCTGGAAAAGAGTTGGTGCTTTGAATGCGGTATTGTAATTAGCTGTTAGCTTAATGTTGTTATCAAGGTGTCTTCCAGCACCAAGACCATAGACGATATGGCTACCAAATTCATCATGATCAATATAACGGAAGCCTGTATTAACATTTATACTTTCAATTTTTTTTTGCCAATTAGCAAAAATTTCTTTGCTGACAAATTTTTGATTTACCGTTGTATTCTCATCTGTGTTGTGAAATAAGCCGATAGTAAGTAGAGCTTCATTAGCTTTAACATCGTTAAGCAGAGTCACACTTGTATTTTTGTATTTGTCTCCATTAATAGAAGCATTCGCACCTCTATCCCTGCTAATTTTTGTTTGTGTAAGTGAAAGTTTAGATTTCCATGTATTACTAAATGTTTTATTCGTATTAAACGCTATTTTAGTAAGCTTTCTATCAGCCAGCAGTGAACTGCCGTCAGAAGTATAAGTATTGTCATATTCTGTTTTGTTTCTACCTTTCAAGTAATTAATAGTAAAGTTCTTGTTACCTATCTTCACTTGTGTTGATTGGTCTTTAATGCCATCTTTGTCAGCTGAAGTGTCGTCAGTTCTGGCGTTAATTCCGTCGGTTTTGTAATTACTGTGAGAAAAGCGAATAAAGCCATCTTTACCACCACCAGATACTAATAAATTGTAAGTTTTAGAGCTGTGTGTACCATATTTAGTGCTTACTACACCATGCGCTCCATTTGCGCCTTTCTTAGTGGTGATAGAAATAACACCTCCAGATGAAGCTGAGCCGTATAGCACAGAACCTGAGTTTTTAATAATTTCCACTTTTTCAATATCGTTTAATGCAACACTTAGCAGCCCTGTTCCTACAGCACCATCAGTGCTAGAGATATCATTGACACTAACACCATCAACTAAAACTAATGTGTGTCTTGCTTCGTTACCGCGCATAAACAATGCAGGGATATTTCCAGTTGCATCAACCAAGCCGACGCTTGGCACGGTTGCTAAAAAGTCTAAAAAAGTACTAGCACCTGTGGCTTTAATATCGCCAGAGTCAAAACTTAGTGTTGATGCTATAGAGCCAATGACTGGAGCGTCTGTTCTATATTCAGTATTTAAATAAATAGGAATAGGGCCTAAGACTGCATTAGATGCTGTGGCGAAAGTTAGCGCTGAAACTGCAGCGGCTAAAGAAAGTTGTTTAATATTCATAATTGCTCCGTTAAATTATTAACGAGCGAGAGTAGATATTACACAGATATGTATTAATCTAACTCACCACCCATCGTAGTTGTTAATTTGTTGTTTAAATATGTATCGGACTTTACCGTTGCGAGGGC
>CAJVCK010000021.1 GCA_910595805.1 uncultured Candidatus Thioglobus sp. | reverse complement strand
TATTAATGCTGAAGGCATGAGACGACGTGGATTTTCTTCAAGCGCAATCGCTTCCATTAAACGAGCCTTTAAAATGGTATACAAAGAGTCAATTGGCAGGCTTTTAGATCAAAAACTAACCGAACTAGAAGAATCAGAATCTGATAGTCCTGAAGTAATGCAGTTCGTTAAATGCATCCGTAGTTCAAAGGTGGGCATTATGCGTGGCCCTGTTGAGGAATAAAATCAACTTAATGCTTTATGGATAAAGCTTTTTTAAAGTCAAGCAGTATTGTCACTGTAATGACTTTTTTGTCTCGTATCTTAGGCTTGGTTCGTGATTATTTTATTGCTCGATATTTCGGTGCCAACGGATTTACCGATGCTTTTTTAGTTGCTTTCAGAATACCTAATTTTCTCAGACGCCTTTTTGGTGAAGGTGCTTTTTCACAAGCTTTTGTCCCCATACTAGCTGAAACCAAAGCTAATCACGATGAAGAAGAAGTTCAAAATGTCATTAACCATATTGGTACTAAATTTCTGACCATTTTAATTGTCATTACTGTCATTGCTGTAGTGTTGGCGCCGTTGGTTATCCTTATGTTTGCTTGGGGTTTTTATTTTGATGCTGATCCTACCAAGTTTGACTTAGCATCCAGCATGCTTAGAATCACCTTTCCTTATTTGTTGTTAATTTCATTAACAGCTTTTGCAGGTAGTATTCTTAACACTTATGACAAGTTCGCTGTACCGGCTTTCACACCGGTCTTACTTAACATTTCTATGATTTTAAGTGCAGTGTATCTATCACAACATTTAGAAACACCTATTATGGCGCTTGCTTGGGGGGTGTTAATTGGTGGCATTGTACAATTACTATTTCAAATCCCTTTTTTAATTAAAATTAAGAAATTACCACGTTTCACACGTGGCGACCATCCTAGTGTTAAAACTTTAAAAAAACGCATGCTACCTGCGCTTTTTGGCGTCTCAGTATCACAAATTAATCTATTGATTGACACAATGATTGCCACTGTATTAGTAAGTGGTAGCGTGTCTTGGCTGTATTATTCTGATCGCCTATTAGAGCTACCTTTAGCACTTATTGGTATTGCGCTGGCAACCGTTGCGTTAGCCAAACTTAGTAATCATTTTTCTAATAAAGATGAGAAAAAATTTACTCGAACAATTAATTATGCATTAAAAATTGGTTTGTTATTAGGCGCACCTGCCTGTGCAGGGCTGGTGCTCTTAGCTGAGCCACTTATTATCACTTTATTCCAATATGATAAATTTGATGCATTTGCATCACATATGTCAGCATTAAGTTTAATTGCTTACGGATCAGGATTGTTGGCCTTTATTGCTATTAAAATTTTAGCACCAGTATTTCTTTCGCGTGGTGACACCAAAACACCCGTCAAAGTCGGTGTTATTGCCATGATGTCAAATGTGTTTTTAAACTTAATTTTGGCCATATATTTTGATTTTGGCCATATTGGTCTAGCTGCTGCCACCTCAATTTCTGCTGTAATTAATGCATCTTTGCTTTATTATTATTTAAATAAACATTCTATTTATCAATTTTCTAGTGATTTAATTAAACTATTTTTAAAAGTATTGGTGGCAAGCTTTATAATGGTTATCTTTATTTTATATTTTTCTAACGATATTAATTATTACTTAGAAAATGACGTTTGGCAACGCATTAGCTCTGTCGCATTTATTGTTATTGCTTCAGCAGTCCTATACTTTGTTTGTCTTCGTTTTTTAGGCATCAGGATAAAACAATTATGAATACCGTACAATGTATCAAATTAAACCAAGAACTAGAAGCACTAGATAGAGCGCCCTACCCAGGTGAACTAGGCAAAAGAATTTTAGCTAACGTTTCTAAACAAGGCTGGCAATTATGGCTTGACCACCAAACCATGTTAATCAATGAAAACAATCTGAATATGCTTGATGAAAAAGCACAAAGCTACCTAAAAGAGCAAATGGAAAAATTCTTCTTTTCTGAAGAAGGTGCTGATGATGTTCAGGGATACACCCCTGATAATTAAAAAAATGGCTAATTTATTTATTATTGCCGCACCTTCCGGTTGTGGAAAAACTTCACTAGTTAAAGCGCTAATTGAACAAGTTGAAAAATTATGTGTATCAGTGTCCCATACAACACGGGCGGCTCGTCCAGGTGAAGTTGATGGTAAAAATTATTATTTTGTCTCTAAACAAACATTTGATGAAATCAACAAATCCGATGGCTTTATTGAGTCTGCTCAAGTGTTTGATAACTACTATGGTAGTGCCAAACAAACTGTAAAAGATTTGTTAGCAAGTGGTCAAGATGTCATTTTAGAAATTGACTGGCAAGGCGCACAACAAGTTAAAAAAAGCTTTAAAGATGCAATCGGTATCTTTATCTTGCCGCCTTCAATATCGGCTCTAGAAGAGCGCCTAACTGACCGTGGTCAAGATGATCAAAGTATCATTGATCGAAGAATGCGCGATGCTGTTAGTGAAATGAAGCACTTTGACGAATTTGATTATTTGGTAATTAATGATGATTTTAACGTTGCCCTAAATGATTTAAACAATATTATTTATTCGCAACGCCTTAGCTTAGCCCAACAATCACAACAACACCAGGATTTACTTAAACAGTTGATATAGCAATCAAATTGCGTATAATATCACTCCTTACTAATATTAATCATTAGTTATAATAAATTTATGAGTCAAGAATTTGTATTGCCTGCTGTTAGAACTTCAAGTTCATTAGAAGTTCAAAAATATCCTCCGATTCTTACACCGGAAGAAGAGCACAATTTAGCAATCGAACTTTACGAAAATCACGATCTCAGCGCTGCAAGAAAACTGGTTTTATCACACATGCGCTTTGTTGCTTTTATTGCTCATGGTTACAAAGGTTATGGTTTAGAACAAGCCGACCTTATTCAAGAAGGTACGATTGGCCTAATGAAGGCAGTCAAGCGCTTCAACCCACACAAAAAGGTGCGCCTTGCCTCTTTTGCAGTTTATTGGATTCGTGCTGAAATTCACGAATTTATCTTTAAAAACTGGAAGATTGTTAAAGTGGCGACTACCAAGGCTCAGCGTAAATTATTCTTTAAGCTTAAAAAAGCCAAATCACACATTTATAACTCGTTAAACGAATCTCAAGCCGATGAGATTGCTAATGATTTGGGTGTGCGTCGTCAAGATGTATTAGAGATGGAATCACGCTTACAGTTTAATGATGTAGCTTTTGATATTTCAGATGATGAAGACTCTTCTGCGCCTGAGCATTACTTAACCGATAATAATACTCAAACACCTGAGCAGTTATTACTAAGCAATGACACTCAAAAAAACCAACAACAACAGCTTTATCAAGCATTGTCTTTACTTGATGCAAGAAGTTTAGATATTCTACAATCTAGATACTTGAAAGAAGAAAAAACAACGCTACACACCTTAGCAGATAAGTATGGCGTTTCTGCCGAGCGGGTTCGTCAACTTGAAAATAAAGCAATGCAAAAACTTAAAAGCTCTTTAGAGACGCAAACACTCTAAAAAACAAACTTATTATTGAGTAAAAGCCTCGTTATCACGGGGCTTTTTTTGGTATGATGTTTTGCAAAATATATCTTGGATATTAGTTTATGAGTAATTACGACTCATCGTCAATTGAAGTCTTATCGGGTTTAGATCCAGTGCGTAAGCGCCCTGGTATGTATACTGAAACTGAACGGCCGAATCACTTAGCTCAAGAAGTTATTGATAATAGTGTTGACGAAGCTATTGCTGGATTTGGCGACAAAATTAATGTTGTTTTGTATAAAGATAGCTCATTATCTGTAGAAGACAATGGTCGAGGTATGCCAATTGATATTCACTCAGGTGAAAACAAACCTGGTGTTGAGGTAATTCTGACTAAGCTCCATGCTGGTGGTAAATTCTCTAACGACTCTTATCAGTTTTCTGGTGGCCTACATGGTGTGGGCATCTCGGTAGTAAATGCCCTATCTTCTTTAGTTGAAGTTTGGATTAAAAGGGATGCAAAAGAGCACTATATCACTTTCTCAGATGGATTAAAAAAATCTGACCTAGAAGTGGTTGGTAGTGTTGGTAAGCGCAACACAGGCACTAAAGTTAAATTTATGCCTGATCCTCAATTTTTTGATTCATCTAAATTTTCTGCAACCAAGTTAAGACACAATCTTCGTTCAAAAGCCGTACTTTGCCCTGGACTTGAAATTAACTTTCATAATGAAATAGACGATACAAAAGACAAGTGGGTCTATAAAGAAGGTTTAAAAGACTACCTATCTGCTTCATTAGATGGACTCGACTGTCTACCAGAATCACCCTTTGTGGTTAATTATGAATCTGACGAACAACAACTTCATTGTTCACTCGCTTGGACAGAATACAATACCAATGTTGTTGCAGAAAGCTACGTTAACCTTATTCCAACCTCTCAGGGTGGTACACATGTCAATGGCTTACGATCAGGCTTAACTGATGCACTTAAAGAGTTTTGTGAGTTTAGAAGCTTAATCCCTAAAAATATTAAAATTACACCAGATGATGTCTGGCAAAAGATTGCCTATGTCTTGTCTATAAAAATGTTGGATCCTCAATTTTCGGGGCAAACTAAGGAGCGCCTATCGTCACGCGAGAGTGCAGGGTTTGTATCAAATGTTGTTAAAGATGCTTTTAGCCTTTGGTTAAATCAACATACGTCTGTTGCTGAAAAGATTGCCGAACTAGCCATTATGAATGCGCAGTCTCGCTTAAAAACAGGGAAAAAAGTCGTTCGTAAAAAAATAGTTAGCGGCCCCGCCTTACCAGGGAAGTTATCAGATTGCACCAGCAATGATCTTGATCAAACTGAAGTTTTTCTAGTGGAAGGTGATTCAGCTGGTGGCTCTGCCAAACAAGCACGGGATAAAGAATACCAAGCCATCTTACCTCTACGGGGCAAGATCTTAAATACCTGGGAAGTGGATTCTGAACAAGTCTTAGCCAGTAATGAAATCCACGACATTAGCGTTGCTATTGGACTTGAGCCTAATAACGAAGATTTAACAGGCCTTAGATACGGAAAAATCTGTATTCTTGCAGATGCCGACTCTGATGGAGCGCATATTGCCACCTTGATTTGCACCTTATTTGTTAAACACTTTCCTAAACTCATTAAAGAGGGTCATGTGTATGTTGCTATGCCACCTCTCTACAGAATTGATGCTGGCAAGCAAGTGCACTACGCACTAGATAACGACGAAAAAGATGCAATTATTCGAAAAATTGAAAGTGAAAACAAACGCGTTAAGATCCAAGTTCAACGTTTTAAAGGATTGGGTGAGATGAACCCTTCTCAATTAAGAGAAACCACAATGCTGCCTGATACTAGACGTCTCATTCAACTTACTTTGGAAAATCCACTGCAGGTCTTCCAAACCATGGACATGCTACTTAGTAAAAAACGTGCGCCAGATCGTAAAAAATGGCTAGAAGAAAAAGGTAATTTAGCTAATGTCTAAGGCGGTTATTCTATTATCAGGTGGTCTGGATTCCACCACTACACTCGCTATTGCCCAATCTCAAGGATATGATTGCTACGCATTAAGTTTTGATTATGGGCAAAAACAAAAATCAGAATTAGAGTCAGCCACTAAAATCGCTAAGCATTTTGGCGCTACTGAACATCGAATAATGAATATCTCTTTGTCTGATTTTGGCGGCTCAGCACTCACTGATGACAACATACAAGTTCCTGATTTCAAAGAAAGTAACGATATTCCAATAACATACGTTCCGGCACGTAACACCATCTTTTTGTCATTTGCTATGGCTTGGGCTGAAGTGCTTGACTGTCAATCTATCTTCATTGGTGTTAACGCACTTGATTACTCAGGTTACCCAGATTGTCGACAAGCTTATATTGATGCCTTTGAAACCATGGCAAATTTAGCCACTAAACAAGGTGTAGAAGGTCAGAATCTCTCTATTATTACCCCGCTAATTGATCTCAATAAGGCTGATATTATTAAAAAAGGCTTGTCTTTAGGTGTGGATTATTCGCTTACAACTACCTGTTATCAGGCCAACAACAAAGGTGAAGCTTGTGGTGTATGCGACGCTTGCGAATACCGAAAAATTGGTTTTAAATCTGCTGGAATTTCTGATCCAACTCGATACCAATAAATATTTTAAATTTAGTCTTGTATCAGCTTTATTTAGAGATAAAATAATAGTTTTTAACCTATTTAAGGAAATAACAAATGAGTATTGAGGAAAGAGTAAAAGCGGTAGTAGCTGAGCAGTTAGATGTAAGTGGAGACATTGACAATAACGCTTCTTTTATTGATGATTTAGGCGCAGACTCTCTAGACACTGTTGAATTGGTAATGTCTCTTGAAGAAGAGTTTGACTGTGAAATTCCTGATGATCAAGCAGAAAACATTACAACTGTTCAACAAGCGATTGACTACGTTAACAATAATTTGTAATTTCCGTTTAGTGATATAAACGAGTAAGGCGCTTTCTTCTTAGAATTAAGCGCCTTTTGTTTATCTTAATTAAGAAATAATTATGAGTAAAAGAAGAGTTGTTATTACCGGTATGGGCATCGTTTCACCGGTTGGGAATAGTGTTGAAGAATCTTGGTCAAATATTCTTGCGGGCAAGTCTGGCATCAATTCACTCACCAACCTTGAAACCGAAGGCCAAGCTGTTAAGTTTGGTGGCTCAGTTAAAAATTTCGAAATTACAGATTATCTTAAGCCTAAAGATGCCAAAAAAATGGATACTTTTATCCATTATGGTATGGCAGCAGGTATTCAAGCGATTGAAGATTCTGGCATTGAAATCACTGAGCAGAATGCTGAGCGTATCGGTGTTGCTATTGGTGCTGGTATTGGTGGCTTAGGTACGATTGAACGTACAGCAGATCTTTTTAGAGAAAAAGGTGCAAAACGTATTTCACCCTTCTTTGTACCCTCTTCTATCATTAATATGATTTCAGGCAATCTGTCGATCAAATACGGCATGAAAGGCCCTAATTTCGCTATTGTCACTGCTTGTACAACCGGTACACATAATATTGGTGACGCTTCTCGTTTAATTGAATATGGTGATGCCGATGTAATGGTTGCTGGTGGCGCTGAAATGTCAACCACCAATTGTGGTCTGGGTGGTTTCGCTGCTGCACGTGCGCTATCAACTCGTAATGACGATCCGTCAACTGCTTCTCGCCCTTGGGATAAAGATCGTGACGGCTTTGTACTCGGTGATGGTGCTGGCGTGGTTGTGCTAGAAGAATATGAACATGCAAAAGCTCGTGGTGCAAATATTTACGCTGAAGTTTCAGGTTATGGCATGAGTGGTGACGCTTATCACATGACACTACCTTCTAAAGGCGGAGAAGGTGCAGCACGCTGTATGACAAATGCCATGCGAAATGCTGGGGTTAATATTGATCAAATAAACTATATCAATGCTCATGGCACCTCAACGCCAGCAGGTGACCAAGCAGAAACAGATGCGGCTAAATTAGCCTTAGGTGAACATGCTTACAATATCGTTATGAGCTCTACCAAATCAATGACTGGTCATCTACTTGGTGCTGCCGGTGGCATTGAGGCTATCTTTACCGCTTTAGCCATTAAAGATCAAGTAGCCCCGCCAACGATTAACATTATTAATCAAGACCCAGATTGTGATTTAGATTACGCTGCAAATGAAGCCAGAGAGATGAAAATAGACTATGCAATTTCTAACTCATTCGGTTTTGGCGGAACAAATGGCACAATCTTATTGTCTAAGGTTTAACCTTACTTTTCAATCGCTAAATCAACACCTTTAATCTTGTCGGCATCGCTGACTAGTTCAGCGCCGAAATCATAAATTTTTACCGCACCATTTTGCACGCTACTCATTGCCGCCTCTTTGTTGATGACCAAAGCCCAACTCTCATCTGTTGATTCTAATTGAATTGCGCCACCAATTAAAGCCAATACCACTACCACGCTTAATATTAATTTAATCATTATATTCCTTGTAATATTTAATTTTATTTTACCAATAGCTACTACTTTCATTTTATTTATTTAAAAAAAAGGCCTGCATAAAGCAGGCCTTTAATATTGTTACTTGAATGTGTTACTGAACTAGTGGATTGATTTCCGGTTCATTAATCCATGCAGGCTTCTTCAAGTAGTTAGGCAAGATGTCATTCGCAGGAATGGCGCCTAATGGCTTGATGTATTCTGTAGAAGGATTGTTTGTAGTAACCTCATCACGTCTAAAGTTCTTCGCTCCAGCTTGCTGATCCATGGCACTAAACAATTCTAGTGAATCTACTGATTCAACACCAATTAACTTCAAGTCGGCTTTTGCTGAGTGACAAGTTACACAGAATTTCTGTAAGTTTTCACCGTAGCTTCCCGTATCTACACGTAAGTACATAAAGTTAGGGTTTGATGGATGTGGCTCATGACAACTAATACAATCTAACTTACCTTCTTTTAATAAGTTGTCAGGTACGTCTGCAACTTTAGCATTTGGAATAATGCCAATCGGGTGAGTAGTATGTAAGTGAATTGGTCTAATACCAGCACCACCTAATTCTTGTGTTTCGTGACAACCTAAACACTTAGCCGCAACTAATCCATCTAGTGATTCACCATTAATCGGGTTAATCATTGTTGTATTTTTTACCGCGAACGCCTTATCGTCTACCGCAAAGTGAACACTGTGACAACCTAAACAAGCCACGCCTTCATGCGGACCCTGTGCTGATGCAGTGGTTGTAAAAAACCCACTGATAAGTAAAACTGATGCTAAAGCCGTAAACAGGCCTTTAATTTTGTTCATATCTCTCTCCTCATTTAATTTATTTTGTTTACTAACAGAATCAATTTTAACAGTAAAGCTAGGGTTCTATTATGATATTTTGGTAATTTTTCAACATTTTTAATTTAAATACCACAAATGTCTATATTGTTAGACTTGAGTAGCGCAGCAACGCTTGGTGCTGAACCTCTAAACTTTACATATTGCTCCATAAAATCAAGACTACCGCCAGTTTCTAGGATGTTATGCATAAAATCTATAGAGGCTTTAGAGCCTATTCCTCCGTCTGATTTAACATAATCATAAGCGTCTGCAGCTAATACCTCTGCCCACTTATAACTAAAATATCCAGCCGCATAACCACCACTAAAAATATGACCGAACGTATTTAAAAATCGACTCTCTTTAATACTTGGCATTAATGCTGTCTGGTCTCTTACTTGATCTAAGACACTATAAGTATCTAAACCAGACATATGAGTTTTTAAATCCCAAAGTGAAAATTCACATTGCCTCAACATACCTAATGCAGATTGAAAGTTTTTAGAATCAATTAGCTTGTCATACAGGTCATCTGGCAAAGGTTCATTAGTTTCCCAGTGTTTGGAAAGCAGGCTAACGACGTCTTTTTCATAACAGAAAAATTCCATATACTGGCTTGGTAGTTCAACGCCATCCCAAGGCACACCGGCAATACCTGCAGCTGATGGATACTCCACCTTAGTTAGTATATGATGCAGTGCATGACCAAATTCATGAAACAAGGTTACTATTTCATCAAATTCAAATAAAGCAGGCTTGCCTTCGCTAGGGGAATTAAGATTACACACTACAAAAGCAACTGGTTTATTATCGCCCATCAATGGCTGATAATCTGCCATCCAAGCACCACCTCGTTTGTCTTTTCTGGCATAAACATCTAAATAAATGCGCCCTACTAAACCACCTTCATTGGTAATTTCTAGCACTCTAGCATCTGCATGATAAGAAGTGTTATCCATCACTTTAATTTGAATTTTATAAAGGTTTTCAATAGTGCTAAACAAGCCACTCAACACCTGTTGTTCTGGAAAATATGGGGTTAAATCGGTTTTCTTAAAGCCAAATTTTTGT
>CAJVCK010000020.1 GCA_910595805.1 uncultured Candidatus Thioglobus sp. | reverse complement strand
TATCAATGTCATCCACACTAAGAGGTGTAACACCAGCCATGTAGTTCTTTTTAGATCTATTCCAACCCTGCAAATCCATTACTGCGTAATAACGGTCGCTACCATTAAGAGTTCCAAGTAGTTGTATAGCCTGACTGATAGTTAATTCGCCTTTTAATCGCTCATAATTTGTAAACTCTTCGATGATTGATCTTCTATAACCTTGATCAACAGGCATAAGTTTATCAATGTCATCCACACTAAGAGGTGTAACACCAGCCATGTAGTTCTTTTTAGATCTATTCCAACCCTGCAAATCCATTACTGCGTAATAACGGTCGCTACCATTAAGAGTTCCAAGTAGTTGTATGGCTTGGTCGATTGATGTAATTTCCTCTAACGAACCGTTATCAGCTTTTTTGCCCAACGTTTCAGCGAAACTTATTCCTGATACAATCACTAACCACATTGAGATAATTTTTGTAAATTTTTGCATAACCATACCCTAAATTTAATATTAGAATATTATTATACAGTAATTTAACTTACGAGCATATCATGATGATCCATAATATGAAAATGAAGATATTTAGACTTTCTTTACAAACTCAGATTTAAGCTTCATAGCGCCATGGCCAGATATTTTACAGTCAATGTTGTGGTCGCCATCACATAGGCGAATGTTTTTAACTTTAGTGCCAACTTTAACGGCATTGGAAGTGCCTTTAATCTTAAGATCCTTGATGACTGTTACTGTGTCGCCATCAGCAAGTGTATTGCCATTAGCATCTTTAACTACTTCTTCTTGTTCAACTAAATCGTCTGCAGAAAACTCGTAAGCACATTCTGGACACATCAAAAGATTTCCGTCTTCGTACACATATTCAGAATTACATTTTGGGCAATTAGGTAAACTCATTAATTAAACCGTAAATGGGTATTTAACAGGGTCATGATGCTCATAACCAACTAGCTCAAAATCATCCATAGTTACCCAGGTTTCTAGATCTTTTAGAGTTTTAATTTCAGGGTTTATCTTAAGGTTTGGTAATGGCAATGGCTCACGATCCACTTGTTCATTTTTAAATATTTCTACTTGATTTTCATACAAATGCACATTAGACAAATGATGGCGCATTTTCTTGGCTTTTTTGCCAGTAATCTGCGCGGTAATTAGTAGTAAAAATGCTACTTGAAAATGATTAAACGGCTGACCTAATGCGTAGTCACTACTACGCTGATAACTCTCTAAATACAAATCATCGCCAAGTAAATTAAAATGATGTGTATGCATACACGCCGGCAAACAAGCACGATGAATAAGGTTAGGGTGATTAAAGGTCATAATCTCACGCCTATCATCAACACCATTGGATAAATCAGTCACAATCTTTTTGTATTGATCGAATGGCTCATCATCTTCAACACCTGGAAAGGCGCGCCCTATTACACCATAACACATACCCATATCATCCTCACCTTTACGATATGGATTATCTAGCCAGGCTTGATTGTCATTAGCGTTAGCATTCCAAGTGTTACAACCAATCTCTCTAAATTGTGCGGCAGAATCATATCCACGAATATAGCCGAGCATTTCAGCAATGGCTGATTTCCAAAATAGTTTTTTAGTGGTAACGACTGGCACCGTGCCATCACTTAGATCGTGCTCAAAAGTGGCACCAACAATCGCTAGTGTCTTTTGCCCTGTACGTGCATTTTCAAGCCAGACACCTTCCTCTAGAATACGTTTGCCAATGTCTATGTATGCCTTCATGATTGCTGTTTGTTTGATTTATACAATAAATAAGCGCCAAAAATAACCATTGGCAAGCTTAACAATTGCCCCATGGTCAACCAGTTAAATGCCAAGTAACCCAGCTGTGCATCCGGCACTCGAACGAACTCAATTATAAATCTAAACAAGCCATAGAAAATCAAAAATAAGGCAGATGTTGACATTATTGGGCGTGGCTTATTGCTATACAGCCAAAGAATAATAAACAGCACCAGGCCTTCTAAAAATGCCTCATACAGTTGTGATGGGTGGCGGCTTACACCTTGCTCTTGAATATACATACCCATAGGGCTGGTAGTCACCTTACCCCAAAGCTCACCATTAATAAAATTACCCATTCGACCAAAAAATAAACCTAAAGGCACAAGTGGTACAACAAAATCAAAGGTATCAAACAGTTCTTTTTTGTGTTTGCGATTAAACGCAACCATAGCCAACATAACCCCTAAGAAACCACCATGAAATGACATTCCGCCACCCTGAATAGCAAATAGTGATAATGGGTCTGATAAGAAATTAGACAGATTATAAAACAACATATAGCCTAAGCGTCCACCCACAACCACACCAACTGCACCATAAAAGATCAGATCTTCAATTTGTTGAGTGTTCCAATTTTTAAGTTGTTTGGCGCGGTGATTTGCCAAAAGATAGGCTGACAAAAATGCCAAAAGATACATCAGCCCGTACCAATAAATTTGTACAAAGCCAAAATCAAATAAAACTGGATTAATAGAGGGGTAAGTCATATTAAGATAAGAATAATGTATTTGATATTATATTCAAATAAGGCAATACAAACCTTAGATTTAAAATCTCATTCCGCTATGTTTATGAAGTCAAGTTAGCATAGGGAAATCTGAATTATATATCAAGATTGACAATATAGACTGTATGTATTAATCAATAATTTGGAAGTTTTCCACTACCTTCAGTAGTATTTTGAAGATCTACATTTGCTAAAGGCTCTACCCATTCTCCATTTATAAATCTTAATGGCACGCCTTCTGGTTGATTTATAACCCCTGGACCATGTTCAAGCGTAGTTACAACATCTGGCCCTAAAGCACTATCTTTATTGATATCTGGTTTTGGGATAAATGCCGGCTCATCAGAAATTGAATATTTTGAAGTTGGGTTAAACGCCTCTCCTTCTTGACCTCCAAAAGTATTTTCTGCTTTGATATTTTTACCGATAAAATGATTATCTCCAATAATAACGCCACTTCTTTCGTTAACGCCTTGAATAAATACACCATCACCGCCTAATGGCCCTAACCATTTATTGTTTTTACAAGCAAAGTTCTTGCCATCTATTTGTTTAAAAGAATTATTTATGCAATGAACTGAATCATGCAGCTTATTCCCTTTCCTAAATGCGCCCCTATATCCTAACCCACTAGCATCATCGTTAGATTGATTTATTCTAAACGCAGGTTTTGGGATGAATGCTGGCTCATCAGAAATAGAATATTTAGAGATCGGGTCAAATCTTCCGACACCACTCTTATTAGGTAATATTCTGTTATTAAATATATTTCTATAGCCATAACCACTAATATCATCACCCAAGCGATTTCGATTTGGGTTAAACCTTACGCCATTATTCATATTAGGTTTATTACCTTGAAGTCTATTGCCACTAAAATCCGTATAGTGTGGGGCAGCATAAGAAGCATTATTACTTGTAATAAACAGCAAAGTTAACGCACAAGATAATAGTATATTCATTTTTTTCATACTCCTCCCCCAAAGATAATTGATATTTATCACTATACTCTGCATTGATTTTTAGGTCAAATTTTAAGAATATTAAAAGAGATAGATAGATTGTATCGTGTTCACATCAGAGTAGATTTGGAGATTATAATAAAGCATTAATACCCTATCTTTTTTTTAAATATGAAAAAAATCTCACTTGCTATTTTTACGTTATTATTTTTATCAAACATTGCCAGTGCAATTTCCATTGAAGGTCTAAGGGCAATGGCACAACAACAAAATCAAAAGGAAATGGGTCAATTTTCTCTTCATTCATTCTCAGTAGAAGACATAAATAAAGACACCATTACACTGATAACATTAAACTCTAAACCAACTATTATTAGTTTTTGGACAACCTGGAGCCCTGCAGGGGCAGAGTCTATAAAAGTACTATCTGATTTCTACAGCGAAAACAAAAGTAGCATAAATGTCATAGGTATGAATTATGAAAATATTGAACACGAAGATCTTGTAGATTTTGTTAAGAGCAATCAAATATCCACATCTGTTATTCCTCTAGACAATAGAAACTACCAGCAATTCAATAGCTTCCCCCCAGTTGATATTATTCCAACAACCTACATATTTAATAAAGATGGTAATCTTATTGATCGGTATGTAGGTGAATTAGATCGTGCCATCCTATCTCAATATCTATTTTAAGACACTGATAAGATAAGTCTATTGGTGATCAGCCAGAGTAGTTGAATTTTAACTATTACAAATCGGAAAAAAAATCTCAAGTCTTCTACTAGTGCACAGAAAATGCACGAAATACAAAACTTGAGATTAATGAAAGGCTATGAAAACCTTATAGGAAGTGGTGCGCTCGAGGTGATTTGAACACCCGACATTCGGCTTCGGAGGCCGACACTCTATCCAGCTGAGCTACGAGCGCATATTTATGCGAAGTAGTTAAAGTGTCTTTTAAATTAGTCGTCTTCAGAGCAAAATACTGCTTGCATATTGGCGACTAGCTTCAAAATTTTTGCATCTTTAACTTTACATAAAATTTTGTTACCATCACGCCGAGACTCAACAATATCTTTAGTTCTAAGGATATCAATATGCTGAGAAATATTAGACTGCGAAGAGCCCACTTGGTTAACAATTTCTAATACTGGTAATTCTGAATCCTTAAGTGCGCATAAAATTTTTAAACGCAGAGGATGTGCCATCGCTTTTAATGCTTTGGTCGCTTTCTCAATATCTTCGTCTTTTTCTAATAAAGTCATTTCAGCCATAATTAAACTCTTTTAATTTTCCTAATTTTGATTAAATTCTTCCTAGCATTCCGTAAACGCCATATCTTCTTGCTTTAATTGATACCATTCTTTGGTAATAATTAATTAAGCTATCTCTGTTAAGAACAATATCAAAGATCTGCCATTTATTCTCTTTACTTTGATGGAACATAAGCTCGATATTAAGGCCATATCTAGAATAACCATTTACCTGTAGTTTTACTGCAATTGCACCGCCCATTACCGGTCTTGCTGAGATAAAGCGTAACGAACCTGATTGTGATTGTGCCAATCTTGACATTAGAGTTGTTACAATATTTTGCTTTAATTTATTAGAAAAGTACGCAAATTCTTTTTCACCTAAATCAGCTGTAACAACCAGCAAAACCTCATCTGCAATATGTTCAAAATCAAATAGTGGCGCGACTTCATGTTCAACCAAAATACTTGCTAACTTCGGAGAATAAATTGCCGCCGAAGTTAGTTTGTTAAGTTTGATAATAGTTGATTGTATTACTTCAACTGGGCCTTGCTTTGTCGCTTCTACCGCTTTAGGCGTATCTACAGTTGTTGTTACCTCGTTAGAAAATGAAGCTTGTGAAAATAGCAAGGTTAATGTTAATAAAATACCATCAATTTTTCTCATTTTTTTCTCCATTATTTAAAAACAAAACTAAGTAAAATTCAAACTAAACACGACTCATGTTACACGGTATTATATTTAAACTTCTTATAAGAAAACAATTATATTATGACTTTCTTCATCTTTTTCAAAAATCTATTTTTCTTAGTATTCCTTTATACCTTTTCTGTTGTTTCACCTGTCTACGCACAAACTGATGCCGAGAAAGAAAAAGTAGAAACCTTCTTCAAAGATCTAGAATCTTTTACAAAAGTTTTTAGCCATATTAAACAGCTCTATGTCGACGAAACTACAAATAAGGAATTGTTCAATCATGCAATCAAAGGCATGGTGACTGGCCTTGATCCTCACTCAAATTATTTAGAACCTAAAGAACAAAAAGACTTGTTAGAAAGTGCAACAGGAAAATTTGGAGGACTAGGTATTGTAATAGGTATGAAAGACGATGTTATTCAAGTTATCTCCCCTATTGACGACACACCTGCTTACAAAGCAGGCATTCAAGCTGGTGACCTTATTGTAAAAATTGGCGACAAACCTGTACGTGACATGTCTCTTGAAGATGGTGTTAAGCTTATGCGTGGTGAGCCAGGTAGCGACATCCAAGTAACTATTGTCCGTAAAAACAAAAAACCTTTTGTTGTTAATATTACACGTGAAATTATTACCATTATTTCGGTTAAAGGCTATTTACTAGAAAAAGATATTGGTTATATTCGAGTTTCTAGTTTTCAAAACCCAACAGCAAAACTATTAAAAGACACATTGAATAAACTGGTCAAAGAAAATGATCGTTATCTTGAGTCACTTGTATTAGACCTAAGAAATAATCCAGGTGGTGTTCTAGACAGTGCAGTCGATATAGCTAATCTATTTATTGATAAAAAAGGACTGGTAGTCTACACTGAGGGTCGAATCCCAAGTTCAAACTTAAAATTTAAAACCAAGCCTGGGGATATAATGCTTGGCTCTCCTATTGTAGTATTGATTAATGAAGGCTCAGCTTCAGCTTCTGAGATTGTCGCTGGTGCACTGCAAGATCATAAACGAGCAATCGTTATGGGGAGTACGTCATTTGGAAAAGGCTCTGTTCAAACAATTATTGATTTAGAAAAAGGCTATGGTCTAAAGGTAACAACTGCGCGCTACTATACACCAGAAGGTCGCGCTATCCAGGCCAAAGGCATTGAGCCAGATATTGCTTTGAAAAACATTAGCCTTGAAAACGAAAAAGAAAAGAGTGCACTTGGTGACACCAAAGAAAGTGATTTGAATGGCCATTTAGAAGTTGAAGACCCTTCTCAAATGTCTTCTAAAGAAATCATAACAGCACAAGAAAACAAAAAAGTTGAAGAAGATAAAAAAGCTATTGAAAAACTTAAAAAAGATTACTTTGTGCACGAGGCAACCAACCTTTTAAAAGCTTTAACTGTGCTAAACAAGTAAGCAAGATGGCTGTTGTTATTTCGGTTGCAAATCAAAAAGGCGGTGTGGGCAAAACCACTACTGCAGTTAACTTAGGCGCCGCCCTAAAAGCGATCAACAAACGAGTACTACTGATTGATATTGATCCACAAGGTAATGCCACAATGGGTTGTGGTGTTGATAAATACAGCTTAGAAAACTCAGTTTGTGAATTACTATTAGATGAATGTAGTGTTGATGAGGCAATAGTGCATGCGCCTGGCGTTGAAATCGATGTATTGCCTTCTAATACTGATTTAATCGCAGCAGAAATTGCTCTACTTAAACGTGATAATTCTGAATACAAATTAAAAGATGCCCTTTCTAAAGTTGAAGAGCAGTACGACTACGTTGTGATTGATTGTCCGCCCTCGCTCAATATGCTTACCATTAATGCTTTTACCGCCTCTAACGGTATTATTATCCCAATGCAATGTGAGTACTATGCCTTGGAAGGATTAAGCGCTTTAATTCAAACTATTGAAAAGATTCAAGCCACAACCAATCCTGATTTAGACATTACCGGTATTATTCGCACTATGTTTGACACACGTAATAATTTGTCTAACGAAGTTTCAATACAGTTATTGCAATATTTTTCACACAAAGTATTTAAAACAATCATCCCTAGAAATGTAAAATTGGCAGAAGCGCCAAGTTTTGGTCAAGCAGCAATTAATTACGCTAGATCCTCCAAAGGGGCAATTTCATATGTTTCACTCGCAAGTGAAGTAATTAGAAAAACATCAATAAATTAGAATGGCAAAAATTTCAAAATTAGGTCGTGGGTTAGATATATTGTTAGGACAGGTTTCTTCAGCAGAAGATAAGTCTAACTCCGAGCACAATCTTAAAGTGTTAAGTGTTAACGCATTACAGCGTGGTAAATTTCAGCCGAGAGATGACATCGACCCTGACACGCTTAACGAGCTCGCTAATTCGATCACCTCTCAAGGCGTTATCCAGCCACTAGTTGTTCGTAAAGTTACTTACGATAAATACGAAATCATTGCAGGTGAGAGGCGCTGGCGTGCAGCTAAAATTGCTGGCTTAGACGAAGTTCCGGTAATTATTCGTGAGATTGATGATCAAGTCGCCCTAGCGATTGGTCTCATTGAGAATATTCAACGCGAGTCATTAACACCTCTTGAAGAGGCTAAAGCACTGCAGAAATTGATTGAAGATTTTAAAATGACACACGAGGAAATCTCACACGTTGTGGGTCGTTCTCGTTCTGCTGTAAGCAACCTGATACGTTTATTACAACTCAATGATTCAGTAAAGCAACTGCTAGGTAATGGCGATATAGAAATGGGTCATGCGCGTGCGTTATTATCGCTTAAGGATGATCAGCAATTCGATGTGGCCAATCAAGTTATTCAACGTTCTTTATCGGTTCGACAAACGGAAGAGCTGGTTAAACGTGTACTTAACCCAAAACCAAAAAAGTCCACCATGATTGAGCCTCATATTGAGGCGCTAATGGATTCTTTAAGTAAAAAATTAGACTCTAAAACCGAAATTAAACAAAAAAATGACAAGGGTAAAATTGTTATTCACTATTCATCGGCCAATGAATTGGAAAACATTCTCAAGCATATTAAATAATTACTAGCTTCTGTTAATCGAATCCACCAACTCGATCTAATTTTAAAGAATCATCATAATGCATCCAAATTCCGAATGCTTTACCGATGATATATTCTTCTGGGACAAAACCCCAGAAACGTGAGTCACTACTACGGTTACGATTATCACCCATGACGAAATAATGCCCTGCCGGAACCCTTGCCTTCACACCTCTAGAGTGCCCATTTGGATCTAACAAAATATCATAAGAGTTGTCGTCTAATAATTCACGCTTATGCTTAAAACCTGTCATTTGAATACCTGATTCGACACCCTGGTATGTACCCAAATCTTTATAAGCAACCTCCTCCCCATTGATGCGAAGATGATCTGAAGAGTAATCAATGATATCGCCTGGCAAGGCTACCACACGCTTAATAAAATCAGCGCCTTGATAATCAGAATTATTTTCATAATTAGGATACCTAAAAACAACAACATCACCTCGTTCTGGCTTTTTAAATTCTACAATTTTTTTGTTAAGAACTGGCAAACTAACACCGTAATCAAACTTACTTACCAAAATAAAATCACCCGTTAATAGTGTTGGCATCATTGAGTTTGATGGAATCCTAAATGGCTCAACCACAAAACCTCTAAGTAAGAATACTAATAATAAAACAGGATAGAATTCTGCAGACCACTGCACTAACTTAGGGCGATGACGGTATTTTTCAGACTTATTGAACCTTAAGAAACAAGCAAAATAAAACCACTTTCCAATAAAAGATTTCTTTCTAGAAGTGTCGGCTTGTGCACTTGAGGATTTACTAAATAGAGTGTCAAGATAAACAATAACAAAAGCGACAACTAAAAATAATGCTAAGTAAGAAGAAACGTCCCATGCAAAGAAAGGTGATGCATTTTCAATAGTCATAACAAAAAAGTGGTGAATTATAAAAATGGTTATTATATAATGTTTTCTTTTTATAATTTTTCACATTGGAGAAAGTTAAATGGCACTAGCTGATTTAGAAAGAGACGACCACGGTTACTTAGTTGATCTTAACGCATGGAATGAAGATATTGCTGCAGAGCTTGCAGAGGAAGAAGGTGTAAACCTAACAGATGAAAGTTTTAAGTTAATTAACTTCTTGCGTGATGAATATATTAATAATAACGCTAACCAGCCAAATGAACGCAACATGGTTAAAGGCTTAAAAGGCGACTGGGATGGTAAATTAACCACTAAAGAGTTATACACTCTATTCCCTAAAGGCCCTGCTAAGCAAGCTGGTAAGATTGCAGGCCTTCCTGAAACAAAACGTAAGGGTGGCTACTAAGCGCTAATCTCTTAAAAGCAAAAAGGCGCTCATTGAGCGCCTTTTTTAACTCCTTAAGAAGTTTAATGGCTTTTCTTGTACAACTTTGTTATCAGATTTAAGCCATTTCTTTTCAATCTCTGAATACACTTCACGGAAATCAATCATGCTGACTAGATTGTCATCATGATGATTTTTCAAATCTGGTGTACCCCCATAAATACCACTCTTAACTTTCCCACCCATACAAAACATACAAGACGCTTCGCCATGATCGGTACCCTTACTGCCATTTTCCTTGATTCGTCTGCCAAATTCAGAGTAAGTCATTATTAGAGTATCATCCCAAAGATTATTAGACTTTAATTCTTGTGTAAATATAGCCAAGGCATCGTTTAATTCCGTTAATTTGTTTTTATGTTCATTCTCTTGATTAGAATGGGTGTCGAACCCTTTT
>CAJVCK010000019.1 GCA_910595805.1 uncultured Candidatus Thioglobus sp. | reverse complement strand
GAGATTCTGCTTCTTACACGATTGACTCTTTGATTGATATTAAGCACGAATACCCTGACATACCTATTTGTTTGATTATTGGCATGGATAGCTTTGTTAATTTACACAGCTGGAAAGATTATCAAGATTTTCATCAATACACACACCTTGTAGTAATACCAAGGCCAGGTTACGAACTGCCAGATACCTCTTATGCATTTACACCAATCCAGATGGGTGCTGAGTTGAATAATAAATCGGCAGGTTTAGTATATTTTTCCAATACTGAGTTGCTTGATATTTCTTCTAGCGATATTCACTGTAAAATAGACGCACAAAAAAGTTTATCTGGCCTATTGCCAGAATCCATTATTCATTACTTAAATCACTTATGAAATTAGAAGATCAACTTAAAGTCGTTACTGATACGATTGAAGAATTAAAAGGCGAAGACATAGTCACTTTAAAAGTTTTAAAGCAAAGTGCCGATATTGAAGCCATTGTTATCGCTACAGGCAGATCAACTCAGCACGTACGTGGTATTGCTAACAATATTAAAATTGAAGCAAAACGCTTAGGCATGAAAGTAGTCGGCCTTGAAGGTGCCGAAACTGGCCATTGGATGTTGATTGATTTGGCAGAAGTGGTTGTGCACGTAATGACAGAAAAAACCCGAGAGTTCTACAAACTCGAAAAACTTTGGTCTGGCGCTGAGAATTCTAACGACTAACAGGCATGCAAATCAAGCTGATTGCAATTGGAAAAAAAATGCCAGATTGGATACAAACTGGCATTAACCACTATCAGAAGCAATTACCTGGCTCGCTTAATTTTGAATTGATCATACTGGATGCACAAAAACGCAAAGGTAAAAATATCGAGCAAATTAAATCTTTAGAAGGTGAACTTCTAACAAAGGCAACGCAAGGGTCAAACTTAGTGATCGCCTTCGATGAGAAAGGCAAACAACACACCACCAAAGATATTGCCAATATCATGAGCAACTGGCAGCAAAATGGTGACAGTGTCGCTCTGCTTATTGGTGGTGCAGATGGACTATCCGATACCTGTAAACAACACGCCAACCTGCTGTGGGGCTTGTCAAATTTGACTCTGCCACACTCAATGGCGCGCTTACTCGCTGTAGAGCAAATTTACCGTGCACATTCATTATTAACTAACCATCCATATCATAGGGAGTAACCATGAAACTAGAACTTGTAAGTTTTAAACTTTGCCCGTTTGTACAACGCGCTATCATTATCTTAAAAAAACAAAAGATTGATTATGACATTACTTTTATCAACCCGATGGATCCGCCAGACTGGTTTAAGGAGATTTCACCAACAGGTCAAGTGCCACTGTTAAAAGCCAACGATGAGGTGATTTTTGAATCAAGTGTCATTAGTGAGTTTGCTAATGATATTAGTGACACTGACCTACACCCAAGTGACGCAATACAAAAAGCTAAAAACCGTGCCTGGATAGAGTTTTCATCAAGCATGTTTGACGATATGTTTAATTTATTAACAGGAAATGAAGAGAGCTATATTAAAGCAAAAGAATCTTTGTTTGCAAAACTTGCTAAAGTCGACGCAATAAAGGGCACAGAAGCCTTTTTCAATGGTGCGGATTTTTCTATGATTGACGCTGCTTTTGCACCTATTTTTATGCGCCTGTCATGGATTAATGAATTTACTGATAACGCTTTATCATTGGCTGAATTTAGCAACCTCAACACTTGGAGCGCATCAATTTTGGCGGTGGACGAGGTTAAAGATTCAGTGTCTGAAGGGATAGACGACGTTTATTATTCTAATATCGAAGCGCGCGAAGGTTACTTATCGACGCTACTAGTTGATGAATAATATCTTAGAGAATCGCTAAGATATTTTCAGGTGGTCGTCCAATCGCAATACCTTTGTCGGTTTTGACAATCGGGCGCTCAATGAGTATTGGGTTGTCAACCATTGCCTGAATGAGCTGATCTTCACTAAGGGACTCATCACCGAGATTGTTTTCTTTGTAGGGTGCCTCAAAGGTACGCATTAAAGAACGTGGATCCATCTTTAGCTCAGTCAAAAAACTTTTTAACTCTTCTGCGCTTGGCGTATCTTCAAGGTATTTAATTACTTCAAAATCTAACTTCTTTTCTTCTAAAATAGCTAAGGTTAACCTGGATTTTGTACATCTAGGGTTATGATAAATTTTTACACTCATTATTAAATATTGGTTATGAAAAAAATTCTAATTATACTCTCACTTTTTTTACCATTAACGACGACACAGGCATTCTCTATTGATGAAATCGTTAACAAAGCTTCAAAAATATGGCAAGAGGAAGAGTCGGTTAAAATACCGGCCTTCTCAGTGACCGACCTTGAGGGCAATGTGCACAACAACGAATCTATCAAGGGTAAATACTTGGTGGTTAATTTTTGGGCAACTTGGTGCCCGCCCTGTTTAAAAGAAATCCCTGCCTTTGTTGAATTCTACGAAGAACACTCTGACAAGGTTCAGATATTAGGCTTGGATTATGAGCAGGCAAACAAAACCAAAATTGTTGAATTTACCGATACTTTTATGGTGAATTATCCTATCATTTTATTTGATGGCGCCAATGCTAAAGAGTTTAAGAAATTTGGTGAAGTGCTTGGTATGCCAACCACCTACATTTACAGCCCGGAAGGAAAACTAATAGATTTTCGTATGGGTGAGATGACTATTACTGATTTAGAAAAAGCCATTCTTTAAACCCAAGTTTTAGAAGATAAATTTTCATCACGCACTAATTTAGGCACCAAATAACCACTGAGATTTTTCTTTAAATCATCGTGTAGTTTGACAGCATGCTCATCACTGACTAAAAAATGCTCTGCACCCTTAACCTTATCTAGCATATGTAGATAATATGGCAAGATACCGGCATCAAATAGTTTTAAACTTAATTGTTTTAGCGTGTTTTGATCATCATTAACCCCTGCTAACAACACCGACTGATTAAGTAGCGTCACATTTACGAATTTTTCAATATTTTTAACAAATGCTTCTGACATTTCGTTTTCATGGTTAATATGCGTCACCAACACCACTTTTAACGAGGTTTTATTCAGTAGTTTGATCAATTTATTTGTGATCCTGCTTGGTGTCACCACAACCGATCTAGAGTGGATACGCAACAATTTTATGTGTTGAATATTTTCAATATTTTTTATTAATTTTTCTAGTTTCTCATCACTTAAACTTAAAGGGTCGCCACCACTTAAAATCACTTCATTTATAGATTGATGTGAACGAATATAATCTTCGATTGCCAGCCAGTTGCTCACTGCATCATGTTCCGCATAATCAAAATTTTGTCGGAAGCAGTACTGACAATGAATAGCACAAACTCTGGAAGTGATTAACAAAACTCGATTAGGATATTTATGAATTAAACCTGCAACAGGTGCATTGCTTTCATCAGCTAATGGAGACAAACTAAATTCAGAATTCTCAAGCCCTGCTTGGGCGTTAATCACTTGTTTTAATAAAGGATCATTTGGGTTGTTTTTATCAATTAGATTTGCAAATTCTAGAGGGATTTTGATCGGAAAATGTTGATCTTGGAACTGATTGCTCTGGAAAAAATCATTACAACTGCTTGCGCCTTTAAGCGTGTTTCTTGTATTGTGCTGCCAGTTGTCTTGCATTATGATTAGCGCATTAAAAAGCCCCGTAAACGGGGCTTTTATTAAACTCTTATTACTTAAGCTCTAGCAAAAGTTAGCGAAGTTTGCATCTGTTTGCTCTTTGCCATCTTCATAACCTGATTCCCACTCATCAGTAATTCTTTGCTCTTCAAGCTCAGGATTGTTTAAAAAACCGGCTACCCAACCTTGAATATAGTTGTCGTTTACGCCCATTTCTTCCATTTTTTTAACACCTTCATAGTAAGTCATTACTGATACTCCTTAAATTTAACTTTTAATATTGTTTATAATCTCTTACTCTTTAATCAGGCTTCGTTACTTGATATCAGAGAAAGATAATATTATAACCATTTAATGCCATCAAGCAAGAAAAAATCATGAATTTATCTGAAATAATCAATGGACTTAACGACAAACAAAGCCAATCAGTTACTTTAGATGATACGCAAAATGCCTTAATACTCGCGGGCGCAGGTAGCGGAAAGACTCGTGTTTTGACCCATCGTATTGCTTATTTAGTCACGCAACAAAATACCCATATTGACGCCATCTTAGCGGTCACCTTTACCAATAAAGCAGCCAAAGAAATGCGTGAGCGCCTTGAAGTATTGTTAAGGCGACCAATCAGAAGTATGTGGGTTGGTACTTTTCATGGATTAGCACATCGATTATTACGTGCTCACCCTATTGAGGCAAATTTAAGTGCTCAATTTCAAATCCTTGACCAGCAAGATCAGTTTCGTATTATTAAGCGTTTAATGAAAGAAAACCAAGTTGATGAATCAAAGTTTCCAGTTCGTAAAATCCAATGGTTTATTAATCAACAAAAGGATGAAGGCACTCAACCAAGTGATATTGATGCTGGGTACAACTACTTTATCAAACAGAGTGTTAAAATATTTGAGCTGTATGAGGCGCACTGTAAAGCTAACGAGCTGATTGATTTTGCTGAGCTTTTAGTGCGTAGCTATAAACTACTCAAAAATAATACTGAATTGCTTACGCACTATCGAAATCGTTTTGAACGCATTTTGGTTGATGAGTTTCAAGACACTAACACCATCCAATACAAATGGATTAAATTACTCTCGTCGGCTAAAAACCAAATATTTTGCGTGGGTGATGATGATCAATCAATTTATGGATGGCGTGGTGCAAAGATTGAAAATATTCAAAAATTAGAATCTGATTTTAAACCTATTCAAACCATTCGCCTTGAACAAAATTATCGCTCTACCGGTAACATCTTAAGTGCATCAAATGCGTTGATTGCCAATAACTCAAATCGCTTGGGTAAATCGTTATGGACAGATTCAGGTAATGGAGATTTGATTGATGTGTACGAAGCACGCACCGAAACCGATGAGGCAGATTATGTCGTTAGCACTATTCAAAAACACCTTGATGATGGTGCACTTCCTAACGAATGTGCCATTCTCTATCGCTCAAATGCACAATCGAGAGGATTTGAAGAACAATTAATTAAATACAATATTCCTTATCTGATTTATGGCGGTCTTCGATTTTTTGAACGCGCTGAAATCAAAGATGCTTTATGTTATTTACGCCTATTGGAAAGCCCGGCTGACAATGTTGCCTTTGAGCGTGTGGTTAACTTTCCCACGCGTGGTATTGGCAATGCTACTATTGAAAAAGTAAGAGAGTTTTCGCGTGATAATCATACCGACCTGTATCAAGCGGCCGTTGCAATATCACCCTCACTACCAACTCGTGCAAGCAATGCACTTAGTGGTTTTACTCAGCTTATTGAGCAAATGCGTGATGACGCCAAACATTTAGATTTAAGCGAAAAAGTTGCCTATTTAATTAAGGCCTCTGGTCTGATTAATCATTATGCAAACGACAAAACTGACAAGGCTGGCAGTAAAAAAGAAAACCTCGAAGAGCTCATTGCCGCAGCCAAACAATACGTTCACGAAGAAGACAGTGAAATGAACGAGGTGGTTGGATTTATCTCATTGGCATCGTTAGACTCAAGTGGCGATACCAATACACCTGAGAATCAAAATGTACAACTCATGACTATCCATTCTGCCAAAGGTTTAGAGTTTCCTTATGTATTTTTAACGGGTATGGAGGAAGACCTATTCCCATCTAGGCAAAGCAAAGACGAGCCGCACTTAATGGATGAGGAAAGAAGATTGTGCTACGTAGGTATGACCCGTGCTATGAAAAAGCTAAGTCTGTCATTTGCAACCAAACGTTTTTTACATGGGCAGTCTTTGTATGCTTACCCTTCTAGATTTTTAGATGAAATACCAACAGAGTATACAAACTCAGTGAAACAAAAATTTGGCGCAACCTTACAGAACTATCAAGAAGATGATATCTATAACCAAGACATAGCTCCTGAAGGACAAGGTCAGTTGTCGATTGGTGTAACAGTTAAACACGCCAAATTTGGTTTTGGTACAGTGCTTAACTTTGAAGGTGAAGGAGACTCAGCCCGCATTCAAATTAAATTCAAGTCTGCTGGTACTAAGTGGTTGATTAGCTCATACGCCAATCTAGAGTATGTTTAATTTAATGTCTTTTTAAGATCGTCAATTGAGAAGCTTTGTACCGTTTCTTCATCAGTAAAGACAGGCTTCATATCAGTATGTGTGCTTGCCGCTTTCTCAATGGCCGTTTGTCTTGAGACCACAATATCTAAACAATCAGTGATCATTTTTTGTGTGCCTTCTGTTAATGGATGACGTAAGCCCGGCTTAGTCATAGTATCTTTTGCAACAGAAATTAGGGTTTTTCTAACAGCGCTTAATAAACGAATCTCGAAATCTTGATTATTGTCTTTACTCATAATAATGGTTGAATATTTAATAGATGATTGTTATGTGCTATTTTATCAAGTTTAGAAGACTTAATCCCTTTCATTAAATGCAGTTTCTCACACTTGGGCCAATCAAGGTCAATCACTTGTTCTACTAACTCAGGATGATTGCAAATCAAAGCCATGTCACAACCACTATCGAGTGACACCTGAACACGCTCAACAATGTCTTTAATAAAATGCGCACCTTGCATAGACAAATCATCACTAAACACCGTGCCGCCAAAACCGAGTTGGGCTTGCAAAATTTCTTTAATCCATTTTTTTGAGAACCCTGCAGGTTTATCATCCACCTGAGAATACACTACATGTGCCGGCATAACGGCATCTAGTCCATTGTTAATCAAGCCTTTAAAACTAAGAATGTCTTGCCTAATCTCATTCATTGGTCGCTCATCAATCGGTAAATCCAGATGTGAATCAAGCGCTACATGACCATGCCCTGGGAAGTGCTTACCTACACACTTCATGCCTGCTTCATGCATACCCTGAATCAAAGCGCCAGCTAACTTTACGACCGCATCAGGGTTAGAGTGAAATGCTCGATCACCGATCACTGAAGAGTGGCCATAATCCAAATCTAGTACTGGCGCAAAAGAAAAATCTACACCAATGGCTAGTAATTCTGCTGCCAAAATCCAGCCACAAGAAAAAGCTTGCTCTAAAGCTAATTCAGGATTTTGATCGTATACTTCACCCAATTTTGCCATAGCGGGCAACTGGGTGAATCCTTCTCTAAAGCGTTGCACTCGCCCACCTTCATGGTCAACTGAAATGAGTAAATTTTGATTCGTTAGGCGAATAGATTTAATCAACTCTCTAACTTGCTCAATTGATTCAAAGTTACGCGTGAATAAAATCACACCACCAATACTTGGCTTAGTTAGTTGTTGTTTTTCTGCTTGTGTCAGCATCAAGCCTGACACATCCATCATAATTGGGCCTAGAGTCATAATTTAATCAATATAGGGTTTGACTTTATACACCAGCCATAGCACTGGAACGCCAATTAAAGTCGTAATTATAAAAAATTCACTATAGCCAAATTGCTCAACCAGTGTGCCTGAATAACCACCAAATATCTTAGGCAGTAGTGTCATGAGTGATGAGAATACAGCGTACTGTACCGCGGTAAATTTAATATTAGTGAGGCTCGATAAAAAGGCAATAAAGGCAGCGCCTGCAAGACCTGCTGATAAGTTGTCCATCGTGATAGTGATATACAGCCAAGTAATATCATGACCGACATTTGCCAACACAATAAACAATAAGTTGGTTAAAGCAGATAACAAGGCGCCTAAAAACAACACTTTAAATACGCCAATTCTTATTGCCATCAATCCGCCTAAAAAACCACCAGCAAGCGTCATAAACAAACCAAAAGTCTTGGAAATCGTAGCAATTTCCACCTTGGTAAAACCTATGTCTTGATAAAAGATATTAGCCACCACACCGAGCACAATATCACTCACACGATACAAACCGATGACAGCCAATAGTAATACAGCAACACTCATGCCATAACGACTAAAGAAATCTTTAACTGGATCAACATACGTATTATCAACCATAGATCGATTGACAATATTCAATACTATCAATACTTTAGCAGCAACATAAGCACCTGCAAGTGCGGTCATCATACGAGCCGTACCAACCAGAAAACCAGCAAGGTGTTTATTACTAAATACTTCAGTTAAAGCTTCTTTAGCTTCTTTAACTAAGCCAGCTGTTGCGTTAAATGTTAAGATGAAAGCTGCAACAATCGATAAGAATAATAAGAAAAATCGCGCATAATCGGTTGTACTATACTCAGCCTCTTGTCTTTTGATGTTCGGCTCTTTAATGATCAATGTCGTTACTACACCAATTAACATTACCGCCGCCATCACCATATAAGTACCCGACCAAGCATCATAACTATACAGTGCTTTGGTTGAGCCTAAATAACTGGCGATAAACAGACCACCAGCACCGGCCACCAACATACCAATACGGTAGCCTGCAATATAAGTAGCTGAGAGCATTGATTGCATGTCTTTATCGGCTGATTCAATACGATAGGCATCAATCACAATATCTTGTGTGGCTGATGAAAACCCTAATAGTACTGCACCATAAGCCATAATTGTTAGGTTATCAACACTGGCTTTAGGATCAACCGATGCCATTAATAAGATTGCACCCATAATGGCAAATTGCGAAACCAACATCCAAGCACGACGACGACCCAATGTTTTGGTTAAGACGGGTAGCGGCAGCCGGTCAACCAGTGGCGCCCAAACAAACTTAAATGAATAACCTAACGCTGCCCAAGAAAAATAAGTAATGGTTGATTTGGCAACGCCCGCTTCATTGAGCCAAAGCCCCAACGTTGAAAATATAAGTAGAATTGGTACGCCGGCTGAAAAGCCAAGGAACAGCATAGCCATTACTCGAGGGTGAATGAACAGCTTAATACTATCTAAATAACTCGTTAGCATTGATTCCAAGGCATGCCATCATGACGCCAGCCATTAACATTGCCACGCTGGTCACTCTCGTCTAGATCACCTTCAAAACCACTCACCACATGAGAGACATTAGTAAACCCATTATCCATCAAACATCTACCTGCATCATCAGAACGAAAGCCACTGCGGCAAATGAGAATAATTTCTGTACTAGGCGCACTCTCACCAATAAAGCGTTTGATTGCAGCAATAAAATCATCAGGATGTGGCTCCCAATCAGGTTCATCTACCCAAGGCACAAAAATACAATCAAGTGGTCTGCCGACAAACTTGTTTTCAGCTTCAGTTCGCACATCAATCAAAACCGCTTCTGAGTTAGCCTGAAGGCGTTCATAAGCTTTTTTTGGTAAGTATTGTACTAATTGACTCATGGCTTCATTATAACGACATCTTCACCAGTATGAACCTTGTCAAACAACTCAATAACATCCTGGTTATGCATACGAATACAACCCTTTGATCCGGGCACACTCATCGGTGTTTCGTCAGGAGAGCCGTGAATATAAATGTAACGATCTTTGGTGTTAATGTTGTGGGCCTCAAGGCCTTCTAACCAAAGAATGCGCGTGAGTATCCAATCTCTGTCAGGGTTTTGATCGAATAACTGTTTTGAAAAAATCTCACCGGTTGGCTCTCTGGCAACGAGCACCGACCCGACTTCAAGATCGTCTCCAATTTTTTCAGCAATCTTGAAACGGCCAGTTGGCGTGCAAAACGACCCTTCCACTTCGCCGACACCATTTTTGGCACTACTAATAGAGTAAGTTTTTCCTTGATATTCCAGTGTTTGATCAGCGATACTAATTGTAATCATTTGGTAAATAATGCAATCGATTCAACATGAGCGGTTTGCGGGAACATGTCCATCACACCGGCGGTGTCCAGTTTGTAACCTAGTTCGATTAATTTAGCAGTATCACGTGCTAATGTGGCCGGGTTACACGACACATATACCAATCTTTCAACACCCAGCTTCGGTAGTAATTCTACAATCTCAATCGCACCCGAGCGCGCAGGATCAATCAGTGCTTTATTGTAAGTTTTGCCACGGAACCATGGCGCACCCTCAACCTCTTTGAACAAATCAGCCATATAAAAGTCAGCATTGGTAATTTCGTTTTTATTGGCATTGTGTTTGGCTCGCTCTACTAAGCCCAGATCACCTTCCACGCCCACTACATGCTTAGCATAACGTGCGATTGGCAAGGTAAAGTTACCCAAACCACAGAACAAATCAATCACCTCATCTTCATCACTAAGATCAAGCATACTCAAGGCTAAGTTAATCATCTTTTGATTAAGTTTGAAATTCACCTGAGTGAAATCAGTCGGTAAAAACTCCATTTCAATATTGTGATCAGGGTGTGTGTAGGTCAGTTCAACAGCTTTGTCTAACGGTTTGACTGTATCTGCACCACCACTCTGAGTGTAAAACGTAATATCTAGTTCATTGGCGCAATCCAATAATATTTGCTCATCTTTGGCCGTTAGTGGCTCCAAATGTCGCAAAATTAACACCGTGTTGTTCTCAGCCACGGCAACCTCTAACTGAGGGACTTGTGATTTGATTGAGAGCTTTTCTATTGCATCGGCCAATACTTCAAGATTGTCACCTAAGGATGGATGCAGCACTTCGCAACGACTCATGTTGGTAATAAAGCCAGATTTCTTTTCTCTAAAACCGACCAATACTTTTTCTTTTTTAGCGACGTAGCGCACACCAAGTCGTGCTTTACGACGATAACCCCAACTTTCAACTTGCAATGGCTCTAGCCAATGCTTGGGTTCAACTTTAGCTTGGCCAGAAAAAGCATCTTTAAGCCATTTTCCTTTAGCTTCGATTTGATCTTCGCTAGACAAATGCTGAAATGAACAGCCACCACAAATACCGAATACTTCACACTTGGGAGTAATTCGATTATCGGCTGGCTTTAATACTTCTTTAACATCAGCTTCTTCAAACTTGGCACGTGAAAAACTGCGATCAGCAATCACGGTCTCACCCGGCAAAGCACCACTAACAAAAATCACTTTTTCTTCT
>CAJVCK010000018.1 GCA_910595805.1 uncultured Candidatus Thioglobus sp. | reverse complement strand
TGGTTTTAACTATCTATAATAAGTTTGAGAAAATTGTAAAATAATCAAATGATGAATTTATTAGCGATCGATACTTGTACTGAGGTTTGCTCAGTGAGCCTTTACACTAATGGGGTGAAAGTTAGCCGTTTCGTTAAAGATGTGGCAAAAAGTTCAGGGCTTATTTTGCCTTTGTGTGATGAAGTGTTCGCTGAAGCCGGTATTGTTGTAGCTGATTTAGATGCTATTGCTTACACAAAAGGTCCTGGTGCATTTACCGGTGTACGCATGTGTGTTGGGGTAGTGCAAGGCATGTCTTTAGCCTATGAGATTCCTACGATGGGTTTTTCCACTTTAGAGCTTGTAGGTTTTGGTGCAGCTCAAAAATACAAATCCAATAAAGTTGCTGTGGCGCTTGATGCTCGTATGGGGGAGGTATATTGGGGCGTATATCAAAACCATAAACTGTCTAATGAAAGCCTTAAAAATCCAAGTGAAGTTGATGTATTAGATCAAGAATTTATCGGTGTAGGTACAGGTTGGAGCGCTTACAAATCTGAGCTCTCTCAACAAACAAAGATTGCAAATCATGTGTCAGATTTTTATCCAAAAGCTGAAAATTTGATTGATTTATATTTAGATCAAAAAGATACACATGATAACGAATTACCATTGCCAACTTATTTACGTAATAATGTTGCGCAGAAATCATTAAAATAATTCTCAACTTTTAAATAATTAATATTAATATGTGGAAATGGATTCAGGCATTTGCTTCACCGCAAAATTTTTACAGAATTAGCGAAAAACTTATTCCTTGGTTTTTATACCCATTCATCGCTTTAACTTTAGTAGGCCTATATTGGGGGTTGGTTGTATCACCAGCTGATTATCAACAAGGTGATAGTGTTCGTATTATGTATGTGCATGTACCCGCTGCATGGATGAGTTTGCTTATTTATGTCGTGATGGCAATTGCTGGCGCCATTGGCCTTATTTGGCAAATTAAACTTGCTAATGTGGTGGCATCTGTTTCAGCGCCAATTGGCGCTGCTTTTACTTTTTTAGCGCTTGTCACTGGCGCAGTGTGGGGTAAGCCGATGTGGGGCACTTGGTGGGTATGGGACGCTCGCCTAACGTCTGAGCTAATTTTATTATTTTTATATTTAGCTTATATGTCTCTTAATAATGCTTTTGACAATCCTAAAACTGCAGCTAAAGCCTCTTCAGTATTAGCAATTGTAGGTTTGGTTAATATTCCTATTATCTATTATTCTGTAGAGTGGTGGAATAGCTTACATCAAGGCTCAAGTGTGAGCGTAACCAAAGTATCAATGCAACTCGATATGTTTATAGCGCTAATGTTAATGAGCTTTGCTTTTAAATTTTTATACGGCGCTTTAGTGTTAATGCGAGCCAGAGACGAAGTATTGATAAGAGAGCAAAATTCACGATGGGTTAAGGAAATTATTACTGGGGGTCAAAGGTGATAGAGCTGCTTGATTTAGTATCGTATGATAAATATACTTACTATATATGGTTTTCATATTTTTTAACTTTTGCGGTGATTTCTGTTCTATTTTTTAGAACAAAATCTCTTCATGAAAACGCAATTACCCAACTACGCATTAAATATTCAAGAGGTAAATAAATGACTAAAAGACAAAATAGAATGGTATTTGTTGCTTTGTTAGTAGTCGGCGCTGTGCTGGCCATTACTTTATTACTTCAGGCGCTGGGTAGTAATACTAACTATTTTTACTCACCTACCGAAGTAGTAGAGGGTAAAGCGCCTATTGGTAAAAGTTTTCGTTTAGGTGGCTTGGTTGGTAAAGGTAGTGTGAAACGCAAAGATATGACTGTCAACTTTGATGTGACGGATAATAAAAATAAATTTAACATTGAATATACTGGTATCTTGCCAGACTTGTTTAGAGAGGGGCAAGGCATTATCACTACAGGCTCATTAGTAAACAATACATTTGTGGCGACAGAAGTGCTTGCTAAGCATGATGAAAATTACATGCCACCTGAGGTAGCTGATGCCTTGAAAAAGACAGAAGAATCTAACAAATAATTATGGGTAAATTTTTACCATTATTCTTATTTGTTGTATTAGCCTATTTTCTTATAGATGGTCTAGGAAGGGATACTAAAAAACTGCCTTCACCTTTAATAGGTAAGACCTTTCCTAATCTTGAAGTGGTAGATTTTCATACGGGAGAGCAATATTCAACTCACGAAAAATTAAAAGATAAAATATCACTAGTGAACGTCTGGGCTTCCTGGTGTGTTACTTGTCGTGCAGAGCATAAAATGTTAAATGACATTGCAGCAACAAGTGATCTGCATATGGTCGGCATTAATTACAAAGACACTAAGAAAGAAGGAGAGCGTTTTTTAAATATATTAGGAAATCCATTTAAGTTTGTTATTTTTGATAAGCAGGGTAAGTTGGGTTTGGAATTAGGTGTGTATGCAACACCAGAAACATTTATTGTTGATCAAAAAGGTGTTATCCGTTTTAAGCATATTGGTGAGATTACAGCAAGTATATGGCAAAGTGAAATATTACCATTAATTGAAAAATTAAAAATATAAGACAATTCTAATAAACAAGATTATCTAAATTTATTACAAACGCTATTGACAGCAAGGGTTTTTGATGGATAATCCATTTAAAGTTTAAAAAAAACTTGCCAAGTTTTTATCAGAGATAAAACGACATTTATAACACAGGAGAATAGATCAATGAACAAATCAGATTTAGTAGCAGCAATTGCAGAAAATTCAGGATTAACAAAAGCAGATGCAGCGCGTGCATTAGACGCAACAACAGGAGCAATTACTGGTGCATTAGCAGGCGGTGATAACGTTGCAATTACAGGCTTTGGTAGCTTTCTAGTAAGAGACCGTGCAGCACGTACTGGTCGTAATCCACAAACAGGTGCGGCAATCCAAATTGCAGCATCTAAAGTTCCAGCATTTAAAGCAGGTAAATTATTGAAAGAATCAGTAAATAAATAATTTACTTGAGTATAATATGCCCGGTGCTTAGTTAAGTACTAGGCATTTTTTTTGGGCGCTTAGCTCAGTTGGTAGAGCATCGCCCTTACAAGGCGAGGGTCACAAGTTCAAGTCTTGTAGCGCCCACCAAAAAAAATTTTTTAGGTCCGGTAGCTCAGCTGGTTAGAGTGCCTGCCTGTCACGCAGGATGTCGAGGGTTCAAATCCCTTCCGGATCGCCATTTTATTTGCAAGTATTGCAAAAACAAAAAAAAGGTAGCCTATTGGCTGCCTTTTTTTTATTCCATTTTCATTCATAAGATAAAGCCTTTTAAGTACGTTAGTATTTTCGTTTATAATTCATATTTTTTATTAACTAGTGGTTTTAGTGCGTAAGCAAGATTCCATATAAATATATTATGTTGTTAAAATCAATTAAGGAAAATTCTAAAGGTGTTATTACTTATATTATTGTCGGCTTAATTTCACTTACTTTTGTTATTACTGCACTTTATGGTGTTGATTTTAACGGCTCTTCTAATGTTGTTGCCATTGTGAATGATGATGAAATCTTACAGGAAGATTTTCGATCGGAGTTTAATACTAAAAAGAGACGTTTGCAGCAGGAATTAGCTGAGAAATACACAGCTGAATTTGATAATACGCTAAAGCAATCAACCCTTGAATCAATGATCAACAGACGTTTATTGAGTCAGCTTGCTAACAAGTTGGGCCATATAACGACTGCAGAAGAATTACAAATTTTAATTCAATCTAACAATGTTTTTAAAGTCGATGGCCAGTTTTCTCTAGATAGATATAAGCAAATGTTAAGGTTGAATGGTTATAGCAATACTCAATATGAGGCTGTGAAGGCGACAGAGTTAACACAAAGCCAAATTAAATATAATTTGTTGGATTCTGCTTTTATTACGCCTATTGTCTTAAGTAATGTGCAAAAGTTAAACAACCAACAGCGTGAATTTAATTATATTAAGCTAAACGCAAATGATTACCTGGGTAAGGTTAAAGTTAATACAAAGAGCGTAAAAGAGTATTACGATCAACAATCTAAATCTTTTTTTGAACCACAAAAAATTAAAGTCGACTATATTGAATTATCACTTGGCTCTGTTGCCAAAGATATAGAAGTTAATGATGATGAATTATTTAATTTTTATGAAGATGAAAAGGAGCGTTTTACGACTGAAGAAGAGCGTAAAGCTCAACATATTCTGGTTGAGTCTAAGCAGCAAGCTGATCAGATTATTACCCAATTAAACTCAGGTATTGATTTTGCTAAATTGGCAGAAAAGCATTCTCAAGATACAGGATCAAAAGATGCTGGTGGTGATTTAGGATTTTTCACATTAGGTGTAATGATGCCTGAATTTGAAGACAAAGTGTTTAGTATGAAAGTTAATGAAATTAGTGATCCTGTTAAAACAGAATTTGGTTATCACGTGATTAAATTAAATTCAATTCAAGTGGGCGAGGTTAAGCCATTTGATTCTGTGCGTAATGATCTAACCAAGCTATACAAGCAAACAAAAGCACAAAAAACACTTTACGATTTAACTGAGCAATTAACAAACTTAGCTTATGAGGCTAGTTTAGAAGAGGCCTCTGATCAGATGAGCTTAAAACTAAATAGTTCTGGATTTTTTGCTCAAAATTCAACTGAATTCGACCCAAAATTCATATCTGTTGCTTATAGTGATTTGGTTTTGAATAAAGGCGAAAACTCTGAGCTGATTGAGTTATCTGATGACAAATTTGCGGTATTGAGAGTAAAAGATAAATTAGCGCAACGTCAAAAAACTTTTGACGAAGTCAAAGGTGAGATTAATACACATTTAACAGCGTTATTGGCGAAAACATTTGTTGATGATATCGCAAAGAAAATTTCAGATTCATTAACTAAGGGTGACACTAAGTTGGCACAGGATTTAATGGATAAAAACCAACTTAAATGGGATAAGGTAGGCTGGATTAAGCGAGACTCTGATAAAGCAGATGTTGCGATAGTTAACCAAGTGTTTGCTTTGCCTAAACCCGATAATAACACAACCTATAGTGCCAAAAGCTTAGGCAAGAGACAGGCAGTTGTTTACGCGTTGTCAGCTGTAAAGTCTTTGGAAGGGTCTTCTAGTGAGGCATTAGCTAGTGCATTACTTAATTTTGAGTCTGACGAGATGTTCAAGAGCATTTTAACAACTCTTAGAAAAAACTCAGAATTAGAAATTTTTACTGAGCGTTTATAGATTAAGGTGATTCTAAATAAAAAAAAAGACCTGTCAAATTTGACAGGTCTTTTTTTTAACTGAGTGTTATTGACTATAAATCAGGACCTTTGTCATAAAAGTTATAACCTGAGTCAATGTAAGTAACTTCACCGGTAATGCCTGATGCTAGGTCAGAACATAAAAAAGCTGCAGCATTACCCACTTCTTCAATAGTAACATTGCGTTTGAGTGCTGATGAGTCGGCTGCATAATCTAATAATTTACCAAAGTCTTTAATGCCTGAGGCTGCTAATGTTTTAATTGGCCCAGCTGATACAGCATTAACACGTATGCCTTTTTCAGGACCCATTGCAGCCGCCATATAGCGAACATTAGCCTCAAGCGATGCTTTGGCAACCCCCATAACGTTATAGTTAGGAATCGCACGAATCGCACCTAAATAACTTACCGTTAATAGCGCGCCATTCTCGTTAAGCATTGAGCTTGCGCTTTTAGCAAGAGCGGTGAAACTATAAGAGCTAATCTCATGAGCAGTGGAGAAGTTTTCACGGGTAGTGGCTTCAACATAATTACCATCCAATGCTTCACGCGGTGCGAAAGCAACAGAATGGACTAAGATATCAAAGTTATCCCAATGGTTTTTAAGCTCTGCAAAGGTGGCATCGATACTTTCGTCAGTGCCCACATCGCAAGGAATAACAATGTCAGAATTACAGACAGCAGCACATTTGTCAACGCGTTTTTTTAATTTATCGTTTTGGTAAGTGAGTGCAATTTCACAACCTTGCTTAGCCATAGATTCTGCAATACCCCACGCAATAGATCGATTAGATGCAACACCAACAATTAGTGCTCTTTTCCCTGTTAAAAAACCCATAAGACTCCTTAAGTATTTATAATTGATACGATGTTAAATTATAAACATATAAAGCTTTTGATATGGGTTGTTTTACCTCTATTAGGCGCCTGTACTGAGCCTTGGAATAATCCTTATCCAGATATACAAAGGCTGGATAATACGCTGTACAGTTCTTTTTCTGCACGTCCAAAACATCTAGACCCAGCGCGTTCCTATTCTTCAAATGAGTGGACTTTTATTCAGTCAGTGTATGAGACACCTTTGCAATATCATTATTTAAAACGACCTTATACATTGATACCAGGCGTATTAAGAAGTATGCCAGATGTACGCTATTACAACGAAAAAGGCGATGAAATACAAGCTAAAGATCGACAATCTGCGGCTTTTTCTGAATATATTTTAGAGATTAAAAAAGGTGTGATGTATCAAAACCATCCTGCCTTTGTTAAGGAAAATCTTACATTGAGTGACTCTGATATTAGTGACATTAATCATTTGAGTGATTTTTCTAAAACCGCCACAAGAGAGTTGACCTCTAGTGATTTTGTACATCAGATTAAGCGATTGGCTAATCCGAAATTACATTCTCCAATATTAAGTTTGATGGGCGAGATGATTGTTGGTCTTGATGATTTAAACGCCGAACTTAAAAAAATAAAAGGCGCACTAGATTTAACCCAACACCAAATATCAGGTGTTAAGGTGCTTGATAAATATCGTTATTCTATAAAAGTACATGGTGTTCAAGAGCAATTTTTGTATTGGCTAGCCATGCCATTTTTTACTGCTATACCGCCAGAAGCAGATGCTTTTTATGCACAACAAGCTTTAATTGATAAAAACATTGTTTTGGATTGGTATCCAATAGGCACAGGGCCCTTCCAGTTAACAACAAATAATCCAAATAAGGAGATGATTCTTGAAAGGAATCTTAATTTTCATGATGAGTACTATCCGAGTGCTGGGGAAGAAAGTGATTTAGAAAATAATCTGTTGGTTGATCGTGATAAAAAATTACCCTTTTTAAACAAGGTGCATTTTTTATTGGAAAAGGAAACTGCGCCTTATTGGAATAAATTTTTACAAGGGTATTACGATCAATCAGGAATCTCAAGTGATAACTTCGATCAAGCTATTGAGGTTAAGGCAAAAGGTCAAACAGTCCTAGCGCCTAGAATGAGCGGTAAAAATATTCGCTTACTCACTAGCAATAGTGCCAGTGTTTATTACACTGCCTTTAACATGCTAGATAAAACAGTGGGTGGTTATACATTGTCTAATAAAAAACTAAGACAAGCTATCTCAATTGCTATTAATGAAGAAGAGTATATTTCTATCTTTAGAAATGGTCGGGGTAGTGTCGCACACGGGCCAATTCCACCAGGAATTTTTGGCGCCTCTGTTGATCACAACCCCTTTGTTTACGATGCATTAGATAAGCGTAAAGATATTTCAAAAGCAAAAGATTTAATGATTCAGGCAGGTTTTGCTAAGGGCGTAGATCCATCTACCAACAAGCCTTTGGTTTTATATTTTGACACAACTGCCGGCAGTGCAGAAGACCAACCAAGATTGGATTGGATTAGAAAACAATTTAAGAAGATTGGTATTCAATTAGTGGTTAGATCTAGTAGTTATAATCGTCTTCAAGACAAAATGAGTAAAGGTCAAACTCAATTATTCGAATTAGGTTGGAATGCAGATTACCCTGATCCAGAGAATTTTTTATTCTTGTTATATGGAAAAAACTCTAAAGTTAAGACTGGTGGAGAAAATGGTGCCAACTATCATAATGCCGAATATGATAAGCTGTTTGAGCAAATGAAGAATATGCCAAATACTGCTGAACGTCAAGCCATTATCGATAAAATGGTGGCCTTATTACGTGAAGACTCACCTTGGGTCTGGGGCTTTATTCCTAAATCATATGGTCTTTATCATCAATGGCTAACTAATTCAAAACCTCATGCTATGGCAAGAAATACACTCAAATATTTACGTATTGACCCTCAGTTAAGAGATGAGTTTCGTCAAAAAAATAATCAAGTTATATGGTGGCCAATGATTATTTTAGCGCTCATGTTGTTAGGTGTTATTTACCGGTTTAAGCGCACATCATGATCAGGGCTAAGCGTTATTTCTTTTTGTCTTTATTGTTGATATTGTTAGATCAAATAACCAAGTTATTGGTTTACGGTTATATCAAGCCTTACAATTCGATTATTATCAATGATTTTTTTAGTCTGACACATGTACATAACTATGGTGCTGCGTTTAGTTTTTTAGCCGATCAATCGGGTTGGCAGCGTTATTTTTTGTCTGGTGTTTCGTTATTAGCGAGTATTGCCATTATTATTTGGATGTATAGAATTGAGGCAGGTCAGGTGTTAAAACTTAGTGCTTTGTCTATTCTTTTAGCGGGTGCAGTCGGTAATTTGATTGATCGCTTTTTTCTAGGCTTTGTTATTGATTTTATTGATCTTCATTATCAAGCATTTTATTGGCCAGTGTTTAATGTGGCGGATATATTAATTACTGTAGGTGTGGCGTTGTTATTATTTGATGATCTTAAGAAATCATGAGTGATTGTATTGTGGTTGGCGGTGGCGTTATCGGCATGATGAGTGCTCGTATATTGGCAATTTCAGGCGCTAAAGTTACATTGATTGATCAGCAGGTATGCGGTAAAGAATCCTCATGGGCTGGTGGTGGGATTATAAGCCCACTTTATCCTTGGCAATATGATGATCTAACTAATGATTTGAGCTTTGAATCTCAGGCAATTTATGAGAATTTATGTCAAGAGCTTTATCAATCAAGTGGCATTGATCCTCAATACCAATCTTCTGGATTGTTGATGATGGATGAGTTTGACACTCCAGAAGCACAAACATGGTTGAAGCGCTATAAGATAGATTATCAACAACATGCTGATGGTGCATTTTTTTCACATGTTGCTAGTGTTAGAAATCCTAGGTTGTTACAAGCTCTCAAAATTGATATTATAAATAAAGGGGTAAAAATAGTTGAAAATACTCAAGTTGATCAGTTAATTACTAAAGATGACAAGGTTTTAGGTGTCCGTAGTTCGACAGGTGATTTTCTCTGTGATAATTTAATTATTTGCGCTGGCGCCTGGAGTTCTCAATTGTTAGATTTAAGCGATAGAGTTTTTCCGATGAAAGGTCAAATGATTATTTTTAAGCAAAGTAAGGTTAACTTAAGTCATGTTATTCTTGATCAGGGACGCTATATAATTCCAAGAGTCGATGGCAAAATACTGATTGGCTCAACTATGGAAGATGTTGGTTTTAATCGCGATTTAGATGATCATACCAAAGATAGCCTATGTGAGTTTGCTTGGCAACATATTCCAATGTTAAAAAATGTTGAAATTGAGAAACACTGGTCTGGATTTAGACCAGCAAGTGCAAGTGATAAAGTAATCGTTGAGAAGGATAAGAAATACCAGAATTTATTTATCAATACTGGACATTTTCGTAATGGGATTAATATGGCGCCTGCTAGCGCCAATCGTATAAGAGATTTAATTAATGAATAAAATTTACTCACTTTTACTTTTATTTTTTTTAAGCCTTACTGTTAGTGCAAAACTAATTAAGGTTTCCAATACAGGCGCTCAAATACAGGAGTCATCTACATCTTGGGCTTGTGTTACTGATGATAAAACCGGGCTCATGTGGGAAATTAAGACCAACTCTAAAGGACTGCAAGATACATCTAATACTTTTACTTGGTTTGATGGGGAATCCGGTGTTGAAAATGGTGAATATAGTCGTAATTGCCATTGGGGGCAGCAGTGTAATACACAAAAATATATCGTCGAACTTAATAAGTTGAACTTATGTCAATCTGCTAATTGGAGATTGCCAACTACATCAGAACTAAGGTCGTTGCTAGTCTTTAATAACAATGATCCATTAATTAATACGCATTATTTTCCAAATACTCGTTCAAAGCCTTATTGGACCTCTGCCAGTGATAGTAATGATATTAACACTGCAATTGATGTGCCATTTTTTTATGGCGGAACTTATGGTAGTGGCAAGTCTTTTGATTCTTATATTCGTGCTGTAAGCGATGTTAAGTAGAGCGATAGACCAGGATTTATTTGCATCTTATTCAGAAGATATTCCTTTTTTTTTAAAAAAAATTTATGCTGCTAGAGGTGTAGCAGAGTCACAACTCTCATTAACACTCTCAGGTCTTTTAAAGCCTAATTTTTCCCAACTAGATAAAGCACTATCTCTTTTAGAGCAAGCATTGGTTGAGCAAAAGCGTATTTTGATTATTGGTGATTTTGATGCTGATGGCGCAACGGCCAGTGTGGTTGCAATGAAATCTTTGCGAATGATGGGTGCCAAACAAGTAGATTTTTTGGTACCAAATCGTTTTGAGCATGGTTACGGATTAAGCCCAGAAATTGTCAATCTTGCTATTAAGGAAAAACAACCTGATTTAATCATCACTGTTGACAATGGTATTTCTAGTTTTGATGGCACTGATTTGGCCAAAGAGTCGGGCATCAATGTTATTATTACCGATCATCATCTACCAAGTGATACAGTGCCACAAGCAGATGCCATCATTAACCCTAATCTTAAAGACTGTGATTTTCCCAGTAAAAATCTTGCTGGTGTTGGCGTGTGTTTTTATTTATTTTCATCTTTAAAAACGCATTTGCAAAAGATTGATTATTTTTCTAATAACAATATCCCCTTACCTGATCTTCGTCATGTGTTGGATTTAGTGGCACTCGGCACCGTAGCCGATGTAGTCAAGCTCGATCAAAATAATCGAATTTTAATTGATCAAGGTATTAATCGCATCCAGCAAAAACTGTGTTCACCAGGTATTTTAGCGCTATTAGAAATTGCCAATCGTCCTGCACAAACTTTGCAGGCTAGTGATCTGGGTTTTGCTGTAGGTCCTAGGTTGAATGCAGCAGGGCGACTTAGTGACATTTCTCGTGGCATTAAATGCTTGCTAACAGATGACATGAATGATGCTAGACGTTATGCGAAAGAGCTAGAAGAATTTAATCAAAAGCGCAGAACCGAGCAAGAGCGAATCCAGTATGAGGCTGAAGAAATTGTTAAATCTCAGGATGTTAGCGAAGGTAAGTTTGCTATTAGCCTATTTGACCCATCTTGGCATGAAGGTATTGTTGGTATTGTTGCTGGTAAGCTTAAAGAAATTTATCACTGTCCGTGTGCAGTTTTTGCCAAATCTGGCGATTTTATTAAAGGTTCTATTCGTTCAATTCCCAGTGTGCATATTAAAGATTTACTTGATTTGGTTGACAGGAAAAATCCTGGATTAATTCTTAAATTTGGCGGCCATGCCATGGCGGCAGGCCTAAGTATCAAGGCAGAAGATTTTTGGTCGTTTAAACGTGCCTTTAATGACGCGATTAAAGTACATCTTAATAACGAAATTCCAGCAGTGGAATTGTTAACTGATGGCGAGCTGGAAGACTTTGATATATCATTAGACAATGCGCAGATATTGGCTGATTCTGCTCCTTGGGGGCAAGGATTT
>CAJVCK010000017.1 GCA_910595805.1 uncultured Candidatus Thioglobus sp. | reverse complement strand
GGTGTGCCTGCACGCGTGTTAAAAGACTCTAAATCTAACTCTGATCACTTCGAATCATATGCGGTAGGTACTGATGTAGACGATCCTACAGTTAAAGCGATTAACACAATTTTGTCACATATTCATGATATGGACGAACAGCTCAATATCGTGTCTAAAAAACTTGATATCAAAGATCAGGATGATATTGATGTTAATGAGTTAGAAATCGAAAGCAAATAAATTTTTTTTAAATATATTTCATTTCATAGAGTAGGGTTGTTTACTTGACTAAAACACTTGGTTAAGTATATAATAATGTCCTGTTAAAAAATCAGGACGAGTATGCAATTAACAACAAAAGGTCGCTATGCTGTAACAGCTATGCTAGATCTAGCATCCAACAATACTGGAAAGCCTATTACACTCGATATTATTTCACAAAGACAAAACATTTCATTGTCTTATCTTGAGCAACTATTTGCCAAACTTAGAAAGGCAGCATTAGTCAAAAGTGTCCGTGGTCCAGGTGGCGGCTATCTGTTAGACACCGCTGCAGAAGACATTACTTTAACGCAAATTATTGAAGCAGTTGATGAGAATATTGACCTTCGCCGCTGTAAAGGCGCCAGCAATTGTCGCAATGGAAAACAATGTGTTTCTCATCAATTATGGTGTGAAGTAAGCGAACAAATCAGAACTTTTTTAAGCAGTAAAAATTTACAACAAGTGATCGATGATCACCAATTACAAAAAGGATTATAAAAAATATGTCAGTACCTACTTATATGGATTACTCAGCAACCACACCCGTTGATAAGCGTGTTGCTGAAAAAATGATGCAATACTTAACTATGGATGGAGATTTTGGCAACCCGGCCTCAAATTCTCATTATTATGGTTGGCAAGCAGATGAAGCAGTTAAAAATGCTAGAAAACAAGTGGCCAGCTTAGTTGGCGCAGATCCAAAAGAAATTGTTTGGACTTCAGGTGCTACTGAATCAGATAATTTGGCCATTAAAGGTATTGCGCATTTTTACAAGAAAAAAGGCAACCATATTATTACCCTCAAGACTGAACATAAGGCGGTATTAGATACTTGTCGTCAGTTAGAAAGAGAAGGGTATGAAGTTACTTATTTAGACCCAATGGCAAATGGATTGTTAGACTTAGAAGTTCTAAAAGCAGCAATTACTGACCAAACATTACTGGTTTCTATCATGCATGTTAATAACGAAATTGGCGTGATTCAAGATATTGAGGCGATTGGTCATATTTGCCGTGAGCGTAAAGTGTTTTTCCATGTTGATGCGGCGCAATCTGCTGGTAAAGTGGCGATTGATTTGTCGACATTACCGGTTGATTTAATGAGTTTTTCGGCACATAAAATTTATGGACCAAAAGGTATGGGCGCTTTGTATGTACGCCGTAAGCCACGTGTACGCCTTGAGGCGCAAATGCACGGTGGTGGTCATGAGCGCGGTATGCGTTCAGGTACATTAGCTACTCATCAAATTGTCGGCATGGGTGAAGCTTTTGCAATTGCCGAGGCTGAAATGGAAAAAGAAAATGCAAAATTCGTAATCTTACGTGATCGCTTATTGGCGGGCTTTACTGATATGGAAGAAGTACAAGTTAACGGTGATTTAGATCAACGAATTCCGGGTAATCTTAATATCAGCTTTAATTATGTAGAAGGCGAATCTCTGATGATGGCTATTAATGCTATTGCTGTATCTTCAGGCTCTGCCTGTACCTCTGCTAGTCTTGAGCCATCTTATGTGCTTAGAGCGTTAGGCTTAAGTGATGAGTTAGCTCACAGCTCTATTCGTTTTAGTATTGGACGCTATACGACAGAAGAAGACATTGACAAGGCAATTGAATTAGTACGTGAAAAAGTTGAAAAATTACGTGATTTGTCGCCATTATGGGATATGTTTAAAGACGGCGTTGATTTAGATAAAGTTGAATGGGCTGCACACTAATTACGATACAAAATACAAGGACAATCTAACCAATAAAGGGTTAGAATTACAACAAAAGAATAATTAGGAGAAATTAATATGGCATATGGTGAAAAAGTACTAGATCATTATGAAAATCCACGTAATGTAGGCGTTCTAGATAAAGACGCTAAAAATGTAGGTACAGGCATGGTGGGTGCACCAGCTTGTGGCGACGTAATGCGCTTGCAAATTCAAGTAAACGATGACGGTATCATTGAAGAAGCTAAATTTAAAACTTATGGTTGTGGCTCTGCCATTGCATCAAGTTCATTATTAACCGAATGGGTTAAAGGTAAAACACTTGATGAAGCCTCTGAAATTAAAAATTCAGATATTGCTGAAGAGTTAGCATTGCCACCGGTTAAGGTGCATTGTTCAGTTCTAGCTGAAGATGCGATTAAAGCGGCTATTAGCGATATCAAGAGTAAAGCTGAATAAACGACAGAATGGCAATCACATTAACAGACGTTGCTGCTGAACGTGTTGTTGGTTTTTTAGCCAGCCGCGGGTCTGGTATTGGTATTCGTTTATCAGTACAAACGACTGGTTGTTCTGGTCTAGGCTACAACATGGAGTTTGTTGACAATGCTAATGACGACGATACTGTATTTGAAGATAATGGTGTTAGTGTGATTATAGATGCTAAAAGTCTGATCTATCTCGATGGCACTGAAGTTGATTTTGTAAAAGAAGGCTTAAACGAAGGGTTTGAATTTAATAACCCGAATGCCAAAGCCGAATGCGGTTGTGGTGAATCATTTACCGTTTAGCTTTTCCTGGCTATGCAAAATTACTTTGAGTTATTCTCTTTAGATGTTGATTTTGCAATAGATTTATCCAATTTAGAACAAGAATATCAATTGCAAGTTGCTAAATTTCATCCAGATAATTTTGCTACTAAAGATGATAAAGAAAAATCTATTGCCTTACAAAATACATCGTTAATTAATACAGCCTACGACACATTAAAATCACCCTTATTAAGAGCAACTTATTTGCTAGAGTTGGAAAATATCAATGCATTTGATGAAAAAGACACACAGATGGATATGAATTTTTTAATGGGTCAAATTACTTTAAGAGAAAAATTAGAATCAATTGAATCTAATCAAGATGACATAGAGTTAGATGATTTTATTGAAAACACAGATAAAAAAATCAAAAATAATGTTAAACAAATTCAGTATCTGTTTAAAACAGATGAGTTTATTGAAATTAAGAATTTAGTTAGAGAGTTAAAGTTTTATATGCAGCTGAATACACAAGCAAACCAACTGATGGATGAGTGGCTCTAGATTATGGCATTATTACAAATCGCAGAACCTGGGCAATCAAGTGCACCACACCAGCATAAGCTGGCAATCGGTATTGATTTAGGTACCACTAATTCACTAGTAGCCTCAGTCATGAGTGGTGTGAGTACCGTCTTAACTGATGAGAATAATGAAGCAATTTTGCCTTCGGTCGTTCATTGTGGAAAAGATAATAAGCTAACAGTGGGTTGTGATGCTTGCCCGTATGCAAAAACTGACCCTACGAATACCATTGTTTCAGTTAAACGTTTTATGGGTTTGGGCTATAGAGAAGTTAAAGACTTTAAAAATTGCCCTTATCAATTGGTTGAAAATGGTAATAATGTTTTGTTTCATACAGCAATGGGTGATTTAAGTGCAGTAGAGATCTCATCTAGTATTCTTTCATCCCTTAAAACAAGAGCTGAGCAATCGCTAGGCGGTGACTTGGTCGGTGCTGTGATTACGGTTCCTGCTTATTTTAATGATGCACAACGACAAGCCACCAAAGACGCTGCTACTTTAGCGGGTTTAAACACATTGCGATTACTTAATGAGCCAACTGCTGCAGCTGTTGCATATGGCATAGAATCAGGCGAAGCCGGTGTTCATGCGATTTATGATTTGGGTGGCGGTACATTTGATATATCTATATTAAGTTTTCAAAAAGGCGTATTTAAAGTGCTTTCTACTGGCGGCGATTCAGCGTTAGGTGGCGATGATTTTGACCAATTAATTATTGATGATTGTATAGCAACATTAGGTTTGGGTGAGCTAACACCTACTCAGATGCAAAAAATTAAGCAATTTGCACGCACAGCCAAGGAAACCTTAACTGATAGTGAATTCGCTGAATTTGACTGTGTAGAGGCTCCTTACCGTATTACCAAGACCAAGTTTGAGTCCTTAGCCAAGGCACTAATTAAACGCACCTTGTTATTAACTAAGCGCGCAGTCCGCGACGCACAAGTTGAGATGGATGATATTAAAGATGTGATTATGGTGGGTGGCTCAACTCGTATGCCACTAGTAAGGCAAATGACAGGAGATCTCTTTAATAAGCCGGTGTTATGCAGTATTAACCCAGATGAAGTAGTCGCGAAGGGTGCAGCCATTCAGGCTAATATTTTGGCTGGAAACAAATCACAAGATGATATGTTGTTGCTAGACGTATTGCCTTTGTCACTTGGTTTAGAGACAATGGGTGGTTTGGTGGAAAAGGTTGTACACCGAAACACCACTATTCCTATTGTAAGAGCACAAGAATTTACCACTTTTAAAGACGGACAAACAGCTATGAGTGTTCATGTTTTGCAAGGGGAGCGCGAGCTAGTGAAAGATTGCCGCTCACTTGGAAAATTTGATCTTAGAGGTATTCCACCGATGGTGGCAGGTAATGCACGAATTCGCGTAGAGTTTCAAGTGGATGCGGATGGATTATTATCTGTGAGTGCTACTGAAGAAATTTCTGGTGTACAAGCGGATGTAACTATCAAGCCGTCTTATGGTTTGAGTGATGGCGAGATGGAAAAGATGTTGAAAGATTCTATTTTGTTTGCTAAAGAAGACATACAAGCCAGACAATTGCATGAAATGCAGGTAGAGGCAAAGCGCACATTAGAGGCGATAGATTCAGCATTAGAAAAAGATAAGGGCTTGTTAGACGACTCAATGATTAAAATGATCTTACAAGCAAGAGCTGAGTTAGAAAAAAATAGTGAAAGCAATGATGAGAAAGCAATTAAAACAGCTATTGATCATTTAGAAAAAGTAAGTGAAAAGTTTGTAGAAATACGCATGAATAGCACTGTTATGAAGGCCATGAAAGGCCACAATGTTGACGAATTTTAAAAGGAATTAGTATGCCACAGATTATTGTATTACCACATCATGAACTATGCCCAGAGGGAGCTGTTATTGAAGTTGAAACTGGGATTAGTGTTTGTGATGCATTACTTGCTAACGATGTTGAAATCGAACATGCTTGCGAGATGTCAAATGCTTGCACTACATGTCATGTTTACGTTCGTGAAGGTTTTGACGATATAGAAGAATCAGATGAAACTGAGGACGACCTACTTGATAAAGCCTGGGGACTAGATCCAGACTCTCGTTTGTCTTGTCAGGCGATTGTTAATAATACAGATTTAGTAATAGAAATTCCAAAATACACGATTAACCAAGTCAGTGAAAATCATTAGGCTTTGAATTTTTGTATTGTGCTTTGTTGGATTTAAAAAAAAATCTCAATCATTTACTTTTTTGTAAACTAAATCATATTTTTTCAAATCTGCCGCACACAACCTTAAAAAATTCTTTGCCTAATCTAAAGATTCAAATAAATAAATCTTTAAAGCTTTAATATTTTAGAAACAAAGCTCTTTTCTTCTTTTGGTGGGCCAAATTTTTCAACCACATCAACTGGCGGTGTTTTAGATAATAACCACTGAGGTATAGGTGGGTGCTCACTACTACCACAAGATTTTCCTAAATTATTTGGATGAAAAATCTTAACAAAACTAGGAGATTCTAGATTATTTGTATAGACAATACCGCAGTATCTTTCTTGATGCTCTTCAGTTAGAATATTTTTAATGTCGTGAATACTTTTTTTAAAATTTTGTGAATCAACCGTACTTACAGGTACGGTTGTCAAGGTGTCATATAAATACCAATCAGTTGGTTGGTCAATCAGTTTATTAAATAATTCATGACAATCGTCCCATTGCATGATGCCAATAAAGCGCCCTTGAAATTCATCAATATAATCTGACATTAGTTGCTTGTAATTTCTTCTTCTAACGCATTATAGCTTTTGATAATTTCATACCAGCCACCATTCTTCTGAGCATATGTTTTAGAAACCTGCTCCATATTGATAGTTGGAATAGTTGGAGCATCATGACCTAACAACGACTCTACAAAATGCTGAGTCGCAGAGCGGTAATTAAGCTTAACATCTACGTTGATCTGTTTAGCATTGTGTTTATTGGCAAAAATAAATTCATGTTTACTATGGCCTTTTGGCGGAATAGTGGTGTCTCTAACAATATGATTAATAGCCCATGGGTCATGAGTCTCATTACCTTGATCATCTACAGTCCAGCTTTTAAAAACAACCGTTTTTTCTTCATCAAAATCATTATGAGAATCTAGTTTTCCAGTTTCAAACAAGATGTTGCCTTTATCATCTTTGATTGTTGCTTCAATCCAAACATGGCGAACTTGGGTTAAGGAGGTAGGTAGATTGTGACCTGCGCCAGCATTAAATACATCAACCCCTAGTTCAAATAGCTCGTCATTCCTTTGTTCAAAACTCAAGGTAAGCTCCGCTGCATTTTGTAGGCGCTTTTTAGCAATATCTGCGTGTTTACGTTTGCGCAAGCTATTTGGAGCCATTAATGAAGAGATAATAGCGTTTCCACCAACAAACTCATGTGAATGTACTACACTATGTGTTTCCGAGCCTAGGGTAGAGGCTTTTCCACTTAAGCGAACTTTTTTATTGCTAAAGGTTTCAGGGCGTTTTAAAGTTTTAGCAATTTGGATTGCTACTTCAACTGAGTTCATGTGACAATCTTGACAAACGATTTCATTTTGAGCGTAAGGAGAGACGCGCCATTCATCGTAAGTACGCTCAACCGGTGTACCGTTTACTGGGTGAATAATATTGTGGCAGCTAGCACAAAGATTTGCCTTTGTATGAAGCTCTGAATATTGAGTTTCATGGTATGGGGATTTTGAGTTTTTAAGTGGCCCATATTTTATGTGAGTTTCAGTATCGATAATATGAGAACCATTACCATGTTCAGAAGTCAGTGTGTCTTCGAGTGGTACAGCGCCGGCAATACTGTGACAGACATCACAAGTAACTCCTCGTGCTGCTTTTTCAGAAATACTAAATTCATTAGTTTCTTTATCCCAACTGACGGTATCTGTTAAAACCCCGATTGGAGCATGACAACCTGCACAGTACTTAAATATCTTTCCATCAGTTGCCTTTAAACCTTTTTTAAATTCTGCTAAAAATATTGGGTCATTCCATGCATTAGAATGCATGGAGCCACGCCAACCTTCATATTGCTTGGGGTGGCAGCCAGCACAGACTTCAGGATTTTCAAAACTATCTAATGTGGCTTTATGGTGATTTTTAGTTCGCAACATTGATGGAGCAAAAGGACGGTCTTTCGTTGGCTCTACATCAAGTCCAGCAATATCTTGGTTAATACCAACTGACGCCGCGTAAAGGAAACTAAGAGGAGTTATGCTAAATATAATAAATAATAGTGCTGATGTTATATGTTTCATTATTTTTTCTCCACTAGTGTAGGTACTAGGTAACTTGAGTAATAGGCGATCGCTTCAATTTGCTCATCACTCATGGTGTCAATAATACGGCGCATAACTCTTTCATTATCGTTAGCGCGGCTTCGATCTTTAAAGTTTTTCATAGTTGAAATTAAATATTGTGGATGCTGGTTTGCCAAGATAGGAATATTAAAATCAACCAATGCATCACCATTTTTTCCGTGGCAAGTGAAACAAGCAGCTTGTCCTGTTTCGGGGTTGCCATTATTGTAGAGTTTTTGACCTAAAGTTAGTAGGGCGGTTTTTTCTGCGTCGGTTTTAAGGTGGGCTATGTTTTTTATAGCAGGTGTTTTAATTTGAGATTCGTAAAATGCACCGATGTGCTCCGCATCATATTTTGAAATATTTAAAGCAATTTTGCTCATCATTGCGTTATATCGATCAGAACTCTTAAAGTCTTGAATTTGTTTGGTGATATATCCAGCTGGCTGGCCAGCGAGACTAGGAAAGCTTGGTACAAAGCTATTGCCAGTAGGGCCATGACAACCCGCACATGCCATAGCTTTTAATTTGCCTTTTTTGGCATCTCCTTGTGCTGATACATTGAAACTGAATAACAAACACAATGCGCTGACTGCCCAAACTTTGTTGATAATTGGCATTTTCCCCTTCCATATAAGATAAACAATGGACTTATGTTATCTTATAAAAAATCAAAAATCAAATACCTTTTATATAGTTCAGGCAGAACGTCAGTTTTATTCGATAGTAATGCTTGGGAATGCGCCCAAGGCCTTATCTTGCTGTGTTAATTTAGCAGATACTTTTTTAGCAATATCTTTATAAATTTCAGCAACTCGACCATCTGGGTCTTTGGCAACCGTTGGTGAGCCTTCGTCTACATCAGTACGGATTTCCATTTCTAGTGGTAATGCGCCTAAGAAGTTAACGCCAGCGTCTTTAGCCATTGCTTCACCGCCACCAACACCAAAGATAGCTTCCTCATGGCCACAGTTTGAGCAAATGTGTAATGACATATTCTCAACAATACCAAGAATAGGAATATTAACTTTTTCAAACATTGCCAAACCTTTTTTGGCATCAATTAGAGCAATATCTTGCGGTGTGGTGACAATCACAGAGCCACTCACTGGAATTTTTTGAGAAAGTGTAAGTTGTGTATCACCTGTACCTGGTGGTAAGTCAATTACCATATAATCAACACCGCGCCATAAAGTGTCACGCAACATTTGTTCCAAAGCCTGAGTAACCATAGGGCCACGCCAAATCATTGGTGATTCTTCATCTACCAAGTAACCAATAGACATACTTTGCATGCCATGACCTAAGATAGGTAATAATTTTCCTTCACCAGTTTGCTCGGGTTTAAGTTTGGCAACACCTAGCATTCTTGGTTGAGATGGGCCGTAAATATCAGCATCTAAGATAGCAACTTTAGCACCTTCTGCTTGAAGCGCAAGCGCCAAGTTAACCGCAGTAGTTGACTTACCAACACCACCTTTACCTGAGGCGACAGCAATAATATTTTTAACTTCTGGCAATACATCCACCCCTTTTTGAGTAGAGTAAGCTGCTATTTTAGTTTCAATATTAACAGTCGAGTTACTAATGCCCGCATTTGATAATGCCTGAGTAACAGCATCTGATAAGGTTTGGTGATAGCTAGCAGCAGGGTAGCCAAGTACAATATTAACAGTGACTTTGTCACCATCAATGTTGATACTATCTACTGCGTGTGAGGCAACTAAGTCTTGCTCAGTGTAAATATCAATAACGGTTTCAAGAATACTTTCAATTTTATCTTGGTTTAAATCTGCCATTTGTTATACGTCCAATTAAGTAAAATGATGCTATTTTAGCGTATAACCATTATAAGCAATCCTTAATATTAATAAGCTTATTCATACACCCTTATGTCACAACGAAAAATCTTAGTTACTTCAGCACTTCCTTATGCCAATGGCGAGATCCATTTAGGTCATTTATTAGAATATATCCAAACCGATATTTGGGTGCGTTTTCAAAAAATGATGGGCAATGAGTGTCATTATGTATGTGCAGATGACGCTCATGGCACTCCAATTATGCTTAAAGCCAATGAACTTGGTATTACCCCTGAAGAGTTGATTGCTGGCGTAAGTAAGCGTCATCAAGCTGATTTTAAAGATTTTGCTATTGGTTTTAGTCAGTATCATTCAACTCACTCAGATGAAAACAAAGAGATTTCTGCCGGAATTTATAATAAGCTCAATGATAGTGGTTTTATTAAAACACGCACTATTTCCCAAGCTTTTGATCCTGAGAAAGAAATGTTTTTACCTGATCGATTCATTAAGGGTGATTGTCCAAAATGTGGTGCGCTTGACCAATACGGCGATAACTGTGAAGTTTGTGGCGCAACGTATTCACCAACTGAACTTAAGAATGCAAAATCAGCTGTATCAGGTGCGACGCCAATTACCAAAGAATCAGAGCATTATTTCTTTGATTTGCCGCAGTTTGAAGCACAACTTAAAGATTGGACTGAGGCAGGGCACCTACAAGATGAAATTAGTAATAAATTAAGCGAGTGGTTTGAACAAGGCCTGCAACAATGGGATATTTCTCGCGATGCGCCGTATTTTGGTTTTCAAATTCCAGGCGTTGAAAACAAGTATTTTTATGTATGGCTTGATGCACCAATTGGCTACATGGCTAGCTTTAAAAAACTATGTAACGATCAAGGTGTCGATTTTGATGAATACTTTAATAAAGATTCAAAAACTGAGTTGTACCACTTTATCGGTAAAGATATTGTTTATTTCCATGCGTTGTTCTGGCCTGCAATGTTAATGGGTGCAAACTATCGCACACCAACTGCTATTTTTGCACATGGATTTTTAACCGTTAATGGTCAAAAAATGAGTAAATCTCGTGGCACATTTATTCAAGCACGTACTTATTTAGATAGTTTAAATCCTGAGTGTTTGCGTTATTATTACGCTTATAAACTCTCTGCCAAGATTGACGATATTGATCTTAATCTAGAGGATTTTAAACAGCGTGTGAATTCTGATTTAGTTGGTAAAGTGGTGAATATTGCCTCTCGTAGTGCTGGCTTTATCGTTAAGAAATTCAATAAAACTCTATCTGCTTACGCAATCGAAGGCGATTTGTACAATGAGTTTGTTGCCAAAGGCGATGACATTGCCAAGTTATATGAAGTACGCAATTACAACCAGGCCATGCGTGAGATTATGAAACTTGCTGACAAGGCTAATCAATACATTGACGAACATAAACCGTGGCAACTAGTAAAAGAAGAGGGTAAAGAGGCACAAGTGCACGATGTAACCTCATTGGCAATTAATTTATTTAGAGTGTTAATGACTTACCTTAAACCGGTATTGCCAGTAATGGCTGAACAGGCAGAAGAATTTTTAAATGTTGACGCACTAAATTGGGCAGATTTAAAGCACCCACTCACCAAGCATCAAATTAATAAGTTCAAACCACTAATGTCACGCATTGAAGATGAGCAAATTGAAAAAGTAATCGAAGCTTCAAAACAAAACATGAAAACTACCGAACAAAAAACCGAGGATGACAATATGATTAGCATTGATGATTTCACAAAGATTGACTTGCGCATTGCCAAAATCGTAAAAGCGCAACACGTTGAAGGGGCTGATAAACTTTTGCAACTAACACTTGATATCGGCGAAGACAACACTCGTAATGTGTTTGCCGGTATTAAAGCGCATTATTCTCCAGAAGATTTGGAAGGGCTTTTAACAGTTATGGTGGCCAACCTTGCGCCAAGGAAAATGAAATTTGGTATTTCTGAAGGCATGGTGCTTGCCGCTGGTGATGGGAAATCACTACACATACTGTCTCCAGATTCTGGCGCCAAGCCAGGTATGAAAATTAGTTAGTGCTGAATAGGTTCTATAAGTTAGTGTTTAAAAATTAAAACTTTAGGCTGTTAATATCTAGAACTTTCTTGGTGTCTACCTCTGTAGGTTCTTCGGTTTCCGGTGCTTTTCCTGTTGCAATCACTTTTTGAGAATAGTCATTTCTTTTAGCGTCAAAGACTGTCAAATTTAGAACTATTTGATTAGGTGAATTGGTTGTTATATCAAAAATTGACCGACATTTTCCGAGACTAATTCCATTGCACTCATGAAACTGCAGAGACAGACCTACCCCTTGTTTTTCCGGATGAGCAATAGAGGTGCTGAATTCAGACGTCCGTTTGAGCTTTGTATCACCCCAAGTCATTATAGGAAGTGGTGTAACAAAGCCGTTGTCTAGGGTGGCAGAAACAGGGTCTCCGTATTTTTTTAGAATTTTTTTAGTAAGTATTTTTGCATCTGAAATATCAGACAATATATACCGATCTATTTGATAAATTTCTTGACTT
>CAJVCK010000016.1 GCA_910595805.1 uncultured Candidatus Thioglobus sp. | reverse complement strand
AATAAAATTGCGCACCTTTTTCGAACCCGTAAATTGCCTTTTTGCCTTGCTGTGCCAAATACACCGTATTCATGTAACGATTAAGAATAAAGTCTTTATCAAAAGAATACTCAAGCAACATCGCCATCAACACCTCATTAAACTTACGACTGATGGTTTGCTCTCTAGTCAGTAACGTGTTCTTAACCAGTTGCTGAGTCAATGTGCTTGCGCCTCGTATCGGCTTATCGTTAAACCAATAATCACGTAGAACTCTAACAATTTCTTTAAAATCCACACCGGGATGCTCAAAAAATGATTGATCTTCCACCAATAACAACATATTCAACAATGCTTTGGGGTGTTGCTCCAATGACAACGTAGAATAAATGGGTGTTAATGGCTTTGAAAATTCACCTTTCACCAAATTATTTAAATAATTCAAATACAAAGCAAACAACAAAATACTCAGTAGTACCAAGCGCTTTAACCATTTAATAGTGGTTGATTTTGAAATCAAAAATCATTACCTCTTTCAAAAATTAAACTGATTTTAACAAAATATCCTAGTCAAAGGTTTTTTCATACTACTTAACTCTGCATTAGAGATTGTTAAAATCATTCAACTAGTATAAAATACCAACTCCCTTGCTTGATCACATGGTGTGGCAAGCTATTTATATAATAACCATAAGGAGAAAACACTCATGAGACACTATGAGATTACACTTATTGTACACCCTGATCAATCAGCTCAGGTAGGTACAATGATGGATAAATACAAAGAAATGATTACTGCTGACGGTGGTAATATTCACCGCGAAGAAGACTGGGGTCGTAAACACCTTGCTTATCCAATTGATAAAATTTACAAAGCACACTACTTGATGATGAACGTCGAGTGTGGTCAAGAAACACTTGATAAACTAAATTATAATTTCCGTTTTAACGACGCTATTTTAAGAAATTTAATTATTTCTAGAAAAGCAGCGATTACTGATGCTTCAGTAATGATGACTGCTAAAGACGAAGATAAAAAACCGGCTAGAAGATAGGAGATTATTATGGCTAAGCAACAGAAGAGAAAACGCAGACCTCAAATTAAGATCAATACTTTTTGTCGTTTTACCGCTGCAGGCGTTAAAGAAATTGACTACAAGGATGTAGACGTACTATTAAAGAACGTTGATGAAAGCGGTAAGATTACCCCATCAAGAATGACTGGCACTAGTGCTAAGTTCCAACGTCAACTAACTACTGCTATCAAAAGAGCAAGATTTCTAGCGTTGATTCCTTACACTGATAAGCACAAGAAATAGGAGTTAATCATGCAAGTAATTTTATTAGAAAAAAATGGTAAATTAGGCAACTTAGGTGATTTAGCAAATGTTAAATCAGGCTACGCACGTAACTACTTAATCCCACAAGGCAAGGCAAAAGCAGCAACAGCAGCAAACATGGCTGAATTTGAAGCTATCAAGGCTGATTTACAAGCAAAAGAAGCTGCTACCGTGAAAGATGCACAAGCAAAAGCTGACTCTATGTCAGGTGTTGTTTGCAACATCACTGCAAATGCAGGCGATGAAGGCAAATTATTTGGCTCTATCGGAACTGCGGATATTGTTGCTAATTTGGCAACTAGTGGTTATGAAGTTGAAAAACGTGACATCAATATGCCAGAGGCAATTCGCTATGTTGGCGAGTACAATGTTAGCGTTACTTTATACACTGATATTAACGTTGATGTTAAGGTGATAGTTGAAGCTTCGGAAGATGAAGAATAACTAACCTGTTAACTCAAAAACTGCGTTAAAATTAAAACCCTCGAAAGAGGGTTTTTTATTATTCGAACAACATTCATGGACATCGAAAACGCTAATATACCGCCAAATTCACTAGAATCAGAGCAATCTGTACTTGGTGGATTATTATTACATAACGAGGCGTGGGAGCAGGTAGCTGACACCCTGACAGCTGACGATTTTTACAACACCTCTCACCGACTTATTTTTAACGCTATCGCCTTACTTTTAGAACACGATAGTCCTGCTGATATTCTTACTGTTAAAGAACGATTAAAAAAAACAGGCGAAGAAGAAGTGGTTGGTGGTTTTACTTATTTAGCTCAAATTGCTGAAAATACACCTAGCGTTTCTAATATTCAAACTTATGCAAAACATGTGCGTGAGCTTTCTGTTTATCGTCAACTCATTATTACCAGCCATGAGATTGCGGATGCCGCTTATCACCCAAAAGACATCGAATTACAAGAGTTAATTGATCTATCTGAGAGAAAAATTTTCAATATCGCCGAACAAATTACTCGAGGAAAGCAAGATGTTATTAACATAAAAGACATTACTAAAAATGTAGTCAATACAGTTCAGGAGTGGGCAAAGAATAAAGGCGGTTTAACAGGCCTAGAAACAGGATTTACTGATTTAGACGACAAAACTTCTGGCTTACAAAACGGAGAATTAATCATTATTGCAGGTCGCCCGTCAATGGGTAAAACGGCATTAGCAATGAATATTGTAGGTAATGTTGCGATTGAGCAAAATAAGCCGGTACTTGTTTTCTCTTTAGAAATGCCTACTGAATCTTTAATGCTTCGCATGATTTCTTCATTTGGACATATTGATAGTAAAAAAATTCGCTCAGGCGAGTTAACTGAAACTGATTGGAATAGTTTTAATCATGCCGTTAGAGCAATGGAAAATAACGACATACTTATTGATGAAACACCCTCTATTACCCCAACTGAAATCCGTGCAAAATCACGTCGAATGAAAAGACAATACCCAGAGTTATCACTGATCATGATTGATTATCTGCAATTGATGACAGTACATGGAAAGAGTGAAAATAGAGTGCAAGAAATATCTGAAATTTCTCGATCGCTTAAAGCATTAGCTAAAGAAATTGATGTGCCTGTAATAGCTCTATCTCAGCTTAATCGTGGTGTTGAGTCTCGTCCTTATGCAAACAAAGGCCGTATGCCAATGATGTCTGACTTACGAGAATCAGGTTCTATTGAGCAAGATGCGGATATTATTGCCTTTGTATATAGAGATGAATATTATGCCAATAAAGAAGACATGACTGCCAACCCTGATGAAATTGGTAAAGCAGACCTGGAAATTGCTAAGCACCGTAATGGCGAAACAGGAAGGATTAAACTGGCATGGACAGGTCAATACACGCGTTTTGATAATTTAGCCTACGACGATCAAATGGCAAGTGCACCTGATGATGCTCAAATTGACGCTGCTTATCTAAATAATATGGCTAATTTTGATCAAGAGCCTTTTTAGTTTTAGTAGGCAAATCTATGCACGCTATCGCCTCTATTTCACAATCAGCACTAATTCACAATCTATCTGTTGTTAAAAAACTAGCCCCTGGTGCGAAAGTAGTATCAATGATCAAAGCTAATGCCTATGGTCATCACTTAAACTACGTTCACCCATTAATCAAAGGCTCAGACCTGTTGGCTGTTAGTGAATTAGCTGAAGCTGAAAAATTACGAGCGATTACCGAGCGCCCTATTCTTCTATTATCGGGTATTTATTCAAAGGTCGAACTACAAAGCGCTATTGATTTAAATTGCCATATTGTTGTGCACCACACATCGCAAATTGCCATTGTTAACAACTCTCAACAAGCTGTTAGTGTTTGGCTAAAAATTGATACTGGTATGCATCGATTAGGTCTATCTGCCGAAGAGTATAAAGAGTGCCTAGCTTTATTTGATAACAATCCGTTAGTAGAGATTTCTTGCGTTATGAGTCACTTTGCTTGTGCAGATGAAATTAACCACCCTATGAATAAAGCCCAACTTGATTGCTTTAAGACATTAACAACTAAAGTAAACATCCGATCTATGGCAAACTCTGGAGCAATTCTTACTCAACCAGAAGCTATATTTGACTTTGTACGTCCTGGAATTATGCTGTATGGTGCCTCTCCATTTAATACGGCCAATAACCAGCTTAAGCCGGTTATGAGATTGTCTGCACCTATACTCTCAATCAAAAAACTACAAGCTGGTGAATCGGTTGGTTATGGCGCTACTTGGACAACTGAGAAAGACACCACGCTGGCTGTGATTGGTATTGGCTATGGTGACGGTTATCCTAGGCATGCTAAGAGTGGTACTCCTGTACTTATTAATGGTATTTTATGTCCACTAGTTGGCCGCGTATCAATGGATTTAATCTGTGTAGATATTGGCACAACAAGAATCAATGTTGGTGACAATGCTGTTTTATGGGGCGATAAGCAATTACCTGTTGAAGTTGTTGCTGATAACAGTGACACCATTAGCTATGAATTACTCACTGGATTAAATGCCCGTGTTAACTTTGAATTGGCACCGTGAATCAAAGCTATAGCTTAATTCAAATCAGTGATTGCCATATTGATGACCTAGTAGAATCGATGGGTGTGGATACTCATGCCAACCTGACTTCGGTTATTAGTTCCGTAGTCGAATTTAACTGTGACACCTTATTGATTACAGGTGATCTTACTCATAACGGCACACTCAACTCTTATCAGATGTTGCAAAAAATGCTCACGCCAATCAAATCTGATATTGTAGTGTTAAGTGGCAATCATGATCAAACAAACAATCTAAATCAAGTCTTTTCTAAACAACTAGTTTCTAAGTTTAGCTTGGGAGATTGGGAGATTGTTATTATTGATTCAACTCAGGCATTAAAAACTAGTGGTTATGTCACCAAACAAGCACTTGATCAGCTTGATCAAGATCTGAAGAATAGCAGAGCTAAATACAACATCATTGCCCTACATCACCCTATCGTTTCAATGCAATCAAATTGGGACGATTCACTCTCATTAGAAAATGCAGACGAACTGTTCAATGTGATGAATAAATACCCTAAAATAAAAGCAGTTTTGTGGGGGCATGCCCACCAAGCTAGTGAATTTAGTAACAATGATGTTATGTTGATCTCATGCCCATCAACCGCACTACAATTTAACAATGAAACTAGAATTGGATTTAACCATTACACATTACACAGTAATGGCAAATTAGAATTTAATACACAATGGATTTAGAAACAATACTCATCAGAGATTTATACAATCAGCAAAAGCCAAAAAGCTACGCTCAGGTTTCTGATTTGTTTGAGGTTAATTTTAAAAAAATATCACAACTCATTCCCTTGCTGCCGATTATCTCGCATCATAGCGTTGCTAAGCATTCAGGTGAAAATGACTTGCATTTATTCGTAGAAGAAAAAACACCTTTCACTACTACTTTTATTCTCACCCATCAACTTGACTCCCCTGCCGGTTCAATCAATCGACCAGATATTAAATTTAAAGTGTATTTTGATGCCAATCTTCTAGAGGTGATTTCAGTCTGTAACGAAACCACACTTAACATTAATCATCCATTCTTAGCCAGGTGCTCTGATATGGATATACAGTGGGAACTCAATACTTTTATCGAAAGATGGTTAGATTATTGCCTAAGTAAATATCAAGGAATATCATGGCAGACGCTGTAGCACCAGATGCTAAAGGAAAATTAGTTATCGCAATTTCATCAAGGGCTTTGTTTGACTTAGATGAATCACATCAAATTTTTAAAGAACATGGTGTAGAGGCTTATGCCAAACACCAAGAAGAAAACGAAGAAGTGGTTTTAAAACCTGGCGTTGGCTTTACACTGGTTAAAAAACTGTTAAACCTTAACACCAAACAAAATCCAATTGATGTTATTTTGCTCTCTCGCAATAGCGCTGATACTGGCTTGCGTATCTTTAATTCAATTGAGCATTATGGCCTTAATATTTCCCGAGCAGCCTTCACTCGTGGCGAAAGCACGCACACTTTAGTTGGCGCCTTTGAGGCAGATTTGTTTTTATCGAGTAATTATCAAGATGTGCAAAAAGCACTAGAATCAGGCTTTGCTGCCGCCTCTATTGTTGGCTCTGGATCTAACGATTCTCATGAGACACAATTGCGCATTGCTTTTGATGGTGATGCTGTTATATTCTCAGATGAAGCGGAAAAAATCTATCAAGAAAAAGGTATTGAAGCCTTTGAAGAAAATGAAAAAAATTCAGCCAATGTTGAACTTAAAGCAGGGCCTTTTAAATGCTTCTTAAAGTCACTACATAAAATTCAATCCGCCTTCCCCGTGGAAAACAACCCTATTAGAACGGCACTGGTTACAGCACGGTCCGCCCCCTCACATAAGCGTGTGATTCATACGATGCGTGAATGGGGTATTCGTATCGACGAATCGTTTTTTTTAGGAGGTCTTGACAAAGGTATTTTCTTAAAAGAGTTTGGTGCAGATATCTTTTTTGATGATCAACATAAGCATTGTCAATCTGCTTCCCAATACGTACCAACAGGACATGTTCCAAGTGGTATCAGCAATGAATAAATCAAATTAAACTTGACTTATTCATGGGTAAAATAACTTAATTAATTCTTTTATAACATCTATGTCTAACAAAATCCAAGCCATTCGCGGAATGAACGACTTACTTCCCAAAGATTCTGCTTTGTGGTTGTCGTTAGAAAAAACAATTTTTGATCTGTTTGTTTCATATGGTTTTAAAAACATTCGCACACCTGTAGTTGAAAAAACCGATACTTTTTGCCGTGCAATTGGCGAGGCGACTGATATTGTTGAAAAAGAAATGTATTCTTGGAAAGAATCTAATGGCGAAAGCCTAAGTCTCAGACCCGAAGGTACTGCTGGCTGTGTACGTGCTATGATTGAACACAACTTGCCAAGAGAAGGCATTCAAAAAGTCTTTTATCAAGGAGCCATGTTCAGACATGAACGCCCGCAAAAAGGTCGTTATCGTCAATTCCATCAAGTGGGTGTTGAAGTATTTGGCGCTGATACTGCCAAAATAGATGCTGAGCTCATGGCAATGACCCATTCACTGTGGCAAAATCTAGGTTTAAAAAATGTTACCTTAGAAATCAATACTCTAGGTTCATCTGAAGCTAGAGCTTGTTATCGATCTGTATTGGTTGATTATTTCACCCAACATAAAGATCAGTTAGACGAAGACTCCATTCGACGTTTGTCGTCAAATCCGCTACGTATTCTAGACAGTAAAAACAAAGATATGCAATCTCTGATTAATAGTGCACCTAAATTAATGGATTACTTGGATGAAGGGTCAAGTGCACATTTTGATGAATTTAAGGCGTATTTAGAATGCTTAGACATTCCTTACGTTATTAATACACGTTTAGTCAGAGGACTAGATTATTACAATCGCACTGTATTCGAATGGACAACAACTGACCTTGGATCGCAAGGCACAATTTGTGCAGGTGGTCGCTACGATGGATTAGTTGAGAAAATGGGTGGAAAACCTACTCCTGCGGTTGGATTTGCCTTAGGGCTAGAACGTTTAATCTTGCTAATCGAAGAACAAGGTTTATTGATTAACGAAACACCTTTATCAATCTATATAGTAGCATTGGGAGAAAAAGCACAACTAAAATCAATGCAAATCGCCAAACAAATGCACCATGCATTGCCTGAGGCAATACTTTATAATGACATCACCTTAGGTAGCTTTAAAGCACAATTTAAAAAATCAGATAAAGCCAATGCAGACTATGCCTTAATCCTAGGTGAAGAAGAAATACAAAACAATCAAATAGCTATTAAACCACTTAAAGGCCAAGGTGAGCAACAAACCATGAGCCTAGAAGATGCGATTCAATATTTTAAAAATTAAGAGAACTGTCCTATGAAAAATTTCATTGAAGTTGGTAAAACCGAAGACGAACAAGCCGAACAAATAAAAAAATGGCTTAGAGAAAATGGCCCTCAAATAGTTGCTGGTGTGGCCATTGGCTTGGGTGCTATTTGGGGTTCGGACTACTACAAAAACTACCAACAAGAGCAATCTGTTGAAGCGCGATCATATTATCTTTCAACAGTTACTAATGCAAACAATACGCAAGCCCTAGCCACCCTAAAAAGTAATCATGCGGATAGTGGCTATACGCAAGAATCTGAATTAATGATGGCGAAACATTCAGTATTGGCTGGCAACTATCAACAAGCACTTGACCATTTATCACCTCTATTAAATTCTGAAAATGAATTTATTGCACATACAGCAAAACTTAGATCATCTTCTATTTATCTACAAATGGATAACTATGATCAAGCGATATCCGTACTTGGTACTGATGAAAATTCAGCTTTTAGTGGTTTATATAATCACGCTAAGGGTGATGTTTATTTAATACAAAACAACATTGACTCCGCCAAGAAATTCTACCAATTGGCGCTAGGTCAATTATCAGCTGATTCGGAGTTGAGAAATCTAATTCAAATCAAGTTAAACGACCTTAACTAATACCTTTTTTACATCATGGGCATACCCGTTATCTCATTAGTTGGACGCCCAAATGTTGGAAAGTCCACACTATTTAATCGACTAAGTAATTCACGTCAAGCCTTGGTATCTGACTATGAAGGTTTAACACGTGATCGACAATATGCAGAAGTATTACTTGATGATGATAGCGAAACTTTTGTCACCATCATTGATACTGGTGGTCTAACTAATGAAGACAACGTGGTTGACAGTGGCATTCAAGGTCAAGTATTAAGCGCCTTAGAAGAGTCTGATATCATTTATTTTATTGTTAGTGCTAGAGATGGCGTGATTGGGCTCGATCAAGAAATTGGCGCACAATTACGTCGACTCAAAAAAAATATCGTTTTGGTTTGTAATAAAGCCGAAGGATTAAACCTTGGTCTAGCAGCAGAGTTTTATGAATTGGGCTTGGGAGAGCCGATATTAATTGCGGCTGAACACGGTCAAGGTATTGAAGAATTAATCGATCACACATTACCACTATTACCTCAAGTAACCGATGACGATGAAAGTGATGAAGATGTTAATGGTATTGCCGTAGCAGTACTAGGAAGGCCTAATGTAGGAAAATCTACACTAATTAACCGGATCTTAGGTGAAGAACGTGTATTGGCAATTGATTTGCCAGGTACTACTCGTGATAGTATCTATATTCCTTTTGAGCGTGAAGGACAAAAATATACATTGATTGATACTGCTGGTATTCGCCGTAAACGTTCTACTCATGAAAAGATTGAAAAATTTTCTATCATTAAAGCCATCGACGCTCTGGAAAAATCACATGTAGTTATCTTAGTATTAGACGCACACGAAGGAGTAACTGAGCAGGACGCAACTCTACTTGGTATGATTGCTGACAAGGGTAGAGCTTTAATGATTACCATCAATAAATGGGACGGGCTAGATGATTATCAAAAATCAGAAGTAAAACGAAAACTTGAGGTTAAGCTTTCGTTTGTCAATTATGCGAGCGTACATTATATTTCTGCCCTACATGGTTCTGGCGTCGGTAAGTTGTTTGCACCTATTCAAAGAGCTTATCAAAGTGCAGGTGAAAAACATTCAACTTCATTATTAAATAAAATATTAGAAAAAGCCAATCAAGGGCATCAACCACCACCGGTCAAAGGAAGGCGTTTAAAAATCAAATACGTCAATCAGTCTGATGTGTTTCCACCGACTTTCACATTCCATGGTAACCACTTGCAAAGCGTGCCAAATGCTTATGAGCGCTACTTAAAAAATCTATTCATGAGGGAGTTAAAACTCACCAATACACCAATTCGAATGGAATACAGAAGTGGTGAAAATCCTTACAAGGATAATAAGAACGAATTAAACGCTAGACAAATTGTTAAGAAACGCCGTTTAATGCAGTTTATTAAGAAGCGGAAGAAGCGCTAGAGTAGCTCGCTTCTTTTGTATTTTTATCCAAGCTAATCATTAATTCACAATACGAATTTTCTAAAATCTTAGCTTGAGATGGGTCATCACTACAAGCACAACCTGACAATACTTCGCAAAAAAATACACCAGTTTTAACTTTAATAGTATTTTGAGTTTCAAAGCTCGACAGAATAATTGGTTCAATTGTGGTTTGATCAATTACCGCACTATGATTACAGCAATCCTTTAAAGGTAATACACCTAGCTCTAGTGACTTAACAGTCTGTTTAAAATAATGAGGAAACTTATCGCTGCCCCAATATTCTAAAGCTTGAGCGAACATTATGAAGACAGGATTAAATTATGTGCCTTAGAAGCTGCTTTAATAAAACTTTCAAATAACGGGTGTCCATCACGTGGTGAGGAGGTAAACTCTGGGTGAAACTGACAAGCCACAAACCAAGGGTGATCTTTAATTTCAACCATCTCTACCAATGTGCCATCAATAGAACGCCCAGAAATCGTTAACCCTGCTTTTTCAATTTTGCTAATTAATTGATTGTTAACCTCATAACGATGGCGATGGCGCTCAGTAATCACTTCTTTTCCATAAATCTCTCTGGCGTTTGTATCTTTAACTAATGCACACTCTTGACCACCTAAACGCATGGTGCCGCCCAAATTAGAATCTTCATCTCGAGTTTGAACACTACCATCTTCTTCTTGCCATTCAGTAATCAAGCCGACCACTGGATATGGTGTATCTTCATTAAATTCAGTACTATTAGCATCACCCATATCAGCCATATGACGTGCATACTCAATCACAGCCACTTGCATGCCCAAACAAATACCTAAATAAGGCACCTTATTTTCGCGCGCGTATTTAACTGTGGCAATTTTTCCCTCGACACCGCGATTACCAAAACCACCTGGCACCAATATTGCACTCATTTCACTTAAACAATCAGCACCACTCTTTTCAATCTCTTCAGAATCAAAATAATGAATATTAACTTTAGTTTGTGTGTGTATACCCGCATGAAGCAATGATTCTGATAACGACTTATAGGCTTCAGTTAAATCCATATATTTGCCAACCATCGCTATATCAACGCTATGTGTTGGACTATTGAGCTTACTAACAACACTATTCCATTCACTCAAGTCCGCATCCTTACAATCAAGACCAAGCTTTCTAACAACAACGTTATCTAAGCCTTGTTCATGTAGTGCTTGTGGTACTTTATAAATCGTATCAACATCTAATGAAGTAAATACTGAACTCTCTTCTACATTAGTAAATAACGCAATTTTTTTTCGTTCAGCTTCAGGTAGCTCTTGCTCTGAACGACAAATCAAGATATCGGGTTGAATACCAATACCTCTCAGTTCTTTAACTGAGTGCTGAGTTGGTTTGGTTTTAAGCTCACCTGCGACTTTAATATAAGGCAGTAAGGTCAAATGCACAAATAAAGTATTTTCTCGACCAACATCAAGACTCATTTGTCTAATTGCTTCTAAAAATGGCAACGACTCAATGTCACCCGCTGTACCGCCAATCTCTACCAATGCCACGTCTGCACCTTCTACACCTACCATCATTAGTTCTTTAATCTCATTGGTAATGTGTGGAATAATTTGAACGGTTGCGCCTAAATAATCACCACGACGCTCACGCTCGATCACATTTTCATACACACGACCTGCGGTAAAGTTGTTTTTCTTGCCAAGTTGAATGCGAACAAATCGCTCATAATGACCAAGATCAAGATCAGTTTCAGCGCCGTCATTGGTCACAAAAACCTCGCCATGTTGGAACGGGCTCATAGTGCCAGGATCAACGTTAATATACGGATCCAACTTAAGCATAGTAATGTTAAGTCCGCGTGATTCTAAAAGTGTGGCTAGAGAGGCTGAAGCGATTCCTTTACCTAAAGAGGAAACCACACCACCAGTAATAAAGATGTATTTTGTTGTCATTGAAAACTAACAAAGTTGAAATGGTTATGATACACAAAACTGTGTAGAATATGGGCGTATTAAATCATAGTAAGTATCGATGCAATATAAACAATTTTTTTCGCGCCTATTCTTCTATCTAAAAGCGCATATTGGCAAACTTGTTTTTACTTCAGTAATGATGATGCTTGCAACTGCACTTGAAAGCTCTATCCCCGAAATCACTGGCCGTATTGTCGATGAACTATTTGCTGCCGAACGTAACCAACAAACTGCTCTAATTTATGCCTTAGCCTTATTTGGTGTGATTGTGCTTAGTTCAATCTTCGCTATGACCTCTACGGCTGCAAGCTCTTGGGTGTCTAACAAAGTCATCATGGACTTGCGTGTCGATATGTTTGCCAAATTATTAAAGTTACCTAAGTCTTATTTTGATAAGCACCCTACTGGAAAAACCCTATCTAAACTTACGTTTGACGTTGAACAAATTGCAGCGGCTGCCTCTAGCATTTGGCTCGATTTTATTAAATCATCTATGTCTGTTATTATCTTAGTAGGCTATCTGTTTTATAAAAATTGGCAACTGAGTTTAACCCTACTCATTTTATTACCATTGATTTACCTGGCGGTAAAACTCTCATCAAACCGTATGCGTAGCTCCAGTAAAAAGGTACAAAATTCAATGGGTAGAA
>CAJVCK010000015.1 GCA_910595805.1 uncultured Candidatus Thioglobus sp. | reverse complement strand
CAGTTGCTGTGACCGATACCTGGTCGAAATAAATACTGTTGCCAACTAACTTTTTAGCTTTTGCGTGAATATATCCATTTTTAACTTCAATTTTCGCGCCCAAAGACTCTAGCGCTTTTAAATGTAGATCAACCGGGCGAGAGCCAATAGCACAGCCACCTGGAAGTGAAACTTTAGCCTCTCCATATTTAGCAAGCATTGGGCCTAACACTAAAATGGAGGCACGCATAGTTTTAACTAAATCGTATTCAGCAATTAGTTTAGTAAGTTTAGAGGAATCAATGAATAAAGCATTGTCAGATTCTAAGATAAACTCAGCGCCCATATCCATTAGCAACCTAATTGTAGTAGATATATCGCTTAAATGCGGTGTATTATGTAAGGTTATCGGGCCATCAGCTAAAATAGAAGAAAATAAAATAGGCAAAGATGAGTTTTTAGAGCCGGCAGCTTGTATAGTGCCTTTTAAGGCATTCCCACCTTGAATAATTAACTTGTACACTACTTAATTTTTTTTGAAATCTTATTCACCAGGCTATCAATACCTTTTCGTTTAATGTGTGAATTAAATTGAGCGCGATAATTTTTTATTAAACTAACGCCAGAAAAAATTAAATCATAAGCATACCACTGGTTAGATCGAATCATTTTCAGAGAAACATTGATAGGCTTAGGGCTTTTATCTAAATAAATGGCTAATTTAATAATGGCTTTATTACCTTTGCGCTTTACTTGTGGATCAACAGTGATATTAATACTATCTAACTTATCATAAGAGCCTAGCATTCCTGCATAATCTTTAATTAAAGATTGAACAATATAATTCTGAAAAATTAATTTTTGTTGGAGATTGAGTTTGTTCCAGTGTTTTTTTAACGCTAATTCAGTTGATATATCAACTGCAATATTAGGTAATAATTTCACTCTGATCAGTTGCTCAATATTTTCAACTGTGGCTATGTTCTTCTTTCTAAGCTCTTTGAGCGAAGATAAGTTACTAACAATAATATTTAAAGCAGTTGTGCCAGGCGGGTCAATTATCTCTGCTACTGATTCGCTGAGTATTTTTTCTGGATTTTGTATAGATGGCATACTAGCAGTCGCTAATACAATATTGGTGTAAAAAATAGTTAAGGCAAGAGTAATTTTTAACATGATGATATTTTTTTAATTATTAGCTACAATAGCTATTAGGCCTTCCATGCCTTTACGTTTAATAATGGAGTCAAAATTCTTTTGATAATGTTTAAGCATACTAATGCCTGGGAATACAGCATCATAAATATACCAACGATCTAACTCAACCATCTTTAAGGTAATGTAATAGTGATAATTATTTTTATTAATGGCAATATGTAATTTGACTGATGCTTCATTGTCTTTGAGTGTGTAATTATCTTCGATTTCAATATTTAAATCATTCAGGTTTTCGTAAGAGCTTAAAAGACCGACATAATCTTGTACGATACGATGGGTTATATAATTTATAAACATTGCTTGTTGTTCATGACTTAAGTCATTCCAACGATTTCTAAGAATAATCTTACTAGCAAAATCTACAGTTACGTTTGGCATTAATTTAGTTAAAACTAAGTCTTCAATATTACTCAAAGAGTTCGTATTTTGATTTTGCAAAGTCTTTAGCGATAGCAGAGCGCCTTCTATAACATCAACAGCAACTGCATGAGGCGTATTTGTGTCAGCAGTTTGAGCAAAAGTAAGGCTACTATGAAAAATAGCTAATATAATGATAAGCTTTTTCAGCATATTTTTTTCTGATAAAAAATTAACTATATTTTACCGTTTTTTTTAAGATATAAATACATAGTGCCCATTAAAGAAAAATTGAAGAATCTTAGCCAGCATCCTGGTGTTTATCAAATGCTTGATAAAAAGGCTCAAGTGATTTATGTGGGCAAAGCAAAAAATTTGAAAAAAAGGGTGTCTAGCTATTTTAGCAAACAACATTCAGATGGAAAAACTAGAGTTTTAGTTGCGAATATTAAGGGTTTCGAGGTGATTGTCACAGACACTGAAACTCAGGCATTGTTGTTAGAAAATGAGCTTATCAAGCAATACAAGCCACGTTATAACATATTACTAAAAGATGCAAAAAGCTATCCGTATATCTACATAACCAATGATAAGCATCCGAGAGTAAGTATTTATCGTGGCCAAAAAAATAAAGAGTATCAGTTTTTTGGGCCATACCCATCTGCTCATGTGGTGCGAGATTCATTAGCCTTATTAAAAAAGATATTTAAAGTTCGACAGTGTACTAATAGTGTTTACCGATCTAGATCTAGACCTTGCTTAGAGCATCAAATAGGCCTTTGTACGGCGCCATGTGTTGGAAAAATTAGTGATGAAAATTACACTCAAGATGTAAAAATGATGGCATTGTTTTTAAGTGGAAAAGACAAAGAAACATTAGATAAAGTATCAAACAAAATGCAGCAAGCATCCACTGATTTAGACTTTGAGCTGGCTGCGCATTATCGCGATCAATTAATCGGGTTGCGTACTATTCAAGAGCAACATAGTTCACAAAGTATGGGTGATATGGATGTGGTGTGCATTGTTGAAAAAGAGGGGGTGCATGTCATTGAAGTGTTGTTTGTACGTTCTGGCAAGCAAATAGGGCAAGACTGTATTTTTCCTAAACAGGCAAAAGGCAAGTTATCTAAAGAAGTATTGTCAGCTTTTCTGCCGCTATATTATTTAGGCAAAGATATTCCTAGGCAATTATTACTTGGTGAAAAGTTAGCCGATAAAACACTTATTGCCCGTGCACTAAATACACGAATTATTGATACTCCGAAAAAAGACAAACGCCATTTTTTAAAAATCGCCACTCTAACAGCTGAAGAAAATCTAAAACAACATTTGATTTCAAAATTTACCAAGCGTGCGCAATTAATGCAATTACAAAAAACACTTAATTTAGCCCTACTACCGAACCATATGGAATGTTTTGATATTAGTCACACGATGGGTGAGGCAACCACTGCTTCTTGCGTGGTATTTGAAAAGGGCTTGCCAAAAGTAAAGAAATATCGTCAATTTAGTATTAATGATATCACGCCGGGGGATGACTATGCTGCCATGAATCAAGCTGTGTTTAGACGTTATTCTCGACTATTAAAAGATGGAAAGCCATTGCCTGATGTTGTATTTATTGATGGTGGGTTGGGTCAGCTAAATCAGGCTATTATGGTGATGGATTCAATTGGTATTGAGTCTATTCAACTGGTAGGCGTGGCTAAAGGTGAAGGTAGAAAAGCAGGTCTTGAAACATTGATTATGGTTAAAGACGGAAAAACACAAAAAATAAATCTTCCGCCACATGATCAAGCACTAATGCTGGTGAATCATATTCGTGATGAATCCCATCGTTTTGCTATTAAGAATCATCGAAAAAAGCGAGCCAAGAAACGTCAAACATCCCCCCTTGAAAATATAAAGGGTGTAGGTAAGTTACGAAGAACAGCGCTGCTGAATTATTTTGGTGGGTTGCAAGAGATTCAAAAAGCCAGTTGTGATGAGCTACAAAAAGTCAGTGGTATCAACTTAGCATTAGCGACTAAAATAGTAGACAGTTTTAAAAAATAGGCCGCCCTATGTTTCTTATTAGAATTTTAATTATTGCTTTTGTTATTGGCTATGTCGTATGGTTTGTAAATAATCGTATCTTAGGCAAAAATCTTGCTTTTGCTAGAGTGATTGCTGCAACACTGGTAATTACTAGTGTGGTCTATTTGTTATTAGGCAGTCTATCGTACTTAGTGGAAGGCTTTTAATTCTTTCGAGATAAAATCAAGGTATTTAAGTGCTGTGTGTTCTTAATTACTCGTTCTGATGCATTAACCAGAATTGATAAGTTAGACGCTTCCCAAACTGGTAAATCACGCATATGGTCCCCCATATAATCAAATTGTTTGTTACCGAAACGTTTAATAAGCTTTTGCGCTTTGTTGTGCGAAGATAAGTTAAAGTCAGCATTACTAGCCATCACATCGTCAAACAAAGAGCTATTGGCTGATTTATTTTTTAAGACCTTAGTTTTGCTAGCGAAGAGTTCTAAATTTTTTTCATTATTAGCAATGGCTTCATTGTTACTACTTGTTTGAAAATGCTTGACCACTTCAAAAGCATAATCTTTGTGAGAGGCGGTTGCTAATATAATCGGAGAGCCTTGTTTTTTACGCTCTACAATATAGTCAATTGTGTCTTGAATATAAGGCAATGTTCGTGCATCAATACTAAAACGCTTGACCAGTTGTTCTTTCAAATAACCTTTGCCTTTAGCAAACCAGAAAGGATAGAGTAATATTAGCCATGGGCTTTTTTTAAGTACCGCTATAGAAGATTCATACAATAGATCGGTGTCAATCAATGTATGGTCTAAATCAACAATAAGAGGAATATTGTTAGTCATTCCAATTTACTCCATTTTTCATAATAACGTTCTAAATCTGCTTCTAGTCTCGCCAGTCTGATCAATGCATCTTGAGACTCAGGCTGCTGAAAAAATTCAGGGTCAGATAATTGTAATTGAATTTCACCAATCTCAATCTCTGTTTTTTCAATTTTATTAGGTAAATGTATGAGTTCTTGCTGTTGTTTGTAACTGAGTTTTTTACTACTGGATTTGTTTTTTTGTTTTGTTTTGGGTGTTATTTTGCTTTTTTTCTCATCCAATTTGTCTTGTTTTTGGATAAGGTAATCATCATAACCACCAGCATATTGATTAATAATGCCATCGCCATCCAACACAACAGTTGAGCCAACTACATTGTTTAAAAAGGTCCTGTCATGCGAGATTAAAATCAAGGTTCCTGTGTAATCAACCAGCATTTCTTCTAATAATTCTAGTGTTTCCACATCTAGATCGTTGGTGGGTTCGTCTAGTACTAGCAAGTTGGCTGGCTGGGAAAGGATTTTGGCCAGCATCAATCGATTTTTTTCACCACCAGAAAACATTCTAATCGGCGCCATCGCTTGTTTTCCAGTAAACAAGAATTGACGCAAATAACCGATAATATGCTTGCTTTTGCCACCAATATCAATATGTTCACGTCCGCCAGAGACAAAATCCATGGCCTTCATATTTAGATCAAGATTCTCACGCATTTGATCAAAATAAGCCAGTTTGATGGTTTTAGAACGACGAATCGTGCCGCTTTCGGGTTGTAATTCATCTAGAAGAAGCTTAATAAAGGTAGATTTACCCGTGCCATTGCCGCCAATAACGCCGATTTTTTCACCCTTTAATACCAACATTGAAAAATCTTTAACCAGAGTCAGGTCGGCGATTTTGTAGTTGATTTTTTTGACCTCAAATACTAATTTAGAGACACGTTTTTCATCGCCTTCTACTGAGTGAATCTTAACACCACCTTGTTTTTTTCGACGATTGACAAATGAAGAGCGCATCGTTTCTAATGCGCGCACTCGGCCTTCATTACGAGTGCGTCTGGCTTTAATACCTTGGCGTATCCACACCTCTTCTTGAGCGAGCTTTTTATCAAAACGAGCATTGGCTAATTCTTCTGCGTGTAATTGTTCATCTTTGCGTTTAACGTAGTCTTTATAACCACAGTCAAATACTGATAAATGACCACGATCTAAATCAAAGATTTTGTTAACGATACCTGCTACAAATGAGCGGTCATGGCTAATCAATACTAGAGTGCCGTGGAAATCTTTCAACATCCTTTCAAGGTCAAGTATCGCGGTGATGTCCATATGGTTAGTGGGCTCATCAAGTAGCAAAACATCAGGTTCATGAATAAGAGCCCTTGCTAGCATAACACGTCTGCGCCAACCCCCAGAAAGTGTAGATAAAATCGCCTCAGGGTTGAGCGTAAATCGATTTAAAATTGCCTCTATTTTGTGTAAATATTGCCAAGCATCAAGTTCATCAATTTTAGTTTGTAAATCACTCGCTGCTTCTAATTTTCCCTTGCTAATTAGGTGTTGATAATTACTCAATATTTGCCCAACATCCCCCAAACCTTCTGCAACAATATCAAATAGAGATTTTTCGTTGTCCTCAGGCGGTGTTTGTTCAAGATAACTGATTTTTGTGCCATTCTTTATCTTTAACTTGCCATCATCAGCAACAATCGTGCCGGCCAAGATACGCATAAGTGTGGACTTTCCTTCGCCATTTCGGCCAATTAGTGCAATTTTATCGCCCTTATGAATAGTAGAGCTAACCCCATCAAGGATGGGTTTATCAGAAAAGCTAAGGGAAATATTATCTAGTGTGATCAGTGGCATACTGAGTTCTCATGGGTTAAAATTAGGTTAATTCAATATTTGGCATTTTGTATGCGACATTTTATACCTCTCAAAGCATTAGCGAGCATCGTTAGTTTTATCTTATTATTGGTATTTTCTACTGTTATTCAAGCAGAAAGTATCGAAGCTAATCAATTCTCAAGCAATACTCAAGAAACACGTTACCGTGCTTTAATTGATGAAATTCGTTGCCCTGTATGCCAAGGCCAGAGTATTGGTGGCTCAAATGCAGGCTTAGCTAAGGATTTACGCGAACAAGTTAGAACCATGATTATTAAAGATAATAGTAATGATGAGATCAGGCAATTTATGGTGGCTCGTTATGGTGATTTTGTTGTGTTTAAGCCACCGGTTAATAAAAGCACTTATTTTTTATGGTTTGCGCCTTTTGCATTTTTAGCGCTAGGTTTGTTTTTTCTTATTCGGTCATTGTCAACTAAGAAAAAAATAAACAATCATTCAAATGTAAATACTGAAAAGGCCAAGGAATTATTAAAGTGAGTCATCAGCAGGTGCTTCTAGTTAAAACACAGGGGCGAGGCGCAGTAGAAATTACACAAATGGTGAATGCTGTTGTTGCTGAGTTTTCACAGAGTCATGCCTTATGCCATGTTTTTGTTGCTCACACTTCAGCTTCATTAATGATTACTGGTAATGAAGATGCAAATGTTTTGTTAGATATTGAGGATTATTTTCAAGCCAAAGTCACTGATGCTAATCCAGCTTATCGACATAATAACGAAGGTGACTTTGATATGTCGGGCCATATTCGTACGATTTTGACAGGCGAGAGTAAAACCATACCAATTCAAGCAGGGCAATTAGCTTTTGGAAAATTTCAAGGTTTATTTTTATATGAGCATCATGCTGGTGATAATAACCGCAAGCTCATTGTGACCTTATCATGAGTAGTGAGTTAGAACTTAGCGACCTAATGGTTGCTGCCTATACGCATCAAAAAAATGGCGAACTATCATTAGCGATTCAAGCCTGGAATGCGTTACTAAATCATGATACTGCTGACAAAAACTTACAAGCTAACGCCCATCTGAGTTTGGGTAATTTGCATCAATTACAAGGTAATGATGAATTGGCTATTGAGAGTATGTCTAACGCTATCAAAGCTAATCCAAATAGCGCTGAAGCTTATTTTTGTTTGGCTTATATGGAGCAAGAAAAAGATAATTTTTCACCAGCAATTGAGTATTTTGAAAAAGCATTGACTCTTAATCCCAATGATTCTGGGGCTTTTAACAACCTAGGTAATTGTTATGACCGATTAGAGCAAAACAATGAGGCGATTAATGCTTATTCCCAAGCAATTACTTTAGATGAGAATTATATTGCAGCTATTTATAATCGTGGCAACGCCTATATGAAGGTTGCAAAAGACAATCTTGCCTTAGATGATCTAAATAAAGCCATTGAATTGGATACAAATTTCTACCAAGCCTATTATAATCGTGGCACTTTGCTTAAACGCATGGGAAAGCTGATTGAAGCTGACAAAGATTTGATTAAGGCAAAAGCATTAGCACAACAAGAATTAGAGGAAAAAACAAAGCAGTGAGCGACCAAGACGACAACAAATTAATTACCGAGAGAAGAGCAAAATTAGCCAACTTAAGAGAAGCAGGCAATCCATTTATTAATAATTTTAAACCAGCCAATTTAGCACAAGATATTATTAATGATTATGATAGTTTTTCTAAAGAGGATTTAGAAGAAAAAAAAATTGAAGTATCAGTAGCAGGACGTATGATGCTTAAACGAGTAATGGGTAAGGCAAGCTTTGCTCATGTGCAAGATTCGTCAGCGCAAATTCAATTATTTGTGACACGTGATGAACTCCCTGAAGGCTTTTATAACGAACAGTTTAAAAAATGGGATATCGGCGATATTATTGGCGCAACAGGTACTTTGTTTAAAACCAAAGTTGGCGAGTTGTCAATTCGTATTAGTGAGATAAAATTACTAACTAAATCTTTACGACCGTTGCCAGAAAAGTTCCACGGCCTATCCGATAAAGAAATTCGTTACCGCCAACGTTATGTTGATTTAATTACCAACGAACAATCGCGCAATACATTTAAACGTCGGAGTGCTATTGTTGCCTATATTCGCAACTTCTTTAATGATATTGATTTTGTTGAAGTAGAAACACCAATGCTACAAACTATTCCAGGTGGTGCGACAGCAAAACCTTTTGAAACACATCATAATGCGCTTGATATTGGCATGTATATGCGTATTGCACCTGAGCTTTACTTGAAGCGTTTGATTGTAGGTGGCATGGACAAAGTATTTGAAATTAACCGTAATTTTAGAAACGAAGGCTTATCAACTAGGCACAATCCTGAGTTCACTATGATTGAATTTTATCAAGCTTACGCGACTTACCATGATTTGATGGATCTTACCGAGCAGCTCTTCCGTGGTATTGCAGTTGATGTATGCGGTAGTGCTAATATCCACTATCAAGGCGATGATTTTGATTTTTCCAAATCGTTCGATCGTATCAGTGTGTTTGATTCAATCTTACAATACAACCCAACATTCACGGCTGATGATCTTGGTGAAGAAAATGCTAAGAAAACAGCAGAAAAACTAGGCATTCAAGTTAAAGACAGCTGGGGCTTAGGTAAGATCCAAATTGAAATTTTCGAAGCAACCGTTGAAGAAAGGCTGATGCAGCCAACCTTTATTACCGAATACCCAACTGAAGTGTCGCCACTTGCACGTCGTAATGATGATAACCCATTCATTACTGATCGTTTTGAGTTGTTTATTGGTGGTCGTGAAATAGCCAATGGGTTTTCTGAGCTTAATGACGCCGAAGATCAAGCAGCGCGATTCAAAGCTCAAGTCGCTGAGAAAGATGCTGGTGATGATGAGGCTATGCATTATGATGCAGATTATATCCGTGCTTTAGAATACGGTATGCCCCCAACAGCAGGCGAAGGGATTGGCATTGATCGTCTGGTAATGTTATTTACTGATTCGCCTTCTATTAGAGACGTGCTATTGTTCCCACATATGAGACCTGAGATAAAGTGAGTGCAGTCCCAGTTTTAACAATTGACGGCCCTAGTGGCGTCGGCAAAGGAACAGTTGCTCGTATTATCGCTCAACAACAAGGCTGGCATTTATTAGATTCTGGTGCGATTTATCGTGCTTTTGCATTGGCAGTAAGTGCTAGAAATATTGATGTTACAAATGAAGCAGAATTGGTTGAAGTTGCCAACACACTAGATTTAGAATTTAAAACCCTAGCAGGCAGCGAGTTGGTGAGTGTGTATTTAGATGGTCAAGATGTATCTAAGATTTTACGTACTGAACAAACTGGCGAGATGGCTTCTAAGATTTCATCAATCGGTGTAGTTCGAGCTGCACTTTTAAAACGCCAACAAGATTTTGCAAAAACACCTGGTTTAGTAGCTGATGGTCGTGATATGGGTACTGTGGTTTTTGCTGCGGCAGCTTATAAAGTTTTTTTAACAGCAAGTGCAGAGGAGCGCGCCAATAGACGCTTAAAACAATTGCAAAACCAAGGGTCTAAGGGTATAATTTCGCAAATCTTAGCAGACGTTGTAGCTAGAGATGAGCGTGATTCTTCGCGCAAACACTCACCGCTCAAACCTGCCGAAGATGCCCTGATCATTGATACCACTGAGTTATCAATTGACGAGGTGATCACCCAGGTGGTCAAATTAATTAAAGCTTAAGCGGTTAAGCTTTATAAATAAACTAACCCGATAAACACCCAACTTATACCGTTGTTGGATTATTTGCCGGTCAATATCAAAGAAGAAAATATGTCAGAATCATTTGCAGAGCTATTTGAAAATAGCGCAGAACAACAAAACGTAAAAGTAGGTGCCTTATTAATGGGTACGGTCGTTAGTCTTAATCGTGAAAAAGCGATTGTAAACGTTGGGCTGAAATCAGAGGGCTTTATCTCTCTAGATGAATTTAAAAATCCAAAAGGTGAATTAGAAGTTGCAGAAGGCGATGTAGTAGAAGTCGCTCTAAAATCAATCGACGATGGCCTAGGAAATACATTGTTGTCACACACTGATGCAAAACGTATCAAGCTGTGGCAGTCACTTGAAACTGCAATGAACTCTAAAGAAGTAGTAACTGGTATTGTTACTGGCGCTGTTAAAGGCGGTCTTACAGTTGATATTGGCGTGGTTAAGGCGTTCTTACCAGGCTCACTAGTTGATGTGCGTCCAGTTAAAGATTTCTCATATCTTACTGGCCAAGAAATCGAAGCCATCGTTATTAAGATGGATGAAGTTAGAAATAATATTGTTATTTCTAGAAAAGCAGTTATGCAAGAGGCTAACTCGGCAGATCGTGAAGCTCTTCTTGAAACGCTTGACGTAGGCAAAGAAATTAAAGGTGTTGTTAAAAACCTTGCTGACTATGGTGCATTCGTTGACCTTGGCGGTGTAGATGGTTTACTACATATCACTGACATATCATGGCAACGTGTTAATCATCCATCTGAGAAACTAACGATTGGTGATGAGATTACAGTTAAAGTACTTAACTACGATAAAGAAAAGATGCGTGTATCACTAGGTCTTAAGCAATTAACAGCTAGCCCTTGGGATAGTATTTCAGATCGTCTTCCTATTGGTAAGAAAGTTGCTGGTACCGTTTCTAATTTAACTGATTACGGAGCGTTTGTACGTATTGAAGAGGGTGTTGAAGGTTTGGTTCACGTTTCAGAAATGGACTGGACAAATGCAAATGCTCGTCCATCTAAGATTGTTAAACTAGGTCAAGAAGTAGAGGTGGTAGTTTTAGATGTTCAAGAGTCTAAACACCGTATTTCATTGTCAATGAAGCAAGCTCAGGAAAATCCTTGGGATGCATTTGATGCAACTCATAATAAGGGTGATAAGATTGGCGTAACAGTTAAATCAATTACTGATTTCGGATTGTTTGTTGGTTTGCCAGGAGGCATTGATGGCTTGATTCATTTAGCAGATATCTCATGGGAGAAGCAATCTTCAGAAGAGTTAGTTTCTAACTATTCTAAAGGACAAGAGCTTGAAGTTGTTATTCTGAATATTGATGCTGAGAAAGAGCGTATCTCATTAGGTATTAAGCAACTTGAAGAAGATGACTTTATGACATATGCATCGTCTAACAAGAAAGGTTCGATTGTTAAAGGTGTTATCGCTGAAGTTGACCCTAGAGGTGCAGTTATTACTTTAGCTGATGATATTACAGGCTACTTAAAAGCTGGTGAGATTTCACAAGAGCGCGTTGAAGATGCGACAACAGTATTAAAAACTGGCACTGAAGTTGAAGTAGTTATCACTAATATTGATAGAAGATCTCGTAATGTTTCGGTTAGTATAAAAGCAAAAGACTCTGTAGAAGAGCAAGCGGCTATGGCAGATTACAATAAGCAATCTTCTGAAGAGGCAACTGGCTCTACTTTAGGTGATTTGTTGAAGAAAGCAAAAGAGTAAGTCAAGCTTTTTTATTCAGGTGTATAGCAATATACAGCTGATATTAATTATGAAAAAAACCGATTTGATATTAAGTTTATCTAATAAATCTGAACTTACTAAAGCAAATGCGAAAGCTTCTGTCGAGGTTATTTTAGAAGCATTAACACAAGGTGTTGTTTCAGGTGAAGGTGTTGAAATTAGAGGCTTTGGTGGTTTTTATAAAAAACATAGAAAGGCGCGTTTAGGTATTAATCCTAAAACAAGTGAAAGAACTCAAGTTGGTGAAAAATTTGTACCCTTTTTTAAACCAGGAAAATTGCTAAGAGCAGTGGTTGATAAGTAGTTAAAGGTAGAAATAAAGACTAATTTTGATTGATTTGAAACTATACGTTAATGTATAATTTCATTTTTTTATGGGGCGTTAGCTCAGTTGGTAGAGCATCGGACTTTTAATCCGCTGGTCGAGCGTTCAAATCGCTCACGCCCCACCATATTATTAAAGGCCTGCAGAGATGCGGGTCTTTTTTTCGTCTGGTGAAAAGTATATGCGCCTCTAGTAGGTTAATTACTTGATTAACCCATATTTATATAATCACCTAATGGTATAGTTTAAATTATCATTAGTATTCTTTTTATAACCAATGCAAGTATTTAAAACCTTACTTATTTTTTATGCCCTGATATTTGCCAATGGGGTTAATGCTGTTAGTGCTGTTTTTCTTAAAGATGTTAAAGATTTGCAAACTTTGACTTTATCTAAAGGGGTGAATTATCAAGGTCAGATTAAAAATGATTTGCCACATGGTAAGGGTGTTTTGACTGATGATAGTGGTATTTATTACGAAGGTGATTGGGTAGAAGGAAAGTTTGATGGTATAGGGCTTTATATTTGGGCAGATGGTACGCGTTATCAGGGTCAATTAGAGAATGGTGATGCTCATGGCAAGGGTGTAAAAACCAATACTAACGGAGATCGTTATCAAGGGTCTTTTGTTCAGGGAAAAGAA
>CAJVCK010000014.1 GCA_910595805.1 uncultured Candidatus Thioglobus sp. | reverse complement strand
GTGTCGCCAGTATTGATCTGGACATGCCTTGTTTAAAAGCGGCCAGCACTATGTGGCTTAGAAAGTTCAGAAGAATCCCGGTTACTCACAAGAGTAAGTTAGTCGGTATTGTTAGTATTGGTGATGTTCATAGGGCTATTTTTAAGTCGTGTATGACGTCTTAAAATTTTTATAGGTATAATAATGCGGTTATGAATATAGCATTAAAAATTATCTTAGTTGACAAGAACACGGGCCGATCGGCAATGTTACGTCGTGCCTTGCAAGACCAAGGTCACGAAGTAATCTGTCGTATGGAAAGTAGTTCAAACCTACAAGAAAGCAATGAGATGACGCATGCAGATGTGGTTATCGTGAATGCTGATATTCCTGATAATGAAGTGTTTGCAAATTTAACTGACGTTAATAAAACCAAACCTAGGCCGATTGTTATGTTTACTGAAGAGTCAAATTCTGAAATGGCGAGTTCTGCGATCAAATCAGGTGTTAACGCATATATTGTTGATGGTCTTGAAGAAAATCGTGTTCAGCCAATTATTGATGTGGCAATGGCGCGTTTCCGTGAGTTCCAAGCCCTAAAGGATGAGCTTGATGCAACAAGAAGTCAGCTTTCGGAGCGAAAATCAGTTGAAAAAGCCAAAGGCTTACTAATGAAGCATAAAAATATTACTGAAGACGAAGCGTACCAATCTTTACGTAAGATGGCTATGGATAAAAATAAACGTATTGCCGATGTAGCGGAAAGCGTGATTAGTGCTTTTGAATTGCTCGACTGATCTAGTCTTTTTCTAACTTTTTAAAGTCTTCGTCAATCTTATCCATTTCGGCGTCTAAATCGTCGTCACTCCAATCTTCTTCTTCATCCTTACTATCTTCTTCTTTTTTTGATTTTGATGAATCGTCAGGATTGTTGTCATTGTCAGTAGGCTGTTCAGGTATTTTACGTTGAAACATCGGTGCAAAGATAAGTCCCGCTTCAAATAACAACCACATTGGAATGGCAATTAAAGTCTGTGAAATAATATCTGGCGGTGTCAGTAGCATGCCAAGCACAAAAGCACCAATAACTACATAAGGGCGATTTTTCTTAAGATTTTCAACCGTTGTAACGCCAAACATAATTAGTAATATGGTGGCAATCGGCACTTCAAAAGCTATACCAAAAGCAAAAGACACTTTAAGTACAAAGTCTAAGTAGTATTGAATATCTGGGGTGAAATCAACAACACTTGGTCCAATGCCAGACAAGAATCCAAAAATAACGGGAAAAACAACGTAGAACGAAAACAGTATTCCTGCGTAGAATAAGATAGTAGATGACACTATTAAAGGTACTATCATTTGTTTTTCATGTTTGTATAGGGCAGGTGCAATAAAAGACCAAATCTGATAAAGTAGATAAGGCATTGCAGCATACACAGCAAAAATTAATGCCATTTTTAGTGGTGTTAAAAATGGAGATATAACACCAATTGCAATAATATTGGTATCAGTTGGTAAGACGTTGATAATGGGTGCTGCAATAAATCCGTAAACTTCATTAGCAAATGGGAAAATACCAATGAATATTAATAGAATAGCAATGACTGAATGCAATAGCTTGTCACGCAATTCAACCAGATGCTGAACAAAAGTCATTTCTTTTTTAGTACGCTGATCAGTCATGAATCTTTAGTATTAGAGTCTTGCTTGATTTCGTTTAAAGACTGTTTTGTCTCTTCAAAAATTTCAACGATATTAGAGTCTTTGTCTTCTAAATTTAAGTGCTCTTTGAGTTTATCAGCCTCAAACTCATCGCCAATGTCTTCTTGAATTTTAGCAATGAATTTTTTAGCCTTGCCAACATATTGGCCAGCCTTTCGAGCGATCGCTGGCATTCTTTCTGGGCCCACTACAATTAGAGTAATGACACCAATTAAGGCAAACTCCCAAAAACCGACATCAAACATAAGCTAAGGTTATTTAGTTTTATCTTCTTTTTTAACGACTTTGGCTTCGATAACATCATCTTTATTATCGATTTTTTTATCTTCACTTTCTTTCATAGATTTTTTAAAACCTTTGATAGCGCCACCAAGGTCGCCACCAATATTTTTTAAGCGTTTACCGCCAAATAGCAATAGCACGATTACTAAGATGATAATTAGTTCAAACGGTCCTGGCATCATATTTATTTCCCCTATTGTTTAATTATTTCTATTGGCTTTTTCTTTTAAGCCTGACAAGCCAAATCTTGACGATAACTCATTTTGTATTTTAGACACTTCGATATCTTTGTGTCGCAGTAATACTAAGGTGTGAAACCATAGGTCTGCCACCTCATAAATGATTTTATCCTTATCATTGTCTTTGGCAGCCATCACTACTTCGGTAGATTCTTCGCCTATTTTTTTTAGGATCTCATCTAAGCCTTTTGCATACAAGGAAGAGACGTAAGATTTATCTGCCTTGGCAGATTTTCGTTGTTCAAGCACTTGTTCTAGTTGTTTTAGAATATCATCCATAAATATCTTTTGGGTCTTTAATTACTTTTGCAACATTTTTCCAGTTGCTATCTTGTAGTCTTTGAAAAAAGCACGACTTCCTGCCAGTGTGGCAAGCGATACCGCCTATTTGTTCAACTTTAAGCAGGATAACATCATTATCGCAATCTGTATAGATTTCTTTGATTAATTGCGTGTGTCCAGATTCTTCACCTTTAAACCAAAGTTTCTTTCTAGAGCGAGAATAATATACTGCCTGTTGTTTTTCGATCGTAAGTGTTAATGACTCTTTGTTCATCCACGCAAACATCAGGATTTCCCCTGTTTCAAAATCCTGGGCGATTGCCGGAATTAAACCGTTACTGTCAAATTGTGTTTGTTCTAATGCGCTCACGTACTTACGAGTATGTTAAGATTAATTAATTAATTTTACCGCTAGTATTTGTTTATATGAAGTTATTTGCCTTGTGCTTTCTGGCTACTATCAATGCTTTTGCCCAGGTTAGTGATATTACTTTAGAGAGTGAAAAAACGTTATATATTGTTGACGGTGATAGTATTAGTATGCAGATGCGTATTGCTGGCATAGATACCCCAGAGATTCATCAAAAGTGCCGAAAAATAAAAAATAAAACCATTGATTGTGGTCGTCTATCTAAAGATTATTTAAAAAAAACCCTAGGAAAGCTGCCTGGAAAATTATCTATTAAACCAATAGGTGTCGATCACTATAAACGAATTTTAGTTAAAGTTTATAAAGGAAATGTCGATATTGCTAAGCTTATGGTTGAATCGGGTATGGCGTATTCTTATAAAGACAGTTATCGACAAGAGGAGGATTTAGCTAGGGCAGAAAAATTCGGATTTTGGGGTTTTTACACCCCACCGATCGAACCGTATAAATGGCGAAAGTTAAATCGACGTTAACTACCTTAATGTTACGAGTTCTTCAGCACTCGACGGATGAATAGCAACCGTATCATCAAATTGCTTTTTAGTTGCGCCCATCTTAATCGCCACGGCAAAACCTTGTAACATCTCATCAGCGCCATGACCCATAATATGGCAGCCGACAATTTTTTCGTTGTCACCCACACACACCAGCTTTAGTGCTGTAGTGGTTTTATGGTTAAGTAGTGCATCAGCCATTGGTGTGAACTCTGATTTATAGATTTTTACCTGGTTAAATTTTTTATTAGCTTCGTCTTCAGTAAAGCCGATAGTGCCAATTGGCGGATGAGAAAAAACCACCGTTGGAATATTTTTGTAATTAAGGTGTCGATTTTTCATGCCATTATAAAGTCGATCAGATAATCGTCTACCAGCGGCGATTGCAACTGGTGTGAGTGGAGCTCTTCCAGTGGCATCACCTAAAGCAAAGATATTACTAACATTGGTTTTTTGAAACTTATTAGTGGGAATAAAGCCACGTTGGTCGCACTTTACGCCGGCATTTTCTAGACCTAGATGTTGTGTCATTGGTGTTCTGCCTACTGCCCAAATAATTTCATCAAACCCAGAATATTCTCCTTTGTTGGTGATTAAGGTTTTGTTTTTAGTGACTTTGTCAATTTGAGAGCCGTGATGGATTTTAATGCCGTGTGCCGTATAGTCTTTGTCTAGCGCCGCTTGAATCATCGGATCAAATCCTCTAAGCAGTGTATCAGCACGACCAAATATCTCTACGTCGGAGCCTAAAGCATTTAATACGCCAGCTAGCTCGACACCGATATAACCACCACCAATCACGGCTACTTTTTTAGGTAAATCTTCTAACTCAAAGAAGCCATCAGAAGTGATGCCATATTGAGCGCCTTCAATATGTGGCACGGTTGGTTCGCCTCCAGGGGAAAGCACAATATGATCAGCCGTATAGAGCTCGCCATTAACAGAAACTGTATTTTTATCAACTAATTTACCAAAGCCATGAAAGTAATCAATGCCCAAATCTTCCAAGTAGCCGTCATACCAATTGGTAATGCCTTTGATATAGTTATCTCTACCATCTTTGAGTTTTTTCCATGAGAAGTTTTTAACTTCGACATCAAATCCAAAACCTTGAGAACTGTTGATTTGTGTAGCTGTATTAGCAGCAAACCACATGACTTTTTTAGGAACACAGCCAACATTTACACAAGTGCCACCAATGGTTTTTACTTCAATGACAGCACATTTTTTACCGTATTCACTGGCACGTTCAACGGCTGATAATCCGCCTGATCCTGCGCCAATGGCTATCATGTCGTAATGTTTTGTTTTGTTTGTCATTAATGTTCTCCTAATAACCAGCTTTAAGACTGGCTTCAATAAATTTATCTAAATTACCATCTAGCACATCTTGTGTGTTGGACGATTCTACGCCTGTGCGTAAATCCTTAATGCGAGATTGATCAAGTACGTAAGAACGAATTTGGTGACCCCAACCAATATCAGATTTAGCATCTTCTAGTTCTTGATTTTCACTATTACGCTTTTGCATTTCTAGCTCATAAAGTTTGGATTTTAACTGTTTCATGGCTTGGTCTTTATTGGCATGTTGACTTCGTCCATCTTGACATTGCACGACAGTGCTAGTGGGTAGGTGGGTGATACGTACTGCTGAATCAGTCTTATTAACATGTTGGCCACCAGCACCACTAGCGCGATAAGTATCAATACGGATATCAGCTTTGTTAATTTCAATATCGATATTATCATCTACTTCAGGTGAAACAAAGACTGATGAAAAAGAAGTGTGGCGTTTTCCATTGGCATTAAAGGGTGATTTTCTGACCAAGCGATGAATGCCGATTTCACTGCGTAACCAGCCAAACGCATATTCACCATCAAAATGAATGGTGGCTGATTTAATGCCAGCAACTTCACCGGCTGACACTTCCATGAGTTTAACTTTGAAGTTGTGTTTATCACCCCAGCGTAAGTACATTCGTAAAATCATTTCCGCCCAGTCTTGCGCTTCAGTACCACCTGAGCCTGATTGAATGTCTAAGTAAGCTGAATTAGCATCAAGCTCACCACTAAACATGCGTTGAAATTCTAATTTTTTAACAGAATACTCAACTTTTTCCAAATCGGTAATAACGCTATTGACTGTATCTTCGTCCTTCTCTGACTGTGCCATGTCTAAAAGTTCTCTAGCGTCTTCTAGTACGGCACTCGCTTCATCAAAGGTTTGACAAATTGATTCTAATTTTGATTTTTCTTGACCCAAAGCTTGTGCTTCTTTTGGGTTGGACCAAATATCTGGGTTTTCCATTTCTAGTAATACTTCTTCTAAGCGACCTTGTTTTTCTTCCAAATCAAGGTGTGCGGACAGGATAGAAGATCGTTCTGTTAGATCATCAATTTTTTGATAAGTAGGGGAAAGTTCCATGGGGTAATTTTACTATTGACTAGACATAAAAAAAGCCCCAAAAAAGGGGCTTTTTATCAAAGTATAAAACTTATTTTCTCAAACCTAAACGAGAAATTAAATCAGAGTAAGCAGTTACATTGCTGCCTCTAAGATAAGTTAGTAATTTTTTACGTTGAGAAACCAAACGCAGAAGACCTCTTCTTGAGTGATGATCTTTTTTGTGAGTTTTAAAGTGTTCGGTTAAATGCTTAATGCGAGCAGTTAGCAATGCAACTTGTACATTGGTTGAACCAGTATCTTTATCATCTTGTTGGTACTCTTTAATAATTGCTTGTGTATCAATTGACATAATTTAGTATGAAATAGTTAATCAAATTTTTTAAAGGGCTAATTATACGCTAATTATATTTTTGATTCTATCCCTTAAGATAAAAAAAATGAGACTTTTAATAAAAAAAGGATTCACCGTTAGGCCTAGTTTTAAAACGCTTATGAATCCAAAGATACTGCTCTGGTGCTTTAAGTATCTGATCTTGTAATATCTGATTGGTTATAGTTGCGTTTTCTATTGGATCATCTGTTGGATAATTAGACAAGGGCGATTCAAAAGTCATACTGTACCCTTGAGAGTTACGAATAAAGAAATAAGGAATTACAACTGTTTCGGGTGTTTTTGCTAGACGTGCTGTTGCAGCAATTGTGGCGGTTTGAATGTTAAAAAAAGGTGCAAAAACAGAACTTCTCTCTCCCAAATCTTGGTCAGGCGCATACCAAATTGGTAAACCACTTTTAATAGCCTTTATCATAGGACGTGTATCTTTAGTCTTAATCATCGTTGCCCCGTTATTAACAAAGCCCTTGCGCATTATTTCATCAAACAATTTATTATTTTGCGGGCGATAAATATTGGCAATTTTATGTTTTAATAGTAATGCCCTTGAACTAAGCATGAGCGGCATAAAATGTGCAGTTAATAAAATAACTCCTTGCTTATTTTTTAATGCCTCGGTTAGGTAATGCTCATTATGGATAGTAATGAGTTTTTCGATTTTGTCGCTTTGGCCAAAGTAAGCATTGGCAGTTTCAAAAATAGAAATCCCAACAGCTACAAAGTTTTCTTTAACCAAATTATCGACTTCAATTCGACTTTTTTTTGGAAAGCATCGCGAGATGTTGGTAAATGCAATTTTTCTACGGTTTGATAATTTTTCTATGGACGAGATTAAGTGGAGTAGTCGACCAATACCAGTGCCAAAAATCATTTGCGCTTTAAAGGGTAATTTGGCGCCTAATTTCATAAATCCGATCAAAACCCAAGTCGGTATAAATTTAGGATGATAAAAATTTTGTTTTTTCATTAAAATGTATTTTATGCCTTACATTAGTCAAAGTTTTATTGATGATTTACCTAATCAAATTGATATAGTCGATTTGATTTCAAAACGTTTGTCGCTCAAAAAAACAGGCAGCGATTATCGGGCGCCTTGTCCTTTTCATGGCGGTAAAAATCGCAACTTTGCCGTTAATAGTCACAAGCAATTTTATCATTGTTTTAAGTGTGGTGAGAGCGGTGGCGCGATTAGTTTTGTGCAAAAATTTGATAACCTGGATTTTGTTGAAGCGATTGAGGTTATTGCTGGTGAGTTTGGCTTGAAAATTGAATATGATAGCAATACTAAGCCTGTAGATCCTCGGTTAGAGCGTTATCGAGACTTATCTCAAAAGGTAAGTGATTTTTATAAACAACAACTTAGAGGCTCTCCAGCGAAAGATAAAGCTGTTGGTTATGCGAAAAACAGAGGTATTAGTGGTGAGATTGCTAAGCGTTTTGAATTAGGTTTTGCGCCACCAAGTAATCAGGACCTATTACTTGCATTTGAAAAAGATGAGCAAGTCAGCATAGATTTAAAATCTCTTGGTTTGGTTAAAACAGGCGAATATGGTGATTATGATTTTTTCCGTGATCGTTTAATGTTTCCTATTCATAACGCCAAAGGCAGTGTGATTGCCTTTGGCGGTAGAGCGTTTGACAATAAAGCAAAAGCAAAATATTTAAACTCATCGGAAAGTGCAATTTTTTCTAAATCAAGAGAACTGTATGGTCTTTATCATGCACGCAAATATTCCCGTACGATGGATTATGTTTTAGTGGTTGAAGGCTATATGGATGTGGTGGCGTTACACCAAGCTAACTTTACCAAAGTTGTTGCTACATTAGGTACAGCAACAACACCAGTACATTTGCAAATATTGGCCCGCACCACTAATACCATTGTTTTTTGTTTTGATGGGGATAATGCAGGGCGAGAAGCTGCCTGGAAGGCGTTGCAGGTTGCTTTGCCAATCATTAAGGCGGGCTTAGTCATTAAGTTTTTATTTTTACCTGATGGTGAAGACCCCGATACTTTAGTTAAAAAAGAGTCAACCCAAGCTTTTGAAGCGCGTATTGAAAAAGCACATACGTTGTCTCATTTTTTATTTGAACATGTAAAGGCAGAAGTAGATTTTGACACCATCGAAGGTAAGACCTTGTTTTTAGAAAAAGTATCGACGTTAATTAATCAAGTTAATTATGAGATTTATCAACAACAGTTAATTGATGGTGTGGCCCAGGTTGTCGGACAAAGCGTTAGTCAAGTTCAGACTGTTTTTAAACAACAGTCTGAACAGTCAATATCTACTTCTGTTGAGACAATACCAATGCCAGAAAGCGATTCTTTCGAGGGGCAAATACCAGATTTTTCAGATTTTTCTGATGAATATCAAAAATCTAACGTCATGTCTCAAGAAAACAGCGCTGTTAAAGCGCTTATGTCCAGAATGATTAGCTTATTACTTAATTATCCGTCTCTTGCTGATGGTACAGTTGAAGTCAGGGTTAGAAATATCAAGAGGTCAGAAGTTTTATTAGAGTTAGTTCGATCAGCGCAAATAGATGAAGATATCTCACAAGGTGATTTAATCAAGCCTTTTCAAAGCAAGTCAGGTATCTATAATCGTTTAAAACAGTTGTGTACATTGGTACCACATTTAAGTGAAAAACAGGCCAAAGATGAATTTTTATCTGCATTGAATGCAGCTGAAAAACGCCAAGAAAATGCCAAAATTAAAGCGCAAATTTCTGGTGCTAAGACAACAGAGGAACAGCAAAAAATAATGGAAGGTATTCAAAAAGGTAAGCTCAAATAGTGATCTACTTTTTTCTTGTTGGTTTTAATAGACTGATCACTGCTTAGAACTTTTTCCATTGTCTTTCTGAATGTTATGGCTGCAGAGTTAGACCCTTCACATTTTCCTCTGTTGTTAGAATTGTAATAGTTGTAACATTTTTTAGGGTGATCTAGTCTGATAGCCATAATATATTTTGGATTCTTAGCTGGAACAAAGCCAGTAAAGAAAGTACGTTTCACACCTTCTTTGTTGTAACCTCTTCCTGTAACCATTTCTGCAGTGCCAGTTTTCCCTGCTACGTCATAACCTTTTATTCGGGCTCGGTATCCAGAGCCTTTCCAGGTAACAACAGCATCTAATAATTCGGCGATTTTATCAGTTGCTGCTTTACTAAAAACTTGCTCCCTCTGTTCATAAGTATTTGAATTTTTAATGAGCTTTAAAGGCAGAGTGGCACCATCATTAGCAAACACCAGATAAGCTTTAGCTAATTGCGCTAAATTTGTTTCCATAGGTCCATGACCAAACGACAAAGTGCGTTTATCGGCCGCCCCCCATGAATCAAAGTGCCTTAAAGACCCAGAGTTCTCAATACTTGGTATTAGGCCAAGAGGGCGTCCAAATCCAAGTCTATTCCAGGTATTGTACATATCTTCCTTTTCAAGCCTCTCAGAGACATTGACTGTTCCTAGGTTGTGAGATTTTTGTAAAATTTTCTTGACTGTCATTTCCTTATATTTCCCATCAGGTTTGATGTGACCAATTCGTTTAGAAACATCAATTAATTCATCTTCAGTTGCTTTAATCTTCCCCTGGTCGAGTGCTAAGAGCATGGTAAATGGTTTCATTGTTGAACCAGGCTCTACTTTATCTTCAAGTACGCGGTTACGGTAATCTTTGGCGTTATAGTTGGCTTTGTTATTTGGATCGTCAGCAGGGTAGTTAGCCATCGATAGGATTTCACCATTTGGCGCCAATATTATGGCTGACCCAGAATCGGCATCATGATAGTTGACTGACTTTTTAATGGCGTCATATGTATGATATTGGATATTTGCATCAATGGTTAACTCTATATCGTCACCATGCTTAAGTTTATTGGTTACTATGGGATTGAAATATGACCCTAGTGAATCTTGATTAAGGCTTAATTTTGATACGCCATCTTGACCAGAAAGCACATGTTCAAACTCACGCTCAATACCAAAAGCACCTTGTTTCTCATAATTTAACCGACCAATAAGCGGGGCCAATGAAGCAGATTTTGGGTAGAATCTCCGTGTATCTTCTTCTAAGGCAACGCCATTGATTTTCCTGTTCTTGCAATCTTGATAAGTCACATGCTCTACTTTATGTTCTTTAAGATTAGCCATCACTAAAGCCTGATCAATTAGGCCTAGTTTTATTTCTTTTTGTTTTGCAGTACAAACTTTTAACTTTATTTTTGATAACTCTTTTAGGTTTGTAAGAATTGGATCAGTCAACTTAAGGTTTTTTTTAATAACTAGGTTTTTTCTACCGGCTCGTTTGCTTAATTTTTGCTTAATTTTGTCTCTAAGTTCTTGTTCTTGCATTTCTAATGCTGCTGAAAGTTTTGGTATAAACTCGCTTTGTACTAATGTTGGATCTAAATTAACCTTTTTTAAGATTAGATTGCTGGCTAGTATATTGCCATTTCTATCTAAAATATCTCCACGACGGGCCTTGTTTCGAATATTCTTAGCCGCTTGTCTGTCACCTTTTTCTTGTATTGAAATATCACCTGCATAGAGCTGATTAATTGTTGCGATGCGAAAACTAAAGCCTAATAATAATAAGATAAAGAAATATTTGATTAGACCTTGTCTGTACCAGTAATTTTGCACTCTACGGGAAACAATAGATGTAGAAAATTTAAAAGGATTTTTTTGCATTACAAAGATACTTCCTTCATTGATTCTGGTGTTTTCATTTGTAATTCTTTAAGAGCCTTGTCTTGAATTTCCTTGCCACTTATTTGTTCAGAATATTCTGTTTGAAGCTGTTTATTCAATGCAATGATCTTTTTATTTTCCTCATTAACTACTTTGGATTCTTTATACAAAAGGTAATTTTGATGATTCCAGCTAACGGTATAAATAGATAAGATAACAATACTAATAATTAACGCTATATTTAGACTTGTTATATTTTTGAAGAGATTTAGCACTCTTCTGCCTTTTGTGTAGTGCGTTGTGCAACCCTTAATATAGCGCTTCTTGAGCGTTTATTAACTTTTACTTCTACCTTGCTAGCAAATTGTTTGCCTAAATTTTTAAATAGCGTTTGTTCACTGCCAGTATCCATAATCGGTAATCCTTTAGGCAGTTGTTTTTGTTTGGATTTTTTTTGAATAAATTGTTTTACAATCCGATCTTCAATAGAATGAAAACTAATAATACTAAGTCGACCTTCTGGTGCTAACAAACTTGTGGTTTGATCTAATGTGTCAAGCAATTGTTTTAATTCTTGATTAATAAAAATTCGAATCGCTTGAAATGATCGGGTTGCCGGATGTTTGTTTTTGTGTGATTTAACGACGCTAGCAATAATATTCGCTAGTTGTAAAGTTGTTGTAATTGCTTGGTCTTGTTGATACCTCTTAATTGCACTAGCAATATGCCTACTTCTTTTCTCTTCGCCAAATTCATAAATTACATTAGCAATTTCAACCTCATCTGCTTGAGTTAGCCACTGCGCTGCGCTGATGCCACTAGTTTGATCCATACGCATATCAAGTGGTCCATCAGCCTTAAAACTAAAACCTCGATTAGCGTTATCTAGCTGTGGTGATGACACGCCAAGGTCCATTAATATGCCGTCAATTTTTCCAGATAAATTTCGCGCGTTTAATATCTCTCCAATATGTGTGAAAGCGCTATGGATCACCGTGAGGCGATCATCATTAAAGTTTTCTTTAGCAAATTCAATGGCATGAATGTCTTGATCAAAGGCAATAACTGAACCTGAATCATCTAATTTATCTAGAATGCCCTGCGTATGACCACCTCGACCAAAAGTAGCGTCAATATAGGTGCCACCATTTTTTATGTTTAACCCTTCGATAGATTCATCGAACATCACAGATTGGTGATGATTTGAGGTTATAGGCATTGTTTATCTCTTATAGTGACAGTTGAGTAATTTCCATTGGAATTTCTTCTTTTTTGCTGAGCGAATCAAGATTGTTAATATGTTTGTTCCAAACTTCTTCGTCCCACAATTCGAAGCTGTGACCTTGTCCGCTAAGGATTAATTTTTTGTTGAGTTTGGCATATTCTCTAAGTGTTACAGGAATTAAAATACGAGATGCTTTGTCAAGTTCACAGTCAGTTGCATGACCAATGAGTTTGCGCTTTAATCGTTTTGTATGGATATTGAGAGAAGGTAGTGCACTTACTTTTCGTTCAAGATTTTGCCAATCACCCAATGGATAAAGTACTAAGCAGTTATCATCTGGATGAATACTGAGCACCATTTGGCCTGCACAAGTTTTATCAATTTGTGCTTGATGACGTGTAGGAATTTTTAACCTTCCCTTTGCGTCAATAGCTAAACTGTGAACCCCCCTGAACATTTCCTTTTTCCCAAGATTTTTGCTTGTTAAGCAACAGCAACAAAACTAATTGCAAGAACGATAACCGCTGTTGAATATGAGATGACTTCTAACGCTATTCCTTCCATGATTTCCCCTTTCTTTTATGGTTGATTAAATATAACTCTCCTCAAGTTATAAATAAACATTTTATACCACTTTAGTCCACTTATAACCACTTTTGTTTAAAAAATTAGGAAATAATAGGAACCGGATTAAAGCCTTGGTATAGAAGGTTTTCTGTCTATAAAAATCATTAAAAAATCTGGTTTAATGTCTAAAAATGGTGTTTTTATGAAAAAAATACTTAAATCAAATGTAATGCAAACATCGTCCCAGATTATTACTCCAAAATTTGGGAAATTTTCAAAATTGAAGATTTTTTGAATAAGTTGACCATGTAAAGCGTTATTTGATATGATTGTAGTTATCAAAGATTGATGCAAAAGGAAATAACATGAAATTTATTTATGCATTACGAGGCCAACTTAATCGTTTTTTTTATCGATGGATTGTACGCCCTCTGGTCTTTTTATGGGAAGCGGAAGAAGCGCATAACAAGTTTAAACAGTTTGGGCTGTTATTAGTCTCTAACACTTTAGGCAGGTATTTGCTAAAAACCTTATTTTATTACCAACATAAAAGCCTTAATACTACTGTTAATGGGATTAAATACGATAATCCAATTGGCCTTTCAGCTGGCTTTGATAAAGATGGAGAGCTTACCAATGCTTACCCATTAATGGGGTTTGGTTTTGCTGAGCTAGGCTCTTTTACTGGTGACGTATGCCCAGGTAACCCAGGGGTTGGTAGGCGTTTATTTCGTTTGGTAAAGTCTAAATCAATCTTAGTTTGGTATGGGCTTAATAATCAAGGTGCTGAGGCTATTGCTAAACGATTAAAAGACAAAAAATTTAAAATCCCAATTGGTATTAGTGCTGCTAAAACCAATAATTCTACTGATTTTGATTTGCAAAATTCTATCGATGATTATTTAAAAACAGTACGTGAGTTTAAAGATATTGGCGACTATTACACAATTAATATCTCTTGTCCAAATACCCAAGATGGCGAGCCATTTGTCGATAAGAAAAATTTAAACACATTGCTTGACGCACTGGACCAAGTTAAACAAGAGACTAAGCCTGTGTATGTGAAGATGGCGGCAGATCTAGAAGAGGATGAAATTAACACTATTGTCGATACTTGTTTAAAGCATAAGATTAATGGACTGGTATTAACCAACCTAACCAAGCCGTCAATGAATAACGAATACCTTAAAGAAGAGTTAACATTTGATAAGGGTGCGCTTAGTGGTTTGCCAGTGCAACGTATTTCAACCAATATTGTGCGTCATGTATATCAAAGAACTCGTGGTAAGATTACTATTGTTGGTGTGGGCGGTGTGTTTAGTGCAGATGATGCTTATGAGAAAATTACTTCTGGTGCAAATTTAATTGAACTGATTACTGGGATGATTTTTGAGGGACCACAAGTGATTGGTGAGATTAATCGAGGTTTGGTTGATCTACTTAAAAAAGACGGATTTTCATCCATTGAAGAAGCAGTAGGGTCACGCAACCCTCTGCTCTAAATTTTTAAATTTCCCTGATTAAAGCTTTGATAACTTTAGCTGAAGCGTCGAATGATTTTTTCTCGTCAGCATTAAAATCCAGCTCAATAATTTTTTCCACCCCATTTTCACCTAGCACAACTGGCACGCCGATAGCAATATCGGTTTGACCATATTCACCGTCAAGCATGCTAATGCAAGGTAATAGCCGATGCTTGTTATGCACGATTGCTTCAACCATTATTGCAACTGCAGCACCCGGCGCATCATAAGCACTGGATTTTTGCTTAAGGTTTAGAATCTCACCACCACCATTGCGGGTGCGTTGAATAATATTATCAATAGTTGTTTGACTTAATAAGTGCTTAATTGAAATACCACTAACCGTGGTAAATCTTGGTAGTGGTACCATGGTATCTCCATGCCCACCGAGCACCATGGCTTGAATGTCGTTAATAGAATAGTTAGCCTCCATAGCAATAAAGCTAGACATGCGCATCGAGTCTAGAATGCCTGCCTGACCCACAATACGGTTACGTGCCCAGTTAGCTTTTTTATTGGCATAGTAAGTAAGTACATCAACCGGATTAGATACAATAATCACATATGCGTCTGGTGCATATTTTATGATGCCATCCATAATTTCATCAATAATTTTAAGGTTGGTTGTTAATACATCGGCTCTATCCATGCCGGGATTCCTAGGGGATCCTGCAGTAATAATAACAATATTAGAATCTCTGATGTTAGATATATCGCTACTTCCAGTTAATTTAGAGTCAAACAAATGGACGCTGGCAGTTTCTTGAATGTCAAGTGCTATACCTTTCGTGCGTTGTTCATCACGACCAATTAGTATAATACATTCGGTTAATTTTTTAATAGCCAAAACTTGAGCGACACTCTCTCCCACTCGGCCGGCGCCGACAATGCTGATTTTATTAACCATAGTAACCTCCGTCTAATGCTTATATAATATCTATCTTATCGTATAAACAATATTAACCCAAGATGAGTGAAGAATTCCACAAATTAGCGCTTGATTATCATAAGGGAGAGCGTCCTGGAAAGATATATATTTCTTCACACAAAGCGCTTGATACGCATCACGATTTATCTTTGGCTTATACGCCGGGCGTAGCAGCACCCGTTAGAGAAATCGCCAAAGATGAATCCAAGGTTTATGATTACACCATTAAAGGTAATCTAGTGGCGGTTATTACTGATGGGTCAGCAGTTTTAGGGCTTGGCAATGTGGGGCCGTTGGCAGCAAAACCAGTAATGGAAGGTAAAGGTGTTTTGTTTAAGCAGTTTGCCGATGTTGATGTATTTAATATCGAAGTCGATACCCAAGATGTGGATGAATTTGTGCAAACGGTTAAAAATATTGCGCCGACATTTGGAGGCATTAACTTAGAAGACATCTCTGCTCCGCGTTGTTTTGAGATTGAACAGCGCTTGATTGAGCAGCTAGATATCCCGGTGTTTCATGATGACCAACATGGTACGGCAATCATTATTGCAGCAGGACTTTTAAACGCGCTTGAGATTCAAGGGAAAACACCCGAGAGTGCAACACTAACTTGTTTGGGTGCGGGTGCGGCAGGTATTGCCACACTTGATTTGTTGTGCGAACTTGGTTTTAAAAAATCTAATATTTTATTGGTAGACTCTAAAGGAGTGATCAACACAAGTAGAGAAAATTTAAGCAAAGAAAAAGCAGATTACGCAGCAACAACCGACAAGCAAACATTGGCAGACGCTATGGAGGGTTGCGATGTATTTGTGGGCGTAGCATCGGCTAATTTAGTTTCCCAAGACATGGTGAAATCTATGGCAGATAATCCGATTGTGTTTGCTTTATCAAACCCTGATCCTGAGATATCCCCAGCTGATGCTAACGCAGTACGTGATGATTTAATTATGGCAACCGGTCGAAGTGATTATCCAAATCAAGTCAACAACGTATTGGGTTTTCCATTTATATTCAGAGGGGCGTTGGATGCCAAAGCCAGTGAAATTAACGTGGAGATGAAAATTGCCGCCGTACATGCACTTAAAGATTTGGCAAAATTAGAGGTTCCTCAAGATGTGTTAGATGCTTATCATGTTGATTCTATCAGCTTTGGCAAAGACTACATTATTCCTAAACCGTTTGATAAAAGACTGATCGACGTGGTGCCAAAAGCAGTCTTTGATGCTGCAGTTTCAAGCGGCGTTTCTAGGCTTTAATTCTCGCTATAACACCTCTTAATTTCAATACAAAAAAAACTATCAAAATCTGCTTGTTAATCAAGAATAGTTATGGGATAATGGCCGATTGTTTTTGGAGAGATTTACGAGTGGTTAAAGTATGTGGATTGTAAATCCATCGCCTCTGGCTTCGAAGGTTCGAATCCTTCTCTCTCCACCAAAATTGAAAATAGGATTTGCGGGTGTCGTATATTGGTATTACCTTGGCCTTCCAAGCCAATGAGACGAGTTCGATTCTCGTCACCCGCTCCATGTAGAAGAGGTTGTGCTCACCTAGCTCAGTCGGTAGAGCACTTCCTTGGTAAGGAAGAGGTCGGCGGTTCAAATCCGCTGGTGAGCTCCAGTAAAATTTAAAATAGTTCTAACTAAGAAAAGAGGAAAATAAAATGTCAAAAGAAAAATTTGAAAGAACCAAGCCCCATGTAAACGTTGGCACAATTGGCCACGTTGACCATGGTAAAACAACATTAACTGCCGCAATGACTAAAGTGATGGCTGAAGCCAATGGTAGTTTGGTAGTTGACTTTGCTGATATTGATAAAGCTCCTGAAGAAAGAGAGCGTGGTATCACGATTTCAACGTCTCACGTAGAATATGAGTCAGAGACTCGTCACTACGCACACGTTGACTGCCCGGGACACGCCGACTACGTTAAGAACATGATTACTGGCGCTGCACAAATGGACGGCGCTATTATCGTTATTGCTGCAACTGACGGCCCTATGGCTCAAACACGTGAGCACATTCTTTTATCTAAGCAAGTTGGTGTACCTTATATCCTT
>CAJVCK010000013.1 GCA_910595805.1 uncultured Candidatus Thioglobus sp. | reverse complement strand
TTCCATTGTTTGTGTGGCATTAACGGCATAACACCTGTGTACATTCCAGGTATCTTTATATTCTTATCAACCATACTTTTTGCGCCAATTATTACATCATCACAAATATTAATATGGCCAACAACACCTACCATGCCACTGATCATACAGCGCTTTCCTATTATTGCACTACCGGCAATAGCTACTCCTGCAGCAATCGCCGTATGCTTGCCAATAATAACATTGTGTGCAACTTGTATAAGATTATCAAGGCGTACTCCATCATGAATCTCAGTACTACCCAATGTAGCTCTATCAATCGTAGTATTGGCACCAATAGTAACATTATCACCAATAATAACGTTGCCTAAATGGGCGATAGAGTGCCAATGACTTTTGTCATCCCTGGCATTACCAAATCCTTCAGAACCAATAACAACACCTGGTGAAATTACAACATTGTTGCCAATTAAACACCCTTGTAAAATTGTAACGTTAGGATACAAGTGTGCGTTATCACCAATAACGGCGTCATCTTCAATAATAGTATTGGCACCAATGATGCAGTTGGTTCCAATAATAACATTTTTCCCAATTGTACAATTCGCTGCAATTTTTGCATCATTAGTTTTAGCGGTCGGGTGAATGCCTGATTGGCAAGTTATTTGTTTTTTAAAATAATGTGTAATTTTTGCAAAAGCTAAATATACATCATCAACAATTAATGCGTTAGTAGGGCAATCACTTAGAAGTTCTTTATTTAAAATAACAGCACCAGCTTGGGACTTTATTAATGCTTGCTTATACTTTTTTCCAACAACATAGGTTAATTGCATGTTGTTTGCCATTGATACAGATGCGATACTATCAATTTTTGTTGTAGCATCACCAACAACATTGGCATCAATAAATTTAGCAATTTCCCCTAGAGTAGGCATTATTTGAATTGTTGTTTGAGTTTTTGACTAACAAGGTTGGTTATATTGACTTTTTTACTAGCATAGGCTACTTTTTGATACAGGATTAAATCAAAATTTTGCTCTTTAGCGATTTCACGAATAACTTCATTAATCATATTCTGAATTTTTTCTAATTCTTGTTTATTCTCACGTGCTAATTGTTTTTTTAATAACAACGCTTTTTGTTTTAACTCTTTTTCTAAGTTAGCAATTTTTTTTATTTTGAGTTTAATTTCTGATTGAGAAAAATTATCTTTGTTTTTATTAAATCTATTTACATGTGATTGAATATTGTTATTTAAAAATAACAAATTGCTTTCTTGAGGTTTAAATTTTCTAATCACTATGTCATTTGCTTGAGAAAATTGAGGGGAGCTGGTTACAACATGATCAACATTGATATAGCCAATCTTTAAAGATTGTGCATATGTTATTGTATTAACAGATAAAAATATAAATATTAAATATCTTATTCTCATTATATTTTGTACTTAAAAAGACGAACCTAATGTAAATGCAAAACTTTTGGTTTCATCGTCTGCATTTTTAATGATTGGCTTAGCTGCATAAATTCCTAGCGGACCAATTGGTGTTAACCATGAAAAAGCAAGTCCAGTAGACATGCGCAAGTCATTAAAGTTAAAGTTAGAATTCTCATCGTAAATACCGCCAGTATCAATAAAAGCACTCATACGCATGTTCTTACTGTCTTTTATAAATTTTACTGGTGTAATAATAGAGGCGCCAGCTAGAACGGATAGCTCACCACCTTTTGCGTTACCATTATCGTATTTTGGCCCTAGTGAATTAAATTCAAAACCTCTAATCGAGTTAGCGCCACCACCATAATAGCGCTCATAAAAAGGAGCATCTTTACCGTTATAACCTTGCAAAGTTTTGATGTTGGCGTTCATTTTAAGTGTTAGATCTTTGCCAATATCTTGATAATTTTTATGGCTTGCGCTTAGTTTGTAGTAGCGTATATCTCCCATCGGTAATGCTATATCAAAGCTCAGTGCATTCATGGCACCTTCAGTTGGGTAATGAGCGTGATTAAGTGTCGTGCCATGCCAGTTTAAACTGGCTTTAGCTTCTGTCTGTTTTTCAGCATTAAAAATACCACATTGGACAGGTTCATCTGTAAATGTAGCACTACATTTAATATTTTTTTCTGAGAGCCTAATGTTAGAATTGATTCTAGTATCTTTGGTTAAAGGAATGCCGTATCCAACAATAAACCCGGTTTCATCAACTGTATAATTATTGGCAGCTAATTCTGAACCATCTAATGATTTATTAAACATGCCATAACTAATGCTGCGTTTATCATCAGTAAAATAAGGATCTTCAAAATAAAAACTAGCCTCTGTCACAGCGCTAGAAGTTGTAAAGTCAACATTAAGTGTGTTGCCAGTACCTAAGAAATTTTTCTCCATGATATTAAAGTTGAAAGAAGTTCCTGTACTGTTAGATTGTGCAGCACCAATAGACATTTGACCTGTCTTAGTCTCTACCAAGTCAAAATTGATATTAATTTTATCTTCAGAATTTTTTATTTTTGACACATTCATTTTTACGTCAGAGAAAAAACCTAGACGTTTGATTTTTTTAACAGATTCATTTAATTCACTATTTGAATAAAGTCCGCCTTCAAATAAGCCAATTTCACGACGAACAACTTCATCTTGAGTTCTTGTGTTGCCAGTAATTGTGATACGGTTAATATAAACTTTTTGGTTTAGATCGATATTTATATTAATATCAATATCTTGGCTATCCTTATTTTCTGAAGTAATAGGATTGATTTTTGCAAAGGCGTAACCTTGGTCAGCAAAAACATCAGTAATAACCTGAACATCTTTAATAATAATTTTTCTTTGAAAAATATCGCCTTTAGCAATAACTAACAGGTTTTGTAAATCCTCAACAGATTGATTAAGCAGGTCTCCTGTGAATTGAATACCTCCAATTTTATATTGAACACCTTCACTAACTTTAATATCAATGTCAATATTTGTTTTATCATTAGATAATTCGGTATTGATTATGTCAACTTTAAAATCTAAATAACCAGCATCATCATAGAAGGACTTCATACTTTCAATGCCAGCATCAAGTGCCACTTTAGAGTAATAATCTTTTTCAGTAAAATAATTTAAAATAAAAAAATCAGGCCCGCCTATTTCAAATAAATCTAACAATTCTTTTTCAGTGTGAATTTTACTTCCACTAATTGTCATGCTATTAATCCTGGCAACTTGACCTTCGTCAATATCAACCTTTATGCCTACTCTATTATGCTTGTCTGTTTCAATAGTTTTAATTATTTTTACATTGTAATAACCATTAACAGCATAAGCCGACTCAAGATTATTAATAAATTTCGTTAGCTGTCGTTTATTAAAAACCATTCCTTGGGCCAGCTTCATATCTTTTAAGACAAGCTCTACCGAATCCTTTTGAAGAACCTTGTCAGAATAGTTGTCAATTTCAACATATTTAATAGAAGGATTTTCTTGCAATTTTATTTTTAAAACACCTTCTTCTTGTGAAACTTCAATATCTTTAAAGAAGCCAGTTTTATGAAGAGCTCGAATAATTTGACCAGAAGTTTTTTTACTATATTCATCACCTGCTTCAACTGGCAGTTGATTTAACACTGCACCTCTAGAAACAATATTTAGACCTAGAATTTCAATATTTTTAATTGGTGCTGCTTGTGCAAATAAAGACAAGGTTAGCCCTAAAATTAAAAAGCTTCGAGTGAGAATTGTTTTCATATTTTTAAACTTATGATAATAATCGGAAAAAGTCATTATACAGCGCTAAAACTGTTAGTGACAAGATAACAAATACCCCAAATTTTAACAAAATTTGTTGAGTAAATTGACTAACAGCAGATCCTTTTATTATTTCAATTAGGTATAAAAGTAGATGCCCGCCATCTAATAAAGGGATAGGTAGCAAGTTAAGCAAGCCAAGACTAATGCTAATTAATGCCAGAAAGGATAAAAAGGAGATTAATCCAGCATTGGCTGTTTTGCCTGCGTAATCTGCAATACTAACAGGCCCACTAATTTGTTTAATAGAAGCTTCACCTAAAATCATCTTTTGGATCATTTTTAAGTTTAAAACAGTTAGTTGATAGGTTTTAGCATTGGCTGATAAAAATGCATCTAACGGTTGTTTTTTAACCAATATACGCCATTCATCTAAATAACCTTCGGGCGCTCTAACACTAACACCTATCTTAGGTATGCCATTTTCATTTTCTGGCGTGAGTGATCGTACAATGATTTTCTCATCTCTGAGAATGTGTAGCCGCAATGGTTGACCAGTATTTTGTTTAATTACTGTTACAAAATCATGCCAAGTATTAAGTGCCTTATCATTAACGCTAAGTATTTGATCGCCTGGTTGAATGCCAGCTAACTTTGCTGGACTTTCATCTATCACCTGATCAATAATTGGTTTAAATTCTGGCAATGCAAACTCAAAACCCAAATATTTTTCAACACCTTGTTCGGGATTAGCAAGAAAATCTTCTTTTAAATTTAACGTTAATGTTTTTAAGTCTGTGGAGTTTGAGCGTATATCAATTTCCATTGTTGGCATTTGCGCCGCACGAACAAAAGCAAAAGAAAATTCACCAATACTAGGTGTCTCTTGTGTGTTGATACTTAATAGCTGGTCACCTATCTCTAGTCCAGCCTGTTTGGCAATGCTGTTATTTTCAATCACACCAACAACAGGCTTTAAACCATGAGTGCCAATGATAAAAATAGCGGTGTAAATAATAACAGCTAATATGAAATTTGCAGCTGGACCAGCCACAACAACCCCGATACGCTTATAAACAGTTTGCGTATTAAACGCCCTGTGTTTTTCATTTGGATCAACTTCGCCTTCGTTTTCATCCAGCATCTTGACAAAGCCACCCAAGGGTAGGGCGCGCAAAGTGTAGGTAGTTTCACCAATTTGCCAAGATTTTAAGATTTTTCCAAAGCCTACTGAGAATTGTAGTACTTTAATGCCAAATTTTTTAGCCACCCAAAAATGACCAAATTCATGCACTGTTACCAAAATACCAATGGTAACAATAAAGGCGATTAAAGCATTTAAAAATGCCATTAATTTTAAATTTTAAAGCTCGGAATGTGTGTGTCCTGCCGCTTTTAATTTTCCCAAGTATCCTGGCCAAAGATCACTGTGGTTAGTGGATAAATGATGTAAATGGGACCAAGAATAAATACCACTATCGTGGCCATCACTAAAGAACAAAACAACTGCATAATTACCAGTTGGCTCGATACGTGTAATGGTGACATTTTCTTTATCAACTTGCAGTGTTTCTTGTCCAGGACCATGACCAACAACTTCGGCAGAAGGCGAATAAACTCTTAAGTATTCAGCTCTCAACGGGTAATCAACACCATCAAAGGTAATAGTTAGTAGTGTTTTTTCTTTATTAAGTGTGATATTACTAGGTGTGATCATGACAAAATCCAAATTAAACAAGGTACTAATTTTAGCAGATACTTTAATTTGTAAACACACAAGAAACTAACAGTTAAAATGTGCGTATGATTAATTTTACAAAAATGCACGGACTGGGTAACGACTTCATGGTGATTGACAACACCTTAGGTAATATTGCTCTGAGTGCTGAGCAAATTATTACTTTGGCTCACCGCCACTTTGGTATTGGCTTTGACCAGCTTTTAATGGTAGAGTCAACCTCTTCACCAGGTGTTGATTTTCGCTATATTATTTATAATGCAGATGGTACTGAGGTAGAGCAATGTGGCAATGGTGCGCGTTGTTTTGCGCGCTTTGTGACAGAAAAAGGCTTAACAGCCCATAACCCAATCAGTGTTGAAACCCAGGGCGGTGTTATTAGTTTGTATATTAATGACAATCAAACAGTTCAAGCAGATATGGGTGAGCCAAATTTTAGCCCAGAAAATATCCCTTTGCGCTCAACAGGGCAGGCAGATACCTATGAAATTGCAGGCTATGAGGTAGCGGCACTTTCAATAGGTAACCCGCATTGTGTTTTGTTGGTTGATGATGTGAACACTGTGAATGTGGAAGAAATCGCTAGACAAATTCAACAAAGCGAGTTATTGCCTAATCAGGCTAATGTTGGCTTTATGCAAGTTATTAATGCTAATGAGATTAATTTACGTGTCTATGAGCGTGGCGCTGGTGAGACGCTTGCTTGTGGTTCTGGTGCTTGTGCAGCCGTTATTTCCGGTGTTCATGCAGGGCTTTTGGATTCTACTGTCGTTGCCCATCTTCGAGGTGGAGACGCTCTGATTGAGTACACTGAAAACGAGCATGTATTCTTATCTGGTCCAGCCGAGTTTGTTTATGAAGGTCAAGTTGATATCTAACAATCAAGCGAAACAATTTTCTTATCTTCAAGGCGAATAGTGCTTAATTGACCACCCCAAGCACAACCCTTATCCATCGGATAGATATGCGCTTGACTAACATCAGACAAAGTTGACCAATGCCCAAAACAGATATCTGTGTATTTTAAGGCTCGATTGTCATGCAAAAACCAAGCTTTAAAGCCTTCTGGCGCAGTATCGTAGTTCATTTTATGAGCAAATTCTAAAGTAGAATCAGCCTTGCAAAAGCGCATGCGCATACAAGCATTAATAGTGTATCGACAACTATCCATTTCATTTAAATCATTCGACCAAGTGTAGGGCTGGTTGTTGTACATATTATTAATAAACGCACCCACATTGTTGCTTTGTAAATGCCGCTCTACCGCTAGTGACTGCTTTAATGTAATGTCTTTATTCCAGCTTGGTGGAATACCTGCATGCACTAAAAGCGCCCCTTGATGCTCAATAACCAAAGGTTGTTGCAGCAAATAATCAATCAAAAAATGATGGTCTTTTGCTTGAATAATATCTACAAAAGTGTCTTTATTACTAGGCTTTAATCCACCTAGGGAGCAAGCCAATAAATGAAAATCATGATTGCCTAAGACCATTTTAGCGTTATCACCTAAGTCTTTAATAAAACGTAAGGTAGCTAATGATTTGTCACCACGATTCACCACATCGCCTAAAAAGAACAATCGATCTTTGTCTGTGGAAAATTTTATTTTTTTTAGTAAAGCTTGTAGTGGATCGAAACAACCTTGAACATCACCAATTAAATAGTCAGACATTATTAATGTAGTGTGTATGGCTCACTAAGGACAAACTCGGGTATTTCTGCCTCAAATAAATCACCTTCATCGTTTATCATGCCGTAAGCACCTTTCATTAGGCCGGTGACTGTTTTAATTAATGCTCCAGAAGAATATTGAAAACTTTCCCCTGGCATTAAGTGGGGTTGGTGGCCAACCACACCTTCGCCAATAACTTCTTCTATGTGTCCAGTTTCATCTTGAATATGCCAACGGCGTGTTCGTAATTGCGCCCCTATCTGACCATTATTGGTGATTGTGATCGTATAAGAATAAGCATACTGATTGTGTTCAATGTCAGATTGATCTTCTAAGTAAGCAACCTGTACATCGACTTTAATGTTGTTTTTCATAATCTTGAGTAAGTTTAATAAAATCTGCCACACTGAGCATTTCTGCTCTTTGTGACAAGTCAATTGAAGTTTGTTCTTGTGTTAATAGAGATTTTAAACAATTTCTTAGTGTTTTGCGTCGTTGTGAAAAAGCAACCTTGACTACCTTCTCAAGTATGCTTGTATCTTCAATTAAAGGCTTGGCCAGAGGCTTTAAGTAAACAATCGCAGAATCAATCTTTGGCGCAGGATCAAAAGATTCTGGCGGCACAATAAAAATCAATTCCACTTCAAAAAAGGCCTGCATCATCACACTAAGACGACCATAAGTTTTGTTGCCATGTGTTGCCACTATGCGCTCAACCACCTCTTTTTGCAGCATAAAAGTCATATCCTGCACCAAGGCTCTATTCTGTAGTAAATGAAACAAAATAGGGGAGGATATATTGTAAGGCAAGTTACCCACCACTCGAATTGGGTTTGGTAAGACACCTAAGTCAAACTTCATGGCATCTCCCTGATGAATGATTAAGTTACTCTTATCAAAAGACTCTAATAAGCTAATCAAATCTCTATCAATCTCAATCACATGAAGTTGATCCAATTTTTCTAATAAAGGTAGTGTCATCGCCCCTTGCCCAGGACCGATTTCTAGTAAATTATCATCTGACTTTGGCGCAATAGTAGCCACAATACGGTCTACTACTTTGGTATCAACCAAGAAGTTTTGTCCAAAACGTTTGCGAGCTTTATGCATATTGATTATCAATAAACTTTTGTGCGTAATCTAGAGCAGTATTCAAACTACCTAAACTAATATTACCTGTACCTGCCAAATCTAGCGCCGTACCATGATCAACCGAGGTACGAATAAAAGGTAGGCCTAGGGTAATATTAACAGCCTTTTTAAAGCCTAATGTTTTAAGTACAGGTAATCCTTGATCATGATACATTGATAAAACACAATCAACCCCCTTGAGTGCATCAGGGGTAAAAGCAGTATCAGCCGGCACACTGCCTGTTAGGTTAAACCCTTGTTGATTAAGCTGATTCACCAAAGGATTGATAATTTCTATTTCTTCACTACCAAGAAAACCATTCTCACCAGCATGAGGGTTTAAGCCACAAACAACAATATGTGGGTTTTCAATGCCATAGCTTTGTAAAGCAGCATGAATAATCATAATGGTTTGCTTAAGTGAATCAGTTTGGATATGTTGAGCCACCTTAGATAAAGGAATGTGTGTAGTTGCTAATGCCACGCTCAAACCTTTAGTGGCTAACATCATAACGGTTTTAGAGGTATTGCTTAAGTTGGCTAAATATTCTGTATGTCCAGTGAATCCAACCCCTGATTGATTAATAACACCTTTATGAACAGGACCAGTCACCAAGGCCTCACATTTTTTATCAAGGCAATATTGCGTAGCAGCGTCTAGCGTATTTAAAACAAACTGTGCATTATCAGGGCTTAGAACGCCAGCCTCAACTTCCGTATTTGTTTTGAATGGAAAAACACAGATTTCACCCGGATTTGAAACGCTATTAGTTTCTTTAATTTTAATGGATAAATTCAGTTTTTTTGCACGCATTAATAGCAAATCTGGATCAGTAAAAACCAATAGATTTTTTTTGATTTGTTTCTGCGCATAAATAACAGCCAAATCAGGGCCGATTCCAGCAGGTTCTCCAGGGGTGAAAGCGATTGACATAAAAAGATATAATTAAGGTAATTTAAGTTATATTAAAAGGTTAGTATATAATCAAAATTTTATATACTTTATAAAAAAAATAAGATAAGATTAATATTTAAAAAACAATAACTTGCAAATGAAATATAAGTGATTTACTTTATTTATTTATAATTAATATACACAGTGTATTTTAATCATATAAAATTCCTTTAAAGTTTATTTTCTCACTTTAAATTATAGGTTAATTATGAACAAAACTATTACACCCTTAGTTACCTCAGTTTTATTGGCGTTTTCAGCCCCTTCTCAAGCACAGTTTTTAAATCAAAATCCTGAAGGTTTTGATTCAGTTTACAACATTCAAACAGTGAGTGGCATGTCACTCGATAAAAGAGCACTTTTAGGTGGTGTTGTTGTCTCTTCTGCACAGGTAAGTTTGTCGGCACAAGTGCCTGGCGATGTATTAAGTGTCAATGGCAAAGAGGGCGATATGTTTAAACAAGGCTCTGTCTTGGTTACTCTTGAGCAAGAATCTATTCAAGCACAAAGAGATTCAGCTTATGCTGAGATTTCTTCTGCTAACGAAACACTTAGAAATGCGGGTGTGCAGTATTCACAATCAATTGTATCGCCTAATTCTAATGGAATGCTTGGCGGTGTTCCAGGTATGTTCTCGATGTTTACCGACCCTATGTTAAAAATGAGTGGCCAAGGCAATCCTGAGTTTGATAAATTTGCTAATCGAACTTCTCGATACACTGCTTATCAGCAGGCCAAGAATCGCTTAAAACAGGCTGAAAACAAACTTAAAGAAGTCGAAGAGCGCCTTAAGGACGCAAATATTGTTGCACCATTTGACGGTGTGATTGTAGCTAAAAATATCAATCAGGGCGATATAGTTCAGCCAGGTCAAATGCTCATAAAGTTTGCGAATATCAAAGACTTACAAGTACAAGTGCATGTGCCTTCTCGATTGGTTTCTAGTTTAAAGCTAGATAAAAAATATCGCATTAAATTAGACATTGCAAATACTGTAGTTGATGCTACTTTGTCTCAAATCTACCCAATAGCGGATAACGCTAAACACAGTGTTAAAGTAAAGTTTAATTTGCCACAAAATGCGCCAGTCTTATCAGGTGCTTATGCAGAGGTGGAGATCTTTGAAACAGACTCAGGCATACTAACACCAGTTGTACCAGAGGCAGCAATTATGTGGCGCTCATCGTTGCCAAGTGTATTTGTGATTAACTCAAATAACCAAACAGAATTAAGATTTTTACGTTTAGGTGAGCAAGTAGGTAAAAGCAAAAAGAGCATACTATCAGGTTTAAAGATAGGAGAGAAGATTGTCACCAATCCAAATATTTTAATGGTTTCAGGGATGAGTATTTAGCCAATAGATTATGTCAAACAACAACCAAAACAATACCACTAGCGAAGATCTGGGTATAGCGGGCAAGCTAACCAAAGCTTTTATCACTTCGCCATTATCGATCATTATATTTTTCGCCATGTTAGGCGCCGGTATTATTGGTCTGATTTCAACACCAAGACAAGAAGACCCTCAAATTTCAGTGCCAATGATCGACCTCTTTGTCGAGTACCCTGGCGCATCTTCAGATGAAGTATCTAATATTATCATCAAGCCGTTAGAGCGCCTAATGTCACATATTTTAGGTGTTAAACACGTTTACTCTGTGTCTGATAAAGGCCAAGGAATTATCACAGTAGAATTTGACGTTGGTCAAGAAATGAATGCATCAATTATCAAGGTGCGCGACAAAATGCTTGCTAACCTTGATTTTATGCCGCCAGGTGCAAGGCAACCATTAATCAAACCTAAAGAGATTGATGATGTCCCTATTATCAATCTAACGCTCTGGTCTAAGGCCCTGGATGATGGGCAATTGCGCTCTTTAGGCTTGGAGTTATTGCAACAACTGGAAAAAGTAAAAGATACCAATAACGGCTTTGTTGTTGGTGGTCGAAAAGAGGTATTTCATATTGATGTTTACCCAGGACGATTAGCAGGATATGGTGTCTCTATGCAACAAATTTCAGGCATTATTGGCTCTGCTAATGTTAGTGAACATACCGGCAATATTGAGCTTAACGGTTTTAATATGGAAGTGTACTCAGGCGACTTCTTCAAGAAAGTTGAAGATATCGAAAACTTAGTAGTTGCAGTTAGTGACAATAAGCCTATTTACATCCGAGATGTTGCGGATGTTTACTACGCACCAGAAGAAGCCAACCATATGGTGAATTACTATACTGGTCGAGCCAATAAAACATCCCAAAAAGCAACTGGAGAGCAAGCGGTAACCATTGCAATCGCAAAAAAATTCGGCACCAATGGTGTTGAAGTAGCTGAAAATATTCTCGCTAAAGTAGAAGACCTTAAGGGCCGAATAATTCCAAATAATGTTGAAATTAGCGTGACTAGAAATTACGGTAAATCCGCCAAAGACAAAGTTAATGCACTCATTAAAAAACTATTTATTGCAACTGGCGCAGTAACATTGCTTGTGTGGTTTGCGCTAGGGTGGCGCCCTGCAGTTGTAGTGACACTGGTTATTCCAGTAGTATTATTAATGACAATTTTCTCAGCCTGGATCTTAGGTATGACAATTGATCGAGTGAGCTTGTTTGCATTGATATTCTCAATTGGCATCCTGGTTGATGACGCTATCGTAGTGACTGAAAACATTTATAGACGCTGGCTAATAGACAACAAGATTACCATTGCCACAGCAGTCGATGCGGTGCGAGAGGTGGGCAATCCAACAATTTTAGCAACTTTTACCGTAGTTGCAGCACTTGTGCCAATGGCAGCAGTTAGTGGCATGATGGGGCCTTACATGGCTCCAATTCCAGTGTTAGGCTCAGTAGCAATGATGTTTTCATTATTTGCAGCTTTTGTCTTTGCGCCATACTTTATTATGAAATTTGTACCGCCTTTAAATGTACTGCATAAAATGCATGAAAAGGAAGAAAAAGAAGGCAAAGCATTACATAAATTTTTCCATTCAACAATTTCTAAATTATTTAATATTAAAGTCTACGGTTGGGGCTTTATGATTGGTTTGATTATTGCCTTCTTTATGTCAATGTCAATGTTTTATACAACATCAGTACCAGTAAAAATGTTGCCACTTGATAATAAATCAGAATTTGGTGTAGTCCTAGATATGCCTGATGGGACTGCACTTGCCGATACCGCAACTACGCTACATAAAATGGCTCAAGTATTGAGAAATATGCCAGAAGTTGTGGCAATCCAGTCGTATACTGGTACAGCAAAACCTTTTGATTTTAATGGCCTAGTAAGGCATTATTATTTAAGGCAAAACTCATCTGAAGGTGAGTTACAAATTCAATTGGCCGAAAAAGCAGACCGTGATCGTTCGAGCCATGAAATCGCTCTTGATGCAAGGCGTCTTGTTAAACAAATCGCTCTTGATGCTGGTGCCAATTACGCTGTAGTAGAAATGCCACCTGGACCACCAGTATTACGCCCTGTAGTGGCTGAAGTGTATGGCCCTGATAAAGAAACTCGTCGTAAACTTGCTAATGACTTAACCGAATTATTTAAAGAATCAGGCACCATGACTGATATTGATAACCTAATGCGTGATGAATATCCAGTAATTACTTTTCAGGTAGATACAGAAAAGGCTTCTCGATTTGGTGTCAGTGTGCAAACTATCAAAGAAACATTGTCAATGGCAATGAGTGGCTTTAATGTATCAACTATCCGCCTTAAAAATGCATTAGAGCCGTCTAAGGTCGTATTAAAAATACCACTGGCTAAACGTTCACAATTATCATATTTAACACAACTCCCTGTACCTTCTCAGTATGGTGGCATGATTCCTGTATCTGAACTAGGTTCATTCGTTTATAAAAAACAAGATGATCTAATTTTTCACAAGGATTTAGCTGATGTTGAATACGTGCTAGGTGAGCCAATAGGTCGTCTCAGTGCGCCAATTTATGCCATGTTCGGTGTAGATGATTTATTACTTAAATATCAAACCATGGACGGTGAGCAGTTACAAGGTGAATACTTAGGTCCACCTGAAGATCAAACTGTACCAGGATTTGAGTGGGCTGGTGAGTGGACGGTAACATTTGAAACCTTCCGTGATATGGGTACTGCATTCGGTGTAGCATTGGTAGTGATCTATATGTTAGTTGTATGGCAATTTGGCAACTTTATCATCCCTGCAGTTATTATGGCGCCAATTCCATTAACGCTTCTAGGCATTGTTCCAGGGCACTGGATGCTTGGTGCTGAATTTACAGCAACTTCAATGATTGGCTGGATTGCCTTGGCAGGTATTATTGTGCGAAACTCTATTCTATTAGTAGACTTTACTGTGCAGGAATACGCTAAAGGCTTGCCATTCTTTGATGCTGTTATCAGCTCTTGTGCGTCTCGTACACGCCCAATTATGATTACCGCATTTGCTTTAGTTGGTGGTTCAAGCGTTATATTGTCTGATCCTATCTTCCAAGGTATGGCGATTTCACTTTTATTTGGCGTGTTAGTTTCTACTATATTAACGCTAATTGTTATCCCACTAGGCACTCTTTCAGCGGGTGAAGCCTCTTGTAGAAGTATTGCTGTTGGCATGGGCTTGCTACCGGGCGATGAAGATTCTGATGCAAAATACAATATCACTAAGCCAGAAAAGCCTAAAAAAGAGAAATCTAGTAAATCAGCTACAGATCCAAAACAATGGATTAAAAAACTAAGCAAAAAGAAGGGTGAAGATAATGTCGAGAAAGAAACTTCTGAAGACAAGATAGACACAAACGGTCTACTCAAAAAAGAAGATAAAAATGATGTTTAGTTTTAATTAATAAAGATAATAAAAAATGGCTTCTAATTGAAGCCATTTTTTTCGTCTAATGAATAATAACCAAAGTGTCAGCCAATTGACTCGCCGGCCGCTTGTAGATCGGCGTGATACGATGAACGAACCATTGGGCCACTGGCCACTTGGGAAAAGCCCATTTCCGTTGCTAATACTTTATAACGACCAAACTGCTCAGGGGTGATGAAGGCTTCAACTGCTAAGTGATGCCTACTTGGTTGTAAATATTGGCCTAGAGTTAACATATCAACATCATGTGCCCGAAGATCGGCTAACACATCCAATACTTGCTGTTCACTCTCACCCACACCTAGCATCAAACCTGATTTGGTTGTCACCTCTGGGTGCTGTTTTTTGAATGACTGTAATAGTTTTAATGAATACTCATAACTCGCACCTGGGCGTACTTTAGGATACAGGCTTGGCACTGTTTCAAGATTATGATTAAACACGTCAGGTGGGCAGGTTTTAAGCACCTCTAGGGCTTTTTCTACACGCCCTCTAAAATCAGGCGTAAGTATTTCAATTTTAACCTGTGGAGTGGTTTGTCTAATTTGATCAATACACTGTTTAAAGTGATTAGCACCACCATCACGTAGATCGTCTCGATCCACTGAAGTAATCACCACGTATTTAAGCGCCATTTTCTCGATGGTTTCAGCCAAGTGTTGTGGCTCATCTGTATCAAGTGGTTTGGGTTTACCGTGTGCGACATCACAAAATGGGCAACGACGCGTACAGATTTGCCCCATAATCATAAAGGTTGCGGTGCCGTGATTAAAGCATTCGCCTAAATTAGGGCACTGCGCTTCTTCACAAACGGTAAACAGTTTTTGATCACGTAAGGTTTTTTTAAGTTTGTCTACTTTAGAGCCTGCAGGATGCTTGATACGAATCCAGCTCGGTTTTCTGAGTGGCGTACGCGTAGCGTCAGGCTTTATCTTTAAGCGCGCTGTTTTTGATTCGCCCTTAAGGGCTTTAATTTCAATATCTTGCGACATGGTTACTTAAAATCTGCGTGAGCTCATTGGAAATACTGTCTGAGTCAATATTATCCGTTAATTCACACATTTGTGTTACTTTCAATCCTTGATATCCACAAGGGTTTATTTTCTGGAAGGCTGACAAATCCATAGACACGTTTAAACTTAACCCATGGTAAGTTCTACCATTTTTAACTTTTAAGCCAAGTGCGGCAATTTTAGCGCCTTCCACGTATACGCCTGGTGCACCGTCTTTCAAGTGAGATTCGATTCCATGGATTGTTAATAAATCCATAATAGAGGTTTCGATCAAAGACACCATTTTCTTCACACCAATACCTAATCGCTTTAAATCAATCAGACAGTAAACAATCAGTTGTCCTGGCCCATGATAGGTAATCTGACCACCGCGATCAGTTTTAACCACAGGAATATCACTGCTTTCTAGTATGTGTTCAGCTTTGCCAGAAATGCCCTGAGTAAATACACTTGGATGTTCAACAATCCACAATTCATTTTCAGTATTAGCATCACGTGTTTGCGTGAAGCTTACCATGGCATCCCAGGTTTGAACATAATCTTGCATACCAAGATTGATGATTTTCATACTCAGTTACAAAATATAGGCGACCAAAGGGTCATCTTGTAATTCTTGATTAATTGAATCAAGCTGTGCACGACTAGTCGCCACAATTCTAACCGTGTAAGAGATATAACTTCCTTTTGAGCTCTTCTTACTACTAATCTGATTTGGGTGTATTTTTCCAGCATGGCGCTCAATGATACGACACATAGTTGTGCTTAGCTCAATACAATCCTTACCCATAATTTTGATTGGGTAATCACAAGGAAAATTAAATAAATCTTCAGAACTTGGTTTGATAGTAGGCTTAGTCATATTGGGTAATTTTATCGCCTATTACTATAAAATAGGGTGAGTTTTTTATTTTAAAGCAACATTATGCGCCCAGAACAAGTTAGCAAAATCCTTACTCAAGAGTTTGAGTCTGTTATACATGGTCATCACACACCAGTCATGTTGTGGGGTGCGCCTGGTATTGGAAAGTCTCAAATTATTTCACAAGTAGCAATTGAACACGATGTACCAATGATTGATATTCGTCTATCACAAATGGAACCAAGTGATCTGCGTGGCATCCCGTTTAAGAATGGTGACTTAGTTGATTGGTCTATCCCGTCACTTTTGCCTGATGCGGCGCGCCATGGTGAGCAGGGTATTTTATTTTTAGATGAGATCACTTCAGCACCGCCAACGGTATCAGCTGCAGCATATCAGCTGATTTTAGACCGTCGTTTAGGCGACTACATTGTGCCAGAAGGCTGGGTGATTTTTGCCGCGGGTAACCGCCAAGGTGACCGTGGTGTTACCTATTCGATGCCAGCACCATTAGCTAATCGTTTCTCTCATTATGAGCTTGATGTTAATCTTGATGATTGGGTTGCTTGGGCATATAAAAACAATATTGATGAACGCATTATCGGTTTCTTGCGTTATCGTCCAGAGCATTTATTTGAGTTTGATCCGGCACATAATCCAGTGGCTTTCCCATCACCAAGAACATGGGAATTTGCGCATCGCGCCTTGCAAAAATTTGATGACAATCTTAATTTATTTAGACAAGCAGCCAGCGCTTGTGTCGGTGAAGTGGCCGGCGTTGAAGTCGCAACCTTTATAGAGCACCTCGAAGACTTGCCAGATTTAGATGCGATTGTGAATGGTGAGTCGGTTTCTATTCCTGATGCAATTGACCTTCAATATGCTATCTGTTCGGCACTAGTGGGTAGGGCTATTAGCGTTAAAGACAAAGGCAATGCAAAGCAGGTTTGGGGCAATATTCTTAACTTTGCACGCGATTTTCCACAAAAAGAACTTGGCGTTATGTTGGTTTCAGATATGCAGCGCGCAATTGGTGAGGATATTTTTGCCATTCCTGAGTTTTCCGATTGGGCTAGTCAAATCGCTGATACGATGTTTGACTAGGGAGCATTTTGGATAAGTATCCAACATGGCAAGATGGATCAATCAAACCTGACCAGAAGGTTAGGGTGGTTGGCGAAGATATTGTCCAGCCAGAACAAGATGATACGCTTAGTACTACAGAACTAGAAGTAATAAAAAAATGCCTAACTAAAGCCCGTACACAACTTATGTTAGACAAACCTTTTTTAGGTAATTTAGTCTTACGCCTTCCATTAGTTGCTGCTGACTCCTGGTGTAAAACCAGCGCTACTGATGCTAAAAATTTCTACTACAATCCAAAGTTTATTGATTCGTTAAACAATCATCAAATCAAATTTGTACTAATTCATGAAGCGCTTCATTGTGCGCTTACACATTTTGCGCGCCGTGGCAATCGCACTAAACACAAGTGGGATCTTGCTTGTGATTTTGCCATTAATCCGCTGTTAGTTAAAGAAGGCTTTCATCCACCAATTGATGTACCAATTTTTCGTCAATATGAAGGCATGATTGCTGAAGAAATCTACCCAATGATCGATGATAATCTTGATCAAGAGCCGATGGATCAGCACTTATATGATGACCAGGCCAACGATGATTCTAAGTCCTCAGATGGCGGCATGCGTGAAGATGATTTACAAAAAGAAAAGGAGCAAGAACAACAATCTACTTCAGATTCTAATTCAAACGACAACAATCAAGGTGGCATGTCACAGCTTGCACAGCAGCCGCCAGCTCTACAGCCGGATGAAGTAGATAAACTGGCTACGCAATGGCAAAAGAACTTAGCGTCCTCCGCACAGTTGGCGCAACAAGCCGGTAAACTTGATGGCGAATTTGCCAAGCTAATTGATTTTTTCTTACAACCTCAAGTCTCATGGCAATCACTTTTAGCACAGTATATGTCAACCTTTGCTCGCGATGACTTCTCCTATGCGCGCCCATCACGCCGACCAGGAGAGGCAATTATGCCATCGCTCAGATCTCATCAACTTGATATTACTGTGGCGATTGATACTTCTGGCTCTATCTCACAGGAAGAGATTGATGAATTTGTTTCTGAAGTTGATGCCATTAAAGCAAATTTACGCGCTGGCATTACTTTACTTGCTTGTGATGACAAACTCTCAGAGCATTCACCTTGGCGCTATGAAGCCTGGGATGAGTTACATTTTCCAGCATCACTCGGTGGCGGAAAAGGCACCAATTTTAACCCAGTCTTTAACTACATTAACACTCAGGATACGCCATCAGATGTACTTATTTACTTCACCGATGCTAAGGGTAAATTTCCTGATTTTGAGCCCGATTACCCGGTTTTGTGGCTAATTAAAGGTAAAGAACGCGTACCATGGGGTTCTCGTATCCAATTAAATTAAAAAAATATGAAAGATTTATCCGCTATTGAACTTGATGAATATTTAAAAGACAACTCTCCATTATTGCTCGATGTGCGTGAGCAATGGGAATGGGATAAATGTCATTTTGAAGATGCTACTTTATTGCCTATGGGTCAAATCATGGCTAATATCGATACGCTAGACAAATCCCAAGAAACGGTGATTATCTGTCATCATGGCATTCGCTCAATGCAAGTAGCGCGCTACTTTGACTCAATTGGGTTTGAAAATATTATTAATTTACGTGGTGGTATTGATGCCTGGGGTAAGCAAGTAGATAGCTCAATGACACTGTATTAAAAACTGATTTCAAAGAATTTGTTAAACTTCTTTCGCTGTTTTTGAGCTTCATGAATATCTATTAATTCAAACCGTAGTTTGGTATTTGGCTGTCGCTGTGCAAGCTTAGCCAAATCCAATGAAAACACAGTCCCAATCTTGGGGTAGCCGCCAATACTAGGCGTATCTTTCAGTAAGATGATCGGCAAACCGTCAGTGGCAATCTCCACACAGCCGTAGCTAATTCCTTCTGATATCATGCGCTTTTTTTTACTTGCGATTGGCGCGCCGCTTAAACGACAACCAGTTCGATCATTGGCATTGGTAATGGTGTAATCTTGGTTAAAAAACAAATCTCGTTGGTTGATGCTAAAATCATCAAATTGATAAGTTGGTAGTAGTTTTAAAGTAATATCTTGATTGTAATTGGGTATATATTTGGGTGGAATAAAACGGTAAGTTACCTCATCAAAACCCTTACATGGCAACACATCACCTTCAGCCAATTTAGCACCAATATGCTCACGCAAATTCACTGATCTTGAGTCATACAATACCGATGTATCAAACCCACCTTTAACTGCTAAATATGCACGTACACCACTTTTAGGCATACCCCAGCTAAGCACATCACCCTTGTGGATCTGTAACCCATGCCATATTTGTACAGGCTCATCGTTAATCTTAAAATCAAGATCTGCACCTGTCACCGCAACAAACGTATCTGCTTGTGCTTCAAGTTGTAAACCACCAAAAGTGATCTCTACCACTGCATCATTGAAATGATTGTTAAGTAAATGATTGGCCCACGCATAGGCGTGTTCATCCATTACCCCTGACTGACTCATGCCATGCTCACCATGATTAAGACGCCCGTAATCTTGCACAGTGGATAAAAAGCTAGATTTTATTACCTTAAAGCTCATAATAATCCGCCATTTTTAAGGTACTCATCACGCGTGATTGAATAAAATTTCACCTTGTCACCAACGCGAAATTTATCAACATTCTCAGGGTTGTTGAGTGACAAGTCTAACAAGGTTCGCCCAACAATATTCCAACCACCGGACGAATCAGTGGGGTAGGCGGCTGTTTGACTCTCAGCAATGCCGACACTACCAGCAGGAATCTTAATTCTCGGTGTGGATAGGCGCGGCAATTGTATACGCTCATCTACTTCACCTAAAAAAGCAAACGCAGGGCTAAAGCCAATCGCATAAACCAAATATTCTTGCGATGTATGAATATCAATAAAACTTTCTAAATCTAGGTTTTTCTCCGCCAATAATCGCTCAAGGTCTAAGCCAACTTCTACGCCATAATAAACAGGGATATGCGTTGTTTTAGGCTCTACAATTAAAGTATCAGCGTCTTGTTGATTCAACAAACCCTCTACTTTGTCAAAAAACGCCTGAAAACTGATTTTGTTTAAATCATAACTCACATGCAGCGAAGTGTAAGAGGGGATAGTGTCAATAACGAAATCACTTAGCGTGTTTTTTAGCTGATTTGCAAAATTTCCGATTTTTCCAGGAAGCGCAGCATCAACCTTATCGCCAAAATAAATCAGTATTGAGTTTTCACCCGCTGAAACAATATTATGCATTATTAAGCTGTTTTAACGCTTCTACAGAGGCTAAATTGTCACTATGAAAGCAAATTGTATCAATTTTAAAAGATTTTTCATCTAAAAATCGCTGGTATTGCTCAATAATAGCGTCGGCATTATCTAAAACCGCACCATGCTCACCACGATTAATCATTTCAACGCCGTTATAACCTCGATCAGCAAACACTTCATGTAAAAAAGTCACGTTTTGATTATTTACCCCAGGGCAGCCTCTCTTGGCTAAAGCCAATTCACCTTCTCCGAA
>CAJVCK010000012.1 GCA_910595805.1 uncultured Candidatus Thioglobus sp. | reverse complement strand
GATGCTATGGCAACTGGCGGTTTGTACGATGTAATTGGTGGTGGCTTCCATCGCTACTCAATTGACAATGCCTGGATAGTGCCTCACTTTGAAAAAATGCTCTATAACCAAGCGCAACTCTCAATGGTTTATACACGTGCCTATCAACTTACAAAGAAACCACTATACAAGCGTATATCAGAACAGACGTTGAACTATGTTTTAAAAGAAATGCAAGACAAAAATGGTGGTTTTTTCTCTGCGACCGATGCCGACTCTGAGGGAGAAGAAGGCACCTTTTTCATTTTCTCAAATAACGACCTTAAATCCATACTCAATACTCAACAGTATCAACAAGCATTGAAATGGTTTGATTTATCTAAACACACAGAATTTGAAAATAAAAATGTCATTCGCTTCCATGATATAAATCAGTTGCAAGTGACTGACTATTCAGCAGTAGACAGCTTCATTAACAAGATTTACCAAGCTAGAACCAAGCGCGTTCCACCGTTAACTGACAATAAGATTTTATTATCATGGAACTCGCTAATGGTACAAAGCTTTATTGAAGCCGGGCAAGTTTTTAATAATTCCAATTATCTCAATGTAGGTATAAACACAGCTCAATACTTATTCGATCAATTTTATCAAAACAATCAACTTTACCGCGTTTCTATTGATCAGCACTTTTCGACATCAGCACTATTTGAAGACTATGCTTATTTCACCCAAGCTTTATTGGCAGTGTTTGATCAAACGAATAAACAAGTTTGGTTAGACCGAGTAGAGCAATTGGTGCAACAAATGAATACAAATTTTTGGGATAATCAAAATTATGGTTTTCACATGAATACCGGAAACAAGCACTTAAATTTAAGTCTAAAGCAAATCTATGATGATGCACTACCTTCAGCTAATGGAATTGCTTATCAAGTTTTGATTGGCTTGTCTAAACGAACTACCAAGCTAGAATATGCCACTCAAGCACAACAATTACTAGATTCAGTTTCAAGCTTAATTAAAAAAGACCCTTATAGTTACACCTCGTTTATTCAAGGATTAAACAACCTTATGAATGGTGAAGCATCTTCGGTTCAATATGCTTACCAAGGTCGTATTCGTGTGCACACAAAAATTCTAAATAATAATGAATTTCTCGTTAATATAAGTCTTAATCCACATTGGCATATCAACTCTAATCAGCCATTACAAAGTTCATTGATTGCCACTCAAGTTGATAATCTAGATACTAAAAATTGGACAATCAAAAAGGCCGCCTACCCTAAAGGTGAGCTGGTTAAATTAGGCTTCTCAAAAGATAAAATCTCAATTTACAAAGATCAAGTTAAGATTAAACTTGGCCTTCTTCCACATTTCAAAGATTATATTGCACCAAAACTATCATTGGCTTTACAAGCTTGTAGTGATAAAGTGTGCTTACCTCCAACTACACTAAGCCTAAAACCTTAAGTGGTCTTTGCTCTATTCTTGGTTAAACGCTTCACCCAATTCACAAAATCATAATTAATCAAGTACAGACAAGGTAGTAATACCAATGTCATTAAAGTACCAAAAATCAAGCCATAACCCAATGACAATGCCATTGGTTGTAGAATATAGTCAGTACCGCCAATACCATAAGCCAGTGGTATAACACCCGCTAATGTGGTGAGCGTTGTTAACACCACTGCACGCAAACGATGCTTTGCACCTTTAATAATAAACTCGTGTGCTGAAGTACCGGCATCTGTAGCTTTGCCTTTTAAATAATTAATATGTGAAACCAATACCAAAGAGTCATTCACAATAACACCTACCAACGCCAATGTGCCTAAAATCGCAAAGAAACTTAGGGTTTCGCCATGTAGGAAAAATGCCCAAATCACGCCAATAACTGAAAAAGGAATAGCGCTAAGCACCAGTAGAGGCTGTGTGTAAGAGTTAAACAATAACACTAATAACAGAAAAATACCAAAGATTGCCATTACAAATGCTTGTTTAAAACTATCCATTGATTGCATAGTTTCCTTAGCACCACCCTCTCCAATCACACGAATATTAGGAAAATTTTTTGCCAGATCTAAATGCTCCAAAGCTTTATCCATCACCTTTCCTGCCGTGGTAATTTCATCATCAACACTGCCACTGACCAAGGTAGATCGTTGCCCATTAAAGTGATTAAAATCTGGCTCACCATTAATTTGCTGAATACTAGAAAATTGAGAAATTGGCACTAAATGACCTTTTTTATTATTCACCTTTAAAGATTGAATGAAATTTTGCGAGTGCTTCCCATCACCAAAATAAATTCTAAAATTTACATCGTTTTGACCTTCGCGCATATCAGTCACATCAATACCGGTAAAGGCTGTTTTTAGATACTGACTAACCACAGGAAAGTCGATTTCCAATCGGGCCATTTTTTCAAAATCAAGCACTACTTCAATACGCGCCTTACCAGGCTCATCATCGCGATCAATATTATCCAAGCCATCAATTGAAGATAATATTTCCTCTAATCGGTCAGCTGCTGCTTGACGCTGAATATTATCACTACCAACCAAATTAATCTCTACATCTTCACCTTGGGGAGGTCCAGGCCTTCTAATAGAGAATTTAAGTTTTTCGGCTGATGTTACTTCACTCGCTCTTGCTTTAAGATTTTTAAGCAATACTTTAGAAGTTTGAGCTCTTTCACTTGATGGAGATAACTCAATAGTAAATTTAGCCACATGAGTAAAATATTTACCTACATTCGAAGTAACTGACTCTAAATCTTCACCCACTACCTCGCTGATTATTGCTTCCACTTGCTTACTGACTGATTCTGTGTAGTCAAGCGAACTACCCGCAGGCATCTGTAGTCTAGCGTTAATAGTATCCACGCCGATGGCAGGAAATAAAACAAACTTCATATTACTTTTGGCAAAATATAAAGAAGATGCCAATAACAATACAAACGCCATAATTACTACGTAACGCCATCTCAATACAGCAGCCAAGAAACCTTCAAACCAAACCTCTACCGCATCAAACCAATGATGGGTTTTGACCTTCTCATGTGAACTTGCCAAGTGTGCCGGCAAAGCAATAGACACCTCTAAAAATGACAATATTAAAGCAAAAATCACTACGATTGGAATCACATAAATAAACTTACCCATGGTACCACCCATCAAGAACATCGATGAGAACGCCAAAATGGTAGTGAGAATGGTGGTGACTACCGGCATAATCACATGTTTAAAGCCACGCCTGGCTGATTCAAATCGATCTTCTCCACGTTGTTTGTGATGATGAATACTTTCTGCCACAATAATAGAATCGTCTACCACAATGCCTAATACTAGAATCATAGCGGCCAATGAAACTAGATTGATTGTCTCACCACTTGCTCCTAGTAATGCTACAGTACCTAACAAGCTCACCGGCAAACTGACTGACACCCAAAAAGCAGTTTTAAAAGACAGAAAAGCACCAAGTACAATTAAAACTAGTACCAAGCCCATCATGCCATTATTAGTCACAATCTCTAAACGATTACGTACATATTTAGACAAATCTGAAGAATAGAAAATTTGCAATTGATTGCCATATTTGGCATTAAGATCGATCATTTTTTCCTTAACCAAATCAACCGTGGTGATAACATCAGCTTGCTCTTGTTTACGTACACGCAAAATAAAGCCTTTCTTGCCATTCACACGAATGATAGATTTTTCTTCTACATTACCACTTTCAATTTTTGCAATATCTTCTAAACGTACAACCGGACCTTGAAAAGTTGACTTAACAATAACATCACCTACTGACTTGGCTTGATCAAATTTAGCTAATACAACAATAATTTTTTCATCGGTCTTACTATGGTTTTGGCCTACGGTATAGCGCTTATTGCGTTTGGCGATAGCATTTATAACCTGTGGTAAGGAGAGTTTATGCTGATAAAGTTTTTCGGGGTCTATTCTAATTTGTATTTCCCGATCAAGATAACCATCCTTAACCACCTCGGAAACACCATTAACCAGTTCAAGAGAATCGGAAATATTGTCAGTGATTTGCCTTAACTCAGCATAAGACAAACCTTCAGCACCAATGCTAATCTTGATAATGCTTTTTCTAGAGGTTTTTTGATCTCGCACATTGGGCAAGCTAACGACCTCAGAGGGCAAAGACTTAATACGATTAACCGCATTTCTAATATCTTGCTTTAGCGCATCAATATCACTTACATCTTGAGACAAAGTCACAGTAATGCGTGAACGACCCTCTCTTGAAACTGAAACAAACTTATCAATACCGGAAATATTACTTAGTTCGTCCTCAATGACATTAGTGACATTTTGCTCAACATCTTCAGGTGAAGCACCAGGATAAGCAGTTGACACTGTCATAATTTCAAAATCAACTGCTGGGAATTGATCTCTTTGAATACTGCTAAGCACCAATAGTCCAACCGCGATAATGCTCACGGTAAAAACAAGTGCTAGCTTTTTTTGCTTAACAAAGAAATTAAGGATACTGTCCATCACTATTAGTATACCAATAGTGATGTGTTTTGTTGTTTAGTCGGACTTTTTATTGCGCGCTCTTTTACGATCAGTTTCACCTAGAACACGTTTACGTATACGTGTAAAGTTAGGTGTGATTTCTACCAACTCATCGTCATCAATAAACTCTAAAGCTTGCTCTAAATCTAGCTTAATTGCAGGCGTTAACGACACCGCTTCATCGGTACCAGAAGCGCGTACGTTAGTTAGTTGCTTACCCTTCATAACGTTAATCACTAAGTCTTTGTCACGAGCATGGATACCTACCACCATGCCTTCGTAGACATCTGTATTGTGCTCAACAAAGAATTTTCCACTCTTTTGCAAGTTAAAAATTGCATAAGCAACTGCCTTGCCTTGGTTCATAGAAATTAACGAGCCATTAGAACGCTGACCAATATCACCTGGCTTTTGAGGTTTATAAGCATCAAAAGTTGAGTTCATTAAACCAGTGCCTGTGGTTGCGGTTAAGAATTCAGTTCTAAAACCGATCAAGCCACGTGCCGGTATGTTAAAGTCTAGTTTTACTCTGCCATTACCATCAGGTGTCATGTTGGTTAGTTCGGCTTTACGCTCGCCTAGTTTTTCCATGACGGTGCCTTGGTGTTGTGTTTCTACATCAACACTCAAGTCTTCAAATGGCTCACAAACCACTCCGTCGATTTCTTTTAAAATAACCTGTGGTCGACCTACGGCTAATTCAAATCCTTCACGACGCATGGTTTCAATCAAAATTGATAAGTGTAATTCTCCACGACCGGAAACAACGAATTCTGAAGGATCTTCCGTATTAGCAACGCGTAATGCTACATTGTAGATCAACTCTTTGTCTAGACGATCGCGGATATTTCTTGAAGTAATATATTTACCATCTTGTCCTGCAAACGGTGAATCGTTGACACGAAATGCCATTGATACTGTTGGTTCATCTACGCTAAGCGGTGGTAATGCCTCTGCATGATCCACATCACAAATAGTATCTGAAATAGAGATGCCTTCGATACCTGTAATACAAGCAATATTACCGGCTTCAGCGCTATTTGTTGAGATCTTTTCTAAGCCCATAAAACCCATCAAATCAGCAATTTTTGCTTTGCGTTCAACACCATCAGCACCAACTACCATAACTTGTTGATTTTTCTTAATCGTGCCACGAGTGATACGACCAATACCAATCGCACCTACAAATGAAGAATAATCTAAGGCTGTAATTTGCATTTGCAACGGTGCTTCGATATCTACTTCTGGCGCTGCTACTTTTTCAATAATAGTCTCAAACATTGGCAACATATCACCTTCGCGTACATCGTCTTCTAATGAGGCGTAGCCATTAATACTAGAAGCGTAAATAATAGGGAAATCTAATTGTTCATCAGTTGCACCAAGTTGGTCAAATAAATCAAACACTTGGTCAATTACCCAATCAGGACGAGCTGCATCTTTATCAATCTTGTTGATGACAACGATTGGATTTAAGCCTTGATCAAACGCTTTCTTAGTCACAAAACGCGTTTGTGGCATTGGGCCTTCTTGCGCATCTACCAATAAAAGCACTGAATCTACCATAGAAAGCACACGCTCTACTTCACCGCCAAAGTCAGCGTGTCCTGGGGTGTCAACAATATTAATATGATAATCATTCCACTTAATAGCTGTATTTTTTGAGCTAATGGTAATACCGCGTTCTTTTTCTAGATCATTAGAATCCATCATACGATCGGTTGACTCAAAACGATCATCAAAAGTTTGAGATTGCTCAAGTAGTTTATCAACCAAGGTGGTTTTTCCATGGTCAACGTGTGCAATAATGGCGATATTTCTAAGTTTGGTGTTCATGTGAATTAAGTGAATGCGAAAAAGACACTATTATCCCGTAAAATACCTTGCAATATTAGAAATTATTGATATAACTACTTATGGGAAAAAAAGGCAGCTCTGGTCGTTGGATGAGTGAACATCTGAGTGACGAATATGTAAAAAAATCTCAAAAAGAAGGATATCGTTCACGCGCTGTTTACAAGCTCACCGAAGTAGTCGATAAAGATAAGTTTATCAAGACAGGCTCTCGTGTGCTTGATTTAGGCGCTGCTCCTGGTGGCTGGAGTCAAGTCGCTATTAAAATGGTAGGCCAATCAGGCCAAGTGATTGCTAGTGATATTTTAGATATTGAACCCATTCCTGGAGTGGATTTTTTGTGTGGTGATTTCACTGAAGATTCAGTTTATGAGGAATTATTAAAACTCACCAAAGGCCATAAAATGGACGTAGTGCTCTCAGATATGGCGCCCAACATGAGTGGACAGCTTTCAGTTGATATTCCAAAGTCAATGTATCTGTGTGAATTAGCACTTGATATGGCGATCAAAACACTCACACCCCAGGGGCACTTTTTTATAAAAGTCTTCCAAGGTGATGGTTTTGATGGTTTTGTAAAATCTTGCAGGACAGCATTTGTTAAAGTCACTATCCGCAAACCTAAAGCCTCTAGAGCACGTTCTAAAGAAGTATATTTACTGGCTAATGGTTTAAAATAGTTGCCATGCAAAATTTTGAAGATATTCAAAACCTAGTCCAAGACGATATCACTAAAACTGATCAGGTGTTGATCAGCCACCTGAGCTCTGATGTAGCGCTAATAAACCAAATGAGTGGTTATATTATTGGTGCTGGAGGTAAACGATTGCGCCCACTTCTCTTATTGCTTTGTGCACGTGCAACCAATTACCAAGGCGAGCATCATCACTTAATGGCAGTAGTCATTGAACTAATTCATACAGCAACACTCTTACACGATGATATTGTTGATGAATCTAACACACGGCGTGGCAAAGATACTGCCAACGAAGTTTGGGGTAATGCTGCCAGTGTCTTAGTCGGTGATTTTTTGTATTCACGTGCGTTCGAGATGATGGTCAAACCTAATTCAATGCGCATCATGACACTACTATCTAAAGCTACTAATGAAATTGCGCAAGGCGAAGTTATGCAACTGCTTAATTGCCAAAATTCAGCATTAACTGAAGAAGAATATTATCGTGTTATCGAGAGAAAAACAGCTGTGCTATTTCAGGCGGCTACACAAATTGGCGCTATTTTATCTAATACTGACAAAACACAAGAGTTAGCACTTAAAGATTATGGACTACACCTGGGAAATGCCTTTCAAATTATCGATGATGTACTTGATTATGAGTCTGATTTCAAAACCATGGGCAAAGAAGTCGGTGACGACCTTGCTGAAGGAAAGACCACGTTACCAATGATTTATGCCCTTGAAAATACCTCAGGTGAACAACACAAATTACTGACTAACGCCATTGAGAACGCCGACAACAGTCAGATTGATAAAATTGTTGATATTTTGTCATCAGTCAATGCTTTTGATTACACTCGACAAAAAGCACAGGAGTCTGCTAATTTAGCCAAAAAATCATTAACTACACTACCAGACTCAGACTATAAAGAAGCCATGATCTTGCTTTGTGACTTATCTTTAGCGCGTAAATCCTAGTGTTATCTGACGAGCTTAAAGCGCAAATTCGTCAATCATTCGAAGCTGCTAAAAATGGCATGCCTGGTTTTAAAATCAGGCAGGCGCAAAATAAAATGATTGCAGAGATTTCCAAAACCTTGTCAGGAGAATACCCTGATAGCAACCAAATTTTATGCGTAGAGGCGCCAACCGGTACAGGTAAAACCATGGCCTATTTGCTCAGCGCCATCCCAATTGCTAAAGCAAATAAAAAGAAACTCATTGTTTCAAGTGCGAATGTCGCTCTACAAGAGCAACTGCTCAACAAAGATATGCCAGAGGTGAAAAAATACTGCTCAATTGATTTTGAGTATGCGCTAGTTAAGGGGCGCTCTCGTTATGTTTGTGTACGTAATCTAATTAACTTAGTTGAAGACAGTGCCAGCGAAAACGAACTATTTGATAATGTCGCACTATGGGATGCGCCACCTGGAAAATATCAGATTGACCAACTTAGTGAGATGCTGGAAGATTACTCCGCCAAAAAATGGAATGGCGAGATTGATGATTTAATGCAAACGCCTGAAGGGTCTTTATGGTCAAAAATCGCTTGCAATCGTTTTACTTGCACTGCCAAAAACTGTGAATTCTACAATGATTGTGCTTTTTTTAAAGCGCGCAAACAAATTACTAAGGCCGATGTGATTGTGGCTAATCACGATTTAATTTTGGCTGATCTAAATACGGGAAACACCGTATTACCTGACGTCGAAGAATCTATTTATATCTTTGATGAAGCACACCATCTTAATCACAAAGCGTTGTCACATTTTTCACTCAGTAGTGGTACTGAGTTTATTAAAACTACGATTAGACAAACTCAAGGTGTGAGCGATCAAGTTTGTAAACTCACACAGCAAGATGCGCTTGATGTTTCCATTGATTCAATTGATAACTACTTATCTGATTTAACCGAAGCTTTCAAAAGCCTTGATTTTGACGAAGATGTTTATTTATTTGAACAAGGTGTAATTGATTCCTCAATTGCCTCTATTTGCCAAAATTTACTCACTAGTGTCACTGCTATTCACACACAATTTGATACATTAAAAGAATCGTGGTCAAATTATCTGAAAATCAAGATGGTAGAAAAAACCATTGCCGATCCATTGAATAATGCCTTAGGTGAATGTGAGCAGCACTTGTCTTCCACATTACTGCTACTCTCTTCTTTTTTACTAGTAGATGAAGCTGGAAAAACACCGCATTCTCGTTGGATTGAAAAAAATATCTTGGCGAATAAAAAAGCCAACTACATCCTTAATAGTGCAAAAATTGACATCTCTCAAAACTTAGATCAGCTTATTTGGTCAAAAGTATCAGGCGCTATATTGACTTCGGCTACTTTGTCTTCACTCGGTAGTTTTGATCGACTTAATCAACAGTTAGGCCTGGTTAAAACAGATAACCAATACTTACGCCTACCTTCGCCTTTTAGTTTTGATGAAGTAGACTTTATTGTTGCTAATTTTAAAAACAATCCTACTCAGGTATATGAGCACACTCAAGAGGTAGCCACTCAACTACTAGACCGTATTGACAGTAGTGAAGGTTCATTGGTGTTGTTTGCCTCTAACAAACAGATGCAAATGGTGGCTGACTTAGTCGAACAAAAACTAGGTTGTGATTTGTTTGTACAAGGGGAATTTTCTAAAAAACTCATCTTAGAAAAACACATCAACTTGCGCAAACAAAACCAAGGTAGTGTGATTTTTGGACTGGATAGTTTTGCTGAAGGTGTTGATCTTAAAGGTGACAATCTAACCCACGTGGTGATTGTTAAACTACGCTTTAGCGTACCCACTTCACCAATTGAAAAAACCACACAAGATTATCTACAATCTCAAAATCGCAATCCGTTTATGGAAATATCACTGCCTGATGCCTCACTTAGACTCATTCAAGCTTGCGGTCGACTCATACGCACTGAGACTGATACTGGGAAGATTACTATTTTTGATAATCGCTTAGTAACTAAGTTTTACGGTAAACAGTTGATTAATGCACTACCAGGTTATAACGTTGTTATTGAATAGACTAAAAACGCCAAAAAGCTTTATGCAGTAATGCCATTAGCGTTAATATTTCTAAACGACCAAGCAACATTGAAAAGCTCAAAATCCATTTTGCCGAATCACTAATACCGCCATAGTTAGCTGCCACCTCCCCTAAACCCGGCCCAAGGTTATTGATGCTCGCTGCTGTTGCAGAAAAGGCACTGATTTGATCTAAGCCGGTAAACATTAATGCAATTAAGATAATAATAAAAGCAATCACATATAACGAAAAGAAACCCCATACTGAAATCAATGTACTCTCCGCCACACTGCGATGGTTAAGCTTAATGTTAATTTGAGCATTTGGATGAATAAATTTTTTGATTTCTTTCATGGCTAGTTTAAACATTAACAGTACTCGCACCACTTTAATTCCGCCACCAGTCGAGCCTGCACAAGCACCAATAAAACTTGCAAAAATTAATAACATTGGCAAGATGAATGGCCACTGTGAATAGTCAGTAGAAGCAAAGCCTGTGGTGGTTGCTATTGAAACCGTTTGAAAAATAGCTTGTCGTGCTGACTCACTGACACTTGAATAATAACCGCTATCAAACAAATACACGCCAACGACAACAGCAGTGATAAATAAAATAAATAGGTAGGCCTTAAGCTCAGAATCTTTTGAGTAGGTAAAAACATTTTTCTTTTGCCAAACAAAGAAATGCAAAGAAAAGTTAATACCTGCTAAGAGCATAAATACAATAGCCACACTTTCAATAGCACCTGAATTAAAGTAGCCAATTGAGGCATCATGTGTGGAGAACCCGCCAATTGCCACCGTAGAATAACTATGTCCAATCGCATCAAAGACATCCATACCTGCTAGGTAATAACCCAATGCACAAATAATGGTAAAGCTAATGTAAATCTTCCATAAGGCTTTGGCTGTTTGTGTAAGTTTTGGGGTTAGTCTTTCCTTGGAAATACCGCTGGATTCTGCATGATAAAGCTCCATACCGCCCACACCCAACATTGGCAATATTGCCACTGCTAGAACAATAATACCCATGCCTCCCAGCCATTGTAATTGTTGTCGGTAGTACAAAATAGCCTTGGGTAAATCATCTAATCCAGCCAACACTGTCGCACCTGTTGTAGTCAAACCTGACATTGATTCAAAAAATGCATCGCTAAATGACATTCTGAGTGACTCAGAGAGTAAAAATGGGATGGTTGCAAACAGCGACAATACAAACCAAAAACTAACAACAACCAGCACACCTTCACGAATCCTAAAATCTCTTTTAGTGTTTCTAAAAGGCACCCATAAAACAAAACCACTGAGTAATGTTAGAGAGAAAGCCGAAATAAAGGATGCTGACTCATTTTGTTGATAAATAAAATCAACCAACAATGGCGGTAGTTGTGTCAAACTAAACACCATTAGCAACAGGCCAATGGTTTTAAAAACGATACTAAATTGCATGGCTAATCAAAATATCCTTCAAATAGCTCTTCAACTTCGTGAATCTTACTGACATCACTCAGTACGAGTAGCACATGGTCTCCTTCCTCAATAACAAGCTTTCGTGACCCCATAATTACTTCATTGTCTCTAACTATTGACCCTACAACGACACCGCCTGGTAGGTTAATTTCTTCAATAGCCCTACCTACAACATCAGAGTGTGCTTTATCGCCATGAACAATAACCTCAATCGCCTCCGCTTTGCCTTGGCGTAATGAATGTACCATCATTGTATCACCCTTGCGAATATGCGCCAAAATACCACTGGTAGTAATTTGGTCAGGTGAAATCACCATGTCAACATCCTCACTTTGCTCAGCTAAGTCTTCGTAGACATTACGTTTAACCAGGGCAACGGTTTTATGCGCACCCAAGCGTTTAGCTAAAATAGACACAATTACATTAATTTCATCAGAATCTGTAAGTGCTAAGAATAAATCAGTACTTTCAATACCTTCCTCTAATAGCAATTCTTCATCAGAAGCATTGCCATGCAATACCAAAGTATCTTCGAGCTGATCGGCAATCAGCGACACTCTGTCTTGGTTCATTTCAATAACACGAACACGATGATTTTTTTCCAAGTGTTTAGCCAAGCTTAGACCAATGTGCCCACCACCAGCAATAATGATATTTTTATAGGCTTTATCGAGTCGTCTAAACTCTTTCAATACTTTGGAAACACTCTCTTTTTTTGTAACAAAATACACGCGATCACCGTCTTTAATCACAGTATCACCATAGGCTGGGATCACTCTGCCATTACGATACAGACTCACAATACGCATACGTGTTTTTGGTAAGTGCTTATGTAATTCTTTAATAGGATGGCCAACAATCGGTGTGCCAGCGTAAGCACGAGTCTCTACCAGTTGCACCAAGCCATTTTCGAATTCAAATATTTGATCTGCACCAGGCTCTTCAACCACACGTTTGATGTAGTTGGTTACCAAGCCTTCAGGGGTGATAATAAAATCGATCGGAATAGCGTTATCAGTAAACAATTCTTCACGGTGTAAATATTCAGCGGTACGAACACGTGCAATTTTTTTATCAACTTTATACAATGTATGTGCCATTTGACAAGCCAGCATGTTGCCTTCATCAGATTTAGTAACGGCGATTACGATATCCATTTTTTTAATGCCAGCCTCTTCTAAAACATTTGGATAAGAAGCATGCCCACAAACAGTTTTAATATCTAGGTGTCGTTGCAATGATGATAAATTAGCTTCATCCTTGTCAACAATAGTAATGTCATTTTCATCATCAGAGCCGAGATACTTAGCCAGTGAAGAACCAACCTGACCCGCACCCAAGATTAAGATCTTCATTTCTTATCTATCCCCAAATCTTTTAATTTTCGGTACAAGGTAGTGCGCTCTAGTCCAGCCAGTTCTGCTACTTTAGCAATATTATGGTTATTCTCTTCTAGGTGATGATTAAAGTACTGTTTTTCGAAGATATTTCTAGCCTGCTTTAAGGTTAAATTAAAATCAATGCCGCTCACCTTTTGCTCATTACCGCTGTCTTGTTCGCTAAGTAATCTTCGTACCAAAGGCAACAAATCATGTAATGGTTTTTTTAAAAAATCAACTGCACCAAGCTTAATAGCTTTAACCACATCTTGATGCTCTGCATGACCAGACATCATCACCACTGGCATAGAAAAATCTTCAGCCATCCATTCTTCCAATAAAGACATGCCATCTTGCCCTGGCATCCATACATCCATCATTACTAAGTCAAAGGTTTGATCTTTAACAATAGCTTTGGCTTGCTCAGCATCCTCAGCCAATACAACGTGATAATTAACATCTTCTAAAGTGTCTTTCATTGTGTCAGAATTAATACTCTCATCATCAATGATAAGAATGCTTCCAATTGTCAGTGAGCTGCTCATATTTATTCCTTGTTATTTTCTTTATAATTAAATTCAATGGTAATGATAGCACCATGTGGCTCAAGATTACCGGCAAAAATTTGCCCATCGTGTTGTTCAATAATATTATGTACAATTGCCATACCTAAGCCACTACCTTTGACTTTTGTTGTAACATAAGGCTCAAATACACGCTCAATAATCGCCTCATCAAATCCATCGCCATCATCTTGCACTGTCAATTGAACAATATCTTGATCAGGCAGGTATCGACTTTTAATCGTAATATTCAAAGCACGCTCTACTTGTACTGATTCTGCCGCATTTTTAACTAGATTAATCAAAACTCTAGAAATACTATTTGTATCTAAAAACAACTCAGGCACATCATTGGCCAAATCAAACTCAATGGTTATATTATTTTGCGCATCATAAAGAGAAATAGAGTGGGTAATTAATGTATTTAGATTGGTTAATTTTCTCTCAATTTGTGGCACGTTAGCGTAATCTGCAAAGGCGCTGACCATCGCATCCATTGACTTTACTTGGTCAATAATCACACTGGTAGTTTTATCAATAACCTCTAGCTCTTTACCTTTGAGTGTTTCTAAAAATCTGTTTCTAAGGCGTTGAGCTGATAGCAATATCGGCGTCAAAGGGTTTTTGATTTCATGCGCCATACGCATTGCCACCTCGCCCCAAGCAGCCTTTCTTTGTGCTCTATGAAGTTGTGAGATATCTTTAACAATAATCACATAACCTAGAACTCGACCATCAACTTCTAATGTGGCCCCCTGACAAGACAACAACACATACCGATCTGATAGTGAAAACTCAACCTCTTCACTCCATTCTCCAGAACTTTGTTTTAGATTGCTACTGGTCATATCAAACAACGGCTTTAAATACATATACTGTTCGACTATCTCAGAGCATAATCGGCCGACAAACTGCTCTTTATTGTCTATATTTAGCATTTTCCCAATTACTGGATTAATGAGTTGGATTTTTTTATCTTTATCTAAGCCAATAACGCCGTATGAATACTTTAATATCGTTTCTAAATATAGATTGTGCGTACCCAACCCTTCTCGTGAAGATTTAATTTGTCTGGACATGTTATTAAAATGACCAATAAGCTCACACATATCTTTATTTTGCTTATCATCATTAACTTCAACATCATAGTTTCCATGAGAAATCTCTTTAGTTGCTAATGATAAATTATGCAATGGCTTCATTAGATGATCCATGGTTCGGAAAATAATCATCAATACACTTAAAATAGCCAGCAAAATTGTCGATGAAAAGTCAATTAAAAATCGATTTTGGGTCACAGAGGTGTTTAAATCAAATTTAATATTTTTTGAGCTACGACTAAAACTCTGCATCTTTGCTAGAAACTTTGTCAGCCCTGGATCAGAAGCATAACTAACGTCAATTACTGAATAATTTTTGCCTGGAGATCGATCAATATAACGCGTTGACATCTTAACCTGTACAACGTTGGTGGCATCATCCTCATTAATTAAACGAGGTTGTAAGCCTGGCAACGGCTGATCTTCAACGGAACGACAATGTTTATTATCATTCGTTTTAGCAACAATAGACTCATGAGCATCTAATAAAGTAATTTGACAGGCCCAGCCTTTCTTAATAAGCTCTTCAAGGAAAAATTGCATATCTTCTTTGTAATTTTCAGCATCCTTTTGGAAGTCACCATATGAAGTAATTACGGTTAACAAACGCTTAGTTTGTTCAGTATAGCGCTCATTTCTCACGCTTTGAATATCCTCATACAACCCATCAACATGAACAATAAAGTTTTGACTAAAAGTATCAAAAGCCGTCTCGGAATTTTCAACATTTTCTTGGATAGTCTGAAAAGAAAACAAATAAAAAGACAAAACAGGCACAATCACTAGCAAAGGGGTGATTTTAATAAACGACCAAGCAAAACGTGAACCAATAATATTCTCATTAATATCTCGTTTTAATTGTCTAATATTAAACGCAATATAAATTAGTGCTACAGCGCTCATAATGCCGTTATAACCTGCCAGAATCCACCACCAGTCTTCAATCAAGCTTGGATTAAGACCCATGTAAAAGGTACCCGAAATAGATATTAAGAAGACCACCAACCATAGCCAAACTGGTATGATTTTTTGGGTAATAAGTATCTGATTTGGCATCTTTTTTTAGGTTGTCTAATTATTTTTTTGAACTGATTATCTCATAAAAAAACACGTATCAAGTTTAATTGTTGCTAAAATACAACAATGATACAAACACAAGATCAGCTCAACGATTTTATGAGCGCCATCCAAAGCGAAACTGAGCTTGCAATCGATACAGAATTTAAACGCGTCAATACTTATTATCCGGTTTTATGTTTAGTGCAGATCGCCACTAACAGCGCTACCGATTGTATTGATGTGTTAGCGCTAAGCGATCTAGAGCCTTTATTTGAAAAACTTTACCAAGATGGTTCAATTTGGATTGTGCATTCTGCACGTCAAGATATTGAAGCCATGTATTGCCTTTCAAAACGATTACCCAAGCAATTATTCGATACTCAGATTGCTGCTAGCTTGTTAAATCATCCAATGCAAATCTCTTATCAAGCGCTAACTGAAGCCCTGCAAAATGTCTATTTGGACAAAGCCTATACGCGCCTTGACTGGACTACACGCCCATTACCTAAAGAGGCGATTGAGTACGCACTTGACGATGTGCGTTATTTACTAAAAAATTACCATCAATTAAATGCACAATTGAAAGATGAAAACAAACTAGACTGGATTACAGAAGAAGCACAATCTTTATTAGATATCGATTTATACTTACCGCCAATTAATCAAGCTTGGCAGCGAGTCAAAGGCTTGTCACATATTAACAAAAATGCCCACAGTTTGGCGGCTCAATTAGCTGCCTGGCGAGAGTGTCAAGCGCAAACGAATAATAAACCACGTAAATGGATACTAGCCGACGATGTGTTAATTTCGCATGCTTTAGCCAAGGAAAGGCTTTCAAACAAAGCGCAAAAAAGTTTTGATAGTTTTTTGCATCAACACACCGATATTCAAAATATTACAATCGATCTTGAAAAAAACAAACCACCAACAAAAACTGAAAAAGCGCAAAAACTCGTTTTACAAAAACTTATCCAAGAAAAAGCAAATCAGTATAATTTAACTATCGAAGTAATGGCCAGCAGCAAGTCGTTACTCAAATATATTCGCGGCGATCGAACGGTTATGTTTTGCCAGGGTTGGCGTTATCATCTACTACAAAAGGAGTTAGAAAATGCAAAATAGTTTAAAACCAGTATCAGCGGGTAATGTTCCTGATGAAGTTAACGTTATTATTGAAATTCCAGCTAATTCGTCACCAGTTAAATATGAAATCGATAAGGATACCGGCGCCATGTTTGTAGATCGATTTATCTCGACACCAATGTTCTACCCATGTAACTATGGTTTTGTACCAGAAACATTAGCAGATGATGGTGATCCGGCTGATGTCTTAGTCATTACACCCTACCCTTTAATCCATGACTCAGTGATCACTGCTCGCCCAATTGGCGTTCTACGTATGACTGATGAAGCGGGCAAGGATGCAAAAATCCTTGCTGTGCCAACCGACAAGCTATGCAAGTCATATCGTAATATTAAAGGTATTGATGATGTTGGCGCGACACTTAAAGATCAAATTGAGCATTTCTTCCGTTATTACAAAGACTTAGACGATGGTAAGTGGGTTGAAATTGATGGTTGGGGTGATGCTGAAGAAGCCAAGCAAGAACTACAAGAGTCATTCGACGCTTATCTAAAATAGCCTTTGGCTAATAGCAATACTTTTCAAATTATTGGTGGTGAGTATCGGGGAAGAAAGTTCAGTTTCCCTGATGCTGATGGCCTAAGACCCACATCAGGTAAGGTTCGTGAAACCCTGTTTAATTGGATTCAGTTTGAAATTGTCAACAAAAATTATCTAGATTTATTTGCTGGTAGCGGGGCGCTCAGCTTTGAGGCGCTTTCACGTGGCGCCAAGCAAGTTGTCGGCGTTGAGAACAACACCAACACTTTTCAAAATTTAGAAAAAAATCGGAAATTATTAAATTCAGACAAAATTAAGTTTTTAAATCAAGATGCGTTAGTTTTTTTGTCTACTAAAAGCACCCAATCTTATGATTTTGTCTTACTGGACCCGCCATTTAATAAAAACGCCCTTCCAAAAGCTTTAAAATCACTCTCAAAAGGTGAATTTGTTGCCCCAGGAGGAAAAATCTATATAGAATCTGAATTTAAAATAACAGATATTTTTTTAAAAGAAAATTTTTCAGAAAAAATCAAAATCAATAAACAAAAGCAATCTGGTGCAGTTAACTACTGCTTATTAGAGGTCTTATGAAAAAAATTGCAATTTATCCAGGATCTTTTGACCCTATCACCAACGGCCATATTGATTTAATTCATCGTGCCAGTAAATTATTTGACAAGGTGATTGTCGGTATTACTCAAAACAGTAAAAAGTCCTCATTTTTGAGTATTGATGATAGAATCAATGCAGCAATGATAGCACTTAAAGCTATTGATAATATTGAAATACTGAGTTTTGATACGCTGTTGGTTGATTTTGCCAATGAACAAAACGCACAAGTTATTTTACGTGGACTGCGCGCTGTTAGTGACTTTGAGTATGAGTTTCAACTCTCGGGTATGAACAAGCACCTTAACCCCAATATTGAAACCCTGTTTATGACGCCTGCCGAACAATATGCCAATATATCTTCCTCGTTAGTACGTGAAATTCTTTCACTTGGTGGTGATATCAGTGTGTTTGTACCTAAATCGGTTGAAACCTTGTTAAAAACCAAACTATAAATATTTTGCATTAATTCCTTGAAAAATATTTGACTACCCCTATATAGGGGGTATATAAAACACAAGGAGTTAAAAAAAATGTCAAAAATTATTGGTATTGACTTAGGAACAACGAATTCATGTGTCGCTATTATGGATGGCGGCAGCGTTAAAATTATTGAAAATTCAGAGGGTGATCGTACCACCCCGTCAATTATCGCCTACCCTAAAGATAGTGAAGAAGTTTTAGTAGGTCAGCCAGCAAAGCGCCAGGCAGTCACTAACCCTGAAAACACACTGTATGCAATCAAGCGATTAATTGGTCGTCGTTTTGATGAAGACGCAGTACAAAAAGACATTAACCTTGTGCCTTACAAAATTGTCAAAGCTGACAATGGTGATGCCTGGGTTGAAGTTAAAGGCAAAAAAATGGCCGCTCCAGAAATCTCAGCAAAAGTAATCGAAAAGATGAAAAAAACCGCGGAAGAGTACTTAGGTGAAACTGTAACTGAAGCGGTTATTACGGTTCCAGCGTACTTTAATGACTCACAACGCCAGGCAACTAAAGATGCTGGCAAGATTGCAGGCTTAAATGTTAAGCGTATTATTAACGAGCCAACAGCAGCAGCACTGGCGTATGGTGTAGATAAACTTACAGGTGACAAGACAATTGCTGTATACGATCTCGGTGGTGGTACTTTTGACGTATCAATCATTGAAATGGAAGACATCGATGGTGAAAAGCACTTTGAAGTACTATCAACCAATGGCGATACATTCTTAGGTGGTGAAGATTTTGACCAGCGTATTATCAGCTATTTAGTTGATGAATTCAAAAAAGACCAAGGTGTTGATTTAACCAATGACCCGATGGCACTACAGCGTTTAAAAGAAGCGGCTGAAAAAGCCAAGATCGAATTATCATCATCAGAGCAAACTGAGGTAAATTTACCTTATGTGACTGCTGACGCCTCTGGCCCTAAACACCTTAACGTTAAATTGACACGTGCTAAGTTAGAGTCGTTGGTTGATAATTTATTAAAGCGCACTATTGATCCATGTAAGACAGCGCTTAAAGATGCAAACCTTTCAAGTGGTGATATCGATGAGGTAATTTTGGTTGGTGGTCAAACACGTATGCCGAAGGTTGGTCAAATGGTTCAAGACTTTTTTGGCAAAGAGCCAAAACGCGATGTTAATCCTGACGAAGCTGTTGCTATGGGTGCAGCCATTCAAGCTGGTGTATTAGGTGGCGATGTGAAAGATGTGCTATTACTTGACGTAACACCATTGTCTTTAGGTATTGAAACTATGGGTGGTGTGATGACGAAACTGATTGAAAAAAATACAACCATTCCTACCAATGCATCGCAAATCTTCTCAACTGCATCTGATAACCAAGCCGCAGTAACCGTGCATGTGCTACAAGGTGAGCGTGAAGTAGCCAGTGCCAACAAATCACTCGGTCAATTCAACCTAGAAGGTATTGATTCAGCACCTAAAGGCACACCTCAAATCGAAGTTACACTAGATATTGATTCAGATGGTATTTTAAATGTTTCTGCTAAAGATAAAAATACAGGCAAAGAGCAATCAATTACCATTAAAGCTTCTTCAGGTTTAAGCGACGAAGAAGTAGAAAAAATGATTAAAGACGCGGAAGCAAATGCTGAAGAAGATAAGAAATTCCAAGAATTAGTCACTTCACGCAACATGGCAGATTCATTGATACACTCAACTAAGCAAACCATGGAAGAGTTAAAAGATGAAATCTCTGATGATGAAAAATCAGCCATTGAAGCTGCAATCACTGAGCTTGAAGAAGCAATGAAAGGTGAAGACAAGGAAGCTATCGATGCGAAAGTACAGGCTTTAAGTGAAAAAGCACAACCTCTAGCTGAAAAAGCACAAGCCAAAGCTGGTGCAACTGAAGGTAGTACAGCTGAATCAAATGATGCAGGTGATGATGTTGTTGATGCAGACTTTGAAGAAGTAAAAGACGATAAATAATTTATCGATTTATTTATAACAAGCCTCCTTCAAGTTTAAAAGCTTAAAGGGGGTTTTTTAATATAAGGCAAAAAATGTCACAAAGAGATTACTACGAAGTACTAGGGGTTGACAAAGGCGCTGACGACAAGCAAATTAAAAAAGCTTATAAACGTTTAGCCATGAAACACCATCCTGATCGTAATTCAGACAATAAAGAGGCGGCTGAAGAAAAATTCAAAGAAATTCAAAAGGCGTATGCAATTTTATCGGATGCACAAAAACGCCAAGCTTATGATCAATTTGGCCATGCTGGTGTTGATGGTAGTGCTGGCGCTGGCGGATTTGGAGGTGGTAATCCATTCGGTGGTGGTGGGTTTGGCGATATATTTGGCGATATATTTGGTGCTGGTGGCGGCTCTGCGCAACCCGACAACCGTGGATCAGATCTACGTTATGATTTAGAAATTGACCTTAAGGAGGCCGCTGAAGGCACCACAGTCAAGGTCCGAATTCCTAAAAATGAAACTTGTGATACCTGTTCTGGCTCTGGCGCTAAACCAGGTACATCAGTTAATACTTGTGGCACCTGTGGTGGTCATGGTCAGGTGCACATGCAACAAGGCTTCTTTGCGGTACAACGCCCTTGTCATGATTGCTCTGGCACTGGTCAAAAAATTGAATCTCCTTGTGGTACTTGCCGTGGACAAGGGGTAGTTCGCAAGCAAAAAACCTTGTCTGTTAAAATTCCTGCGGGAGTTGACACAGGTAACCGTATTCGTCTAAGTGGCGAAGGCGAAGCAGGCTTACGTGGTGGCCCAACTGGCGACTTATATGTACAGGTACACGTTAAAAAACACAATATTTTCCAACGAGAGGGAAGCGATCTTTACTGCGAAGTGCCAATCGACTTTGTCACAGCAACACTTGGTGGCTCTATCGAAGTGCCGACACTTAATGGAAAACTTAAGATTAAAGTACCAGCAGGCACACAAACAGGAAAACTATTCCGTTTGCGTGGTAAAGGCATTACCGCCATTAGAAGTAGCAATGCTGGTGATTTGCTTTGCCAGGTAAAAATTGAAACCCCAGTTAACCTAAGTAAAAAACAACAACAGTTGCTTCAAGAATTTTCTGAGTCTTGTGGTAAGAAACAACACCCCGAGTCCAACTCCTTCTTTGGTAAAATGAAGTCATTTTTTGAATAATTAAACGAGACTAACTAGTGAAAATCCAACAAATTAAAGCAAGAGAAGTTCTTGACTCACGCGGAAATCCAACCATTGAAGCTGATGTTATTTTAGATAATGGCGTAATGGGCAGTGCTATGGTGCCATCTGGCGCCTCAACTGGACAACGTGAAGCATTAGAATTACGTGATGGCGACAAATCTCGCTATTTAGGCAAAGGAGTACTAAAAGCTGTTGAGTATGTCAATACTGAAATCAATCAAGCGCTCGTAGGCTCTGATGTTAGCAATCTGTCTACAATTGACCAAATGATGATTGATCTTGATGGTACAGACACTAAATCAAGACTTGGTGCTAATGCAATTTTGGCCGTGTCTTTAGCCTGTGCTCACGCACACGCCAATGCTAACAACCAGCCTCTGTACAGTTCTTTAGAAGTTGAAGGAGATTTTCAACTACCTGTGCCGATGATGAATATTATCAATGGTGGTGAACATGCTAACAATAGTGTTGATATTCAAGAGTTTATGATTATCCCAGCTGGCGCACCTAATTTTAAAGAGGCACTACGTTATGGTACTGAAGTTTTCCACCACTTAAAATCTGTATTAGAGTCGCAAGGTATGAATACTGCTGTTGGTGACGAAGGTGGTTTTGCACCAGATTTGGCTTCTAACGAAGACGCGATTAAAGTGATTTTAGAAGCTATTGAAAGTGCTGGCTACATAGCAGGAAAGGATATCTTTATTGGTATTGACGCAGCTAGTTCTGAATTTTATGAGAATGGTACCTACAACCTAGCAAGCGAAAATATATCGCTTAGCTCAGAAGAATTTGTTGACTACCTAGCCAACTGGGTAGAAAATTATCCGATTATCTCTATCGAAGACGGCATGGACGAAAATGACTGGGAAGGTTGGGACTTGCTTACTAAAAAAGTTGGCGCTAAAGTACAGCTAGTCGGTGATGATTTATTTGTGACTAATGCCAGTATTCTTGCCCAAGGTATTGAAAAAGATATTGCTAATTCAATCTTGATTAAAGTTAACCAAATTGGTACTTTGACCGAAACTTTCAGCGCTATGTCAATGGCCACTAAAGCAGGCTACACTTGTGTTATGTCGCATCGTTCTGGTGAAACTGAAGATACAACGATTGCTGATTTAGCTGTAGCGACAGGTTGTGGGCAAATCAAAACAGGCTCTTTGTCTCGCTCTGATCGATTAGCAAAATACAATCGCTTACTGCGCATTGAAGAAGAGTTAGGTTCAAAAGCAATTTACCCAGGACTTGATGCTTTCAATCATTTGAATTAAACTAATCAGTAATTAATTCAACTTAAAACAACTTATTGGAAACACTTTCAACCTTCTGGCTAGGTATTATCCTTTTGGGGCTAATCTTAGCCTCTGCCTTTTTCTCTAGCAGCGAAACCTCAATGATGGCGATTAATCGTTATCGTCTGAAAGCGCTGAGCAATCAAAACAATTCACAAGCCAAGCGCACTGAGAAGTTACTGAGTGATCTTGATCATCTGATTGGCACTATCTTATTAGGGAATAATTTTGTTAATATTTTCGCCTCATCGATTACCACTATATTGGCCATCAAACTTTGGGGTGAGGGCTCTGTTGTTTATGCGTCAATCTTATTAACTTTTGTGATTTTAATCTTTGCAGAAACCACACCTAAAACCTTCGCAGCCAAAAATCCAGAAAAAATCGCCCTACCTGCTTCGATCATCATTAGTGGCTTGATTACACTTTTCAAACCTTTTGTTTGGCTGATTGCAAAACTTTCAAACTTAATTTTAAAATTATTCGGTATAAAAAATGAATCGCAAACCAATAGCGTTAGCTCAGAAGAGCTAAAAATGGTGGTCAATGAAGCCAAGCCAGTCATTGCCTCTAATTATCAAAAAATGCTATTAAACATCATTGACCTAGAGAAAGTTAAAGTAGAAGACATCATGATTCCTAGACATGAATTAATCAGTGTTGATATTAATAATCATGCGGAAATTCTTTCTCAACTAGAACGCATTCAACACACACGATTATTAACCTTTGATGGTTCAGCAAATAATATTACTGGGGTATTACATATGCGCGATGTAGTTAATCTTTATGCTAAAGGGGAATTCAGCATTGACAATACTCTTGAGTTAATTCGCAAACCTTACTTTGTACCTGAAGGCACCTCGTTAGCACACCAATTGGCACACTTTCAGACTCAAAAAAGACGCTTAGGCCTTGTGGTTGATGAATATGGTGAAATTAGAGGGATGGTGGTTTTAGAAGATATTCTAGAAGAGATTGTTGGTCAATTTACTTCTAACCAAAATGAAACCATAGAAGAAGTTATAGAACAAAAAGATGGCAGTTATTTAATTGACCCTAGAATCAGTATTCGAGAGCTAAATACCCTACTAAATACCAATCTATCAATTGCCAAAGCAAAAACGCTAAATGGTCTAATTTTAGAAACCCTGCAAAGTATCCCTAAACGCGATATTAGTCTAAAGATAGACAATGTATTAATTGAGATTGTGCAAATTTCAGATCAAACCATTAAGCTGGTCAAGCTAACAAAATTAGACTAAAGCCTGCCCCATTCTAACCAATTCTGACACATTAAGGTTAAACGGCTTGTCTTGATTAGGCATTAACAGTATTACAGTAGAGCCCATATTAAATCGACCCATTTCATCGCCCCGCTTTAAAGTAATATTTTTATCTTGATAATCAAAATGTTGCACTTGTTTTTTATACGGCGGATTGATTTGACCATGCCAAACACTCTGCATAGAGCCAACAAAAATAGCACCCACTAAAACAAATGCACACAGGCCAAATTCTGTTTCAAAATAACACACCACTCGCTCATTCCTAGCAAAAAGATTGTCAACATTTTGAGCCGTTTGTTGATTAACAGAAAACAAGTCACCCGGAATGTAATCCATAGAGACTAACTTACCATCATAAGGCATATGAATACGGTGATAATCTTTAGGTGAAAGATAAATCGTGGTGAAAAATCCATTGGTAAATTCACCCGATTTTAGGTTGTTGCCCAATAATTGATCAACACTATAATCACTGCCTTTAGCTTGTAGAATTTGCGTGTTATTGATTTTCCCAACTTGAGAGACCTCACCATCTACTGGGCAAATAATCTTACTATCTGCAATCGGTCTAGCGTCTACCTTAAGTGAACGCGTAAAGAAATCGTTAAAATGTTTGTAATCTTCAATTTTCTCTCGGTTTGCTTCAGACAAATCAACCTGATAAGATTTAACAAACCAACGGGTAAAAGTGTTTTTCAGCCAAGTATTTTCAATACGAGCAAAGCGAAACATTAGCTTCGATGCCCAATGTTGCGGCAAAAGGTATTGTAGCCAAACCATTAATGAAGTTTGCTTTGAATAAATGACAAAGCCTCTACAAATTTGACTTCGAGTTTGTCTGCGTTATTTCTAGCTTTATACTCGATATTACCGTTATCGGCATGTGTATCGCTTAGCACCATGCGATGCGGAATACCTAATAACTCACTATCAGCAAACATAATGCCAGCACGTTCTTTTCGATCATCCAGCAGCACTTCAATGCCGGCCTCCAAACATTGCTGATATAGACTATCTGCCAAGTCTTTAACCCGGGTGGATTTGTTGTAGTTAATAGGCACAATCACCAATTGAAACGGTGCAATACTTTCAGGGAAAACAATGCCTCGATCATCATAGTTTTGCTCAATCGCAGCAGCAATTACACGTGTTACGCCAATACCATAACAGCCCATTGTGGTCGTTACTGCTTTACCAGATTCTCCAATCACATTAGCATTCATAGCTTTAGAATATTTATCGCCTAATTGGAAAATATGCCCCACTTCAATACCACGCTTAATCACTAACTTACCCTTGCCATCGGGTGATTCATCGCCTTCTATCGCATTACGTAAATCAGCCTCGCTAAATTCAACCCCTTGCCAGTTGAATCCAGTCACATGATGATCCCATTCATTCGCACCACAAACAAAATCACACAACACACTGGCAGAATAATCAACAACTAGATCAATGTCTAACCCTTGAACACCAATAAAACCTTTCTTTAAACCAAGTGATTTAATTTCATCATCCGTTGCAAAATCAAACTCACCAAATAAGTTGTTTGCTTTGATTTCATTTAATTCATGATCACCACGTAGCGCTAGGGCTTTAAAACCATCAGTCGTTTTTATAATTAGGGTTTTGATACATTGCGCTTTATCAACATGCAAAAATGCTGCCACATCTTCAATACTGGTTATTTTCTTGGTCAATACTTGTTCTACAGTTGCTAGCGCTTGACAAGTACTATCCTGCTTAGAAAAAGCGACTTTTTCAATATTGGCTGCATAGTTTGACTCATCTGAAAAACAAATGGCATCTTCACCACTGTCTGCCAATACGTGGAACTCATGTGAGCTATCACCACCAATCGAACCAGAATCTGCTAGCACAGGGCGATAATCTAAACCCAATCGATCAAATATACGACAATAAGTTTGATGCATTAGATCATAAGTCTCTTGTAATGAGGCCTGGTCTAGATGAAAAGAATAAGCATCTTTCATGATAAATTCACGAGAGCGCATTACCCCAAAACGCGGGCGTATTTCATCGCGAAATTTGGTTTGAATTTGATAAAAGTTCATCGGTAATTGCTTATAACTACGTAAATATTGCGCAGCTAAATTTGTAATTACCTCCTCATGCGTTGGTCCTAGACAAAACTCACGACTATGACGATCATTAAAACGCAATAATTCAGGGCCATACTGATCCCAACGGCCAGACTCTTGCCAAAGCTCTGCAGGCTGAGCAACCGGCATGAGTAACTCCTGAGCACCAGCCTTATTCATCTCCTCACGAACAATTTTTTCTACTTTTTGTAAAACTTTTAAACCCATTGGCAAATACGTATATAAACCGGAAGCCAGTTTGGAAATTAATCCTGCACGAATCATCAGCTGATGAGAAATTACTTGTGCATCATTCGGCGCTTCTTTTTGAGTCGGAATTAATAGTTGCGTGGTTTTCATATAAAATCAAGCTATGGTTTTAAATAATTATTCTAATTTTACCCGAGCAACCCCATTATGATTGATATTCAAACGCTATTAATTTACGCCATCCCGGTTTTATTTGCTATTACGGTTCATGAAACTGCACACGGTTGGGTTGCTAGCCTTTTAGGTGATCATACCGCTAGAATGATGGGTAGACTTACCCTGAATCCAATCAAGCACATAGACCCTATTGGCACGCTTGCTGTGCCAGCATTTTTATATTTTACCTCGGGCTTTATTTTTGGCTGGGCTAAACCTGTACCCGTTAACTTTAACGCATTAAGGTCACCAAAAAAAGACATGTTATGGGTGGCGATTGCTGGCCCTGTGAGTAATTTTTTGATGGCCATAGGCTGGCTAGCCGTGATCTTTGTGGCGATTAATACTGGTTCTCAATTTTTAGCCGACATGGCGCAAGTAGGGATACAGATTAACTTGCTACTTGCAGTGTTAAATTTACTCCCACTACCACCTCTTGATGGCGGTCGAGTAGTCAGTGCCTTATTACCACCTAAGCTATCTTACCAATATGATCAGCTCGAGCCATACGGGTTATTTATCTTGCTGGGTCTTTTGTTTTTAGGTGTTTTTCAGAGTGTTGTTTTGCCGATTACCAAGTTGATACAGCATTGGGCATTTAACCTAGTCGGTCTAATTTAACTTTCTTCTGAGTAGCTCGTTTAATAATTTCGGATTGGCTTTACCTTGTGTGGCTTTCATTGCTTGACCAACAAAGAAGCCTAAGATCTTATCATTACCAGATTTAAACTGCTCAACTTGAGGGGCATTATTAGCAATAATCTCATCAACAATCGCTTCAATAGCGCCTGTATCAGTCATCTGTTTTAAGCCTTTAGCCTCAATGATCTGATCAGCATTACCTTCACCATCCCACATTGCTTTAAACACGTCTTTAGCGATTTTTCCAGAAATAGTATCGTCGCCTATACGTTGAACAAGTAGAGACAATTCTTGCGCCGAAACTGGTGAGTTATCAATTTCAATTTGGTTTTTATTGAGCAAAGCTGAAAGCTCGCCCATAACCCAGTTTGCACATAACTTAGCATTCGACTCATTGCCAATCAACATGGTTTCAAAATAATCTGCCAAAGCCTTTTGTGAAGTTAGCACATCTGCGTCATATTCGTTTAATCCAAGCTCGGCAATAAACCTTGCCTTTTTCTCAACTGGTAATTCTGGCAAATCCGCCTTAATCGACGCCATTAGCTCATCAGAAATTTCTACTGGCAATAGATCAGGGTCTGGGAAGTAGCGATAATCGTTGGCTTCCTCTTTAGAGCGCATTGAACGCGTCTCGTGTTTAACCGCATCGTATAAACGCGTTTCTTGAACCACTGCACCACCATCTTCAATAATATCTTGCTGACGCTCAACTTCTAAATTGATGGCTTTTTCTAGGAACTTAAATGAATTAATATTTTTGAGCTCAGCACGAGTGCCTAATTTTTCTTGGCCCATTGGCCGAATAGAGACATTCGCATCACAACGGAATGACCCTTCTTGCATATTACCATCACAGATACCAATATACTGTACCAAGGCATGAATTTTCTTTGCATAGGCTACCGCTTCCTTGGCGCTACGCATATCTGGTTCAGAGACGATTTCTAATAATGGTGTGCCGGCACGATTCAAATCAACTGCGGTATAGTCATCAAACATGTCGTGAATCGACTTGCCTGCATCTTCCTCTAAGTGCGCACGTGTTACACCAATGGTCTTGGTATTTTCGCCAACAACAATGTCAATTTCTCCTTCACCAACAATTGGCCAATCAAGCTGTGAAATTTGATAGCCTTTTGGTAGGTCTGGATAAAAATAATTCTTTCGGTCAAAAACATTACGCTGATTAATGTGTGCATTCACCGCTAGACCAAACTTAATAGCTTTGTTGACTGCTTCTTTGTTTAAAACCGGCAATACCCCTGGTAAACCTAAATCTACTGCACAAGCTTGTGAATTGGCTTGTGCGCCAAACTGGGTAGAGGCCGATGAAAATATCTTAGACTTTGTACTTAATTGCGCATGAATTTCAAGGCCAATAACTGTTTCCCATTCCATGCTATAACTCCTGCGGTGTTTTTGTATGCCAATCGGTTTGTTGTTGGAATTGGTGAGCGATATTAAGTAACTTTGATTCGGACCAGTAATTGCCAATCAGTTGTAATCCTACTGGTAAATTCTGCGCAAAGCCCGCAGGGATACTCATGCCTGGCAAACCAGCTAGGTTTGCACTGAGGGTGTAAATATCTGCTAAATACATCGACACAGGATCTTTAACTGAGCCAAGATCAAACGCCGTTGTGGGTGATACTGGACCCATAATCACATCAACATCTTTAAAGGCTGTTTTGAAATCTTCACTAATCAAATGGCGAG
>CAJVCK010000011.1 GCA_910595805.1 uncultured Candidatus Thioglobus sp. | reverse complement strand
ATCGACCACTGGCGCGCCACTAATATGGTCCATCACCATCATAATAGCGATATCCTTTACCAATTGGTTTGGAGTAACTGTTTTAACATTGGTTGACATAATGTCTTGTACTTTCATGGTTTTCTCCGTGTCAATTAATGAACAAATAGATATATTATTCTACCGTGTAGTTTTACTAACTACAGTTTGATTTTAAACTTAACTCTTTCTGTATTGTCTTTTGATTTTTCTAAAATGACTTTGTCTTTTTTAATGTCGTAATCTAATGTACCGCCACTAAATGTATCAAAGCCTTGTACTAAACGCGCTTTACCGCGTAAATGCACAAATTCTTTTTTGATTAAATAAGTAATTTTAATGGCGCTAGCTTCAATAAAACGAGAACGATTCAGTTGGTTTTGTTTGTAATAAGCAAGTTTTTGCTTAGTCCCCTTTGCCAAAACTTTGGTTACTTCCTTCTGGTTGACGTACAGCTCAATCTTATCGGCACTCAACATTAAAGAACCCTGAGAGACTTTAGCGTCGCCGGTATAGGTACTCATGCCTTTGCGCTCATCAATTACCACCGTATAGGCTTTTACTTGAATAGGCTGCCTAGAGTCTTCAGGTAACGCATACACGCTAAAAGAGACGCAATATAAATATATCAAAATGCCCTTATTCATAACGACCTACAACGCCACCAGTTAATTTTATCTTTTGATTCTTTGCATCGTAATGCATACCAACTGCATTAATTTCAGCCACTTTAGATTGATAACGAATGCTTTCTTTAGTTCGATACACTTCACCTCCCTTTGATTGGTCAATGATCAAGTCTCGGGTATTGATTTTAGAACCCGATTTTTGTAGAATATTTACTTTTCCTGAAAGTGTTAATAGCTCCGTTTGCATATTTAAATCAATGCCAGATGCATCAATCTTATTATGCTTAGCCAAGTACGATGTATCACTCTTAGAGTAATAATGTTTCTTGCCATTAGACTGATCAATATGCAGATTTTTAGTTAGAATTCTTTGGCCACCTTCTTGATGAATAACCGTTTTTCCCGTTAATTTTAATTTATCTTGCTTGGTAAGCATATGCATCCCTTGAGCGACGATCCTGCCTTGCTCACTCAAATAAGTTACCTTGTTATGACTTATTAAATCGTCTGTTTCTGTATCAATAATAAGCTCATCTGTATTTATTTTATGAGTGACACCGCTAATAGAACGAATATCTACCTCTTCTGTAAATTTGACCTTACCGTTATCTAAATAATTCGCTCGTTGGGCGCTCAACACATAATTTTCTTTACCCAATTCGTCATAGGTTGTTACTTTGGGGTTTAATAACAAAGCAGGGCGATTTTTAAAATTAAAATAACTCTTGGCTTCAACAAAATGCGATATATTTTGGTGGCCGTCAAACTCTTGCAAAGAAAATTGATTAATTTTTTCTAAGTAAGTCACTTCTTTTGAAATAATTTCATTTTCAGTTAATGTTGGGCCGCTCTTACCAAATGAATAAGACAATAGCTCGATCAAAATCCACATAACCCCAATAATCACTATAATGAATAAGGCAATAATTAAATTACTTCTAAATTGAAAGTTCATATTTATTCATGGATCAAAAAATTTCTGGCATTTATGCTATCACGCCCAACAAAACATTAGATCTAAATTTGATTGGAAAAATTATTGCTCAACATGATATTCAAATCTTACAATATCGCCATAAAACAACTGATGCATCAATTAAACTTAATGAGGCCAAACAATTACAGCAGTTATGTTTAAGACATAATACTTTATTTATCATCAATGATGATATTAACCTAGCGCAAAAAATAGATGCTGATGGCGTACATCTAGGAAAAAATGACACCTCTGTTCTAGCTGCTAGAGAAAAATTGGGCAATGATGCTATTATTGGCGTATCTTGCTATAACGATATTGAACTAGCTAAAACAGCACAAAACAATGGTGCCGATTATGTTGCTTTTGGCGCCTTATTTTCATCACAAACTAAGCCAAACGCACCCCAGTGCTCGTTTGATGTAATTACACAAGCTAAACAAATACTTACTATTCCTGTGGTGGGTATTGGTGGGGTGGATCTTAATAATCAACAAAAAGCCTTTAATGCAGGCTGTGATGCTGTAGCAATGATTAATGCGTTATTTCAATCAGCTGACTAACAGCAGGGCAATAAAGCGCACATTTGATTTCGTTGTTATAAATATTGGAGAGAGCTTCTTGATAAAACAGGAGTTGTTTGGCGTGTTGAAATTGTTGCCTATGTATAAATTGATCAAGCGATTCGTTATCTAAAGGCGACGTTGTTTTAAAATCAATAATCCATAAAACATCCTCTTCGACAAATAATCGATCAATAGCAATGATACGCCCATCAACAACAAACTCAGCCTCAACCAAGGTAGAGAGTCGATCTTTAAACAGCCACTCAAACTGAGGATCAATCTTGGTGTTATTAAGTAGATCCATGACAAACGTTTGCCAATGATCAACCTCGTTTGGCGCTGTACCTATTTCAAGTAATCGAGCCTTGATGTTATTCCTACTTGGATTAAACAAACCCTGCTCGTAATATTGATGAATTAAAGTACCCAATAAACTCTTAAACAAGCGCTCAAAATTTTGTTGATATTCAAGTGTCTCGCCCAACACTTGTTCTTTAATGACTGGTGTAACTACTTGCTTGAGTCTTTTCAGAAAAAATGCCTGATTAGGTGTTTCAGTTTGTACCTGAACTTCTGACATTTTCTCAAACTTATTTTGATAAAACGGCATCAATAATGCCAGCAAACTCTTTTTAGCGGCTTGATAATTTTGATTCACATGGCCCAATAAGTGTAATTGACGTTTAGCCCGCGTCATCGCTACGTAGAGCAAACGCATGGTTTCAAACTTATTCTGTTGCGCTTCAATAAATTTCAAATAGGTATAGGTTTGCCCTTCATGAGTCTCAAGCGAAGACTTGATTGGCGCTAATAATAAAGATTGATCAGCAAACGCTTTCATGTGCATCATCGGTGAGTCATCGCTTCGAGAACCTCTGCCAAGCCCAGGCATGATCACTGTATCAAATTCTAAGCCTTTAGATTGATGAACGGTCATGAGCTTTACATTGGCTTTCTCGCTTGGTGCATATAGCTCATCTAAGGCGTCTTCAATTGTTTCTATATTTAATGATTGTTGCTGCTCACAGTTATTGATAATTGATAAAAACTGATCTTTTATTAACGCCTCAGCTTGCGATAACGACCGCGTAACACCTAAGCGGTCAATTGCAAAAGTGAGTAATTCAACAAAATTAAACCGACCCTGATTATCCAGGACCTCACGCAAGCATGCATGTAAATGCTGCGCCCTATTTTGACCATCCTGACTAAGTTGTGACAATATGCTTTCATTATCTAATTGCGTATAAATAATTTGACTATCATCTTTTGAAATCACCAAAATATCATTCAACACAAGGCCACACCAAGGAGACCTTAATACACTCAACCAGGCCAATTTGTCGCCAAGATGCATTAGTGCTCGCGTCAGTGAAAACAAATCTCGTGTTAAAAGCTGATCTTTAAGTGGGGTGATTTTTAATGACTCAAACTCAATGTTGTATTGCTTTAACAAGGGTGTAATTTCTGTTAAGTGTGTTCGACTTCTGACCAAGATTGCTATCTTATCGGCAGGATGTTTGGCCAAAGTTGATTGTACAACCTCTAATACTGTTCTTGCTTCTTGCGTAAATTGATTGTCAGCAAATGGGTGAAAGGTAATCGCTTGGCAATGTGTCTGATTTGAGTCGGCCTGAGAGGGTGAATAAGAAATAGCGCCTTGATAAATGTCTTCATGTTTGGGGAAAATATCCTGGAAGAATTTATTGTTCCCTTCCACAATACTTTTAGACGAACGAAAATTTTTACTTAATAATAATGAGTCAGGCTTAATGTTGACAATACCCCTGTCTTTAACCTGCAAGAACAATCCTACTTGGGATTCTCTAAATCGATAAATTGACTGCATTGGATCGCCTACCAAAAACAAGGTTTTTCCATCATTCGGCTGCCAATGTTTAATCAGTTTTTCAATAGTATTAAACTGTGAGGTAGATGTGTCTTGGAATTCATCAATAAGCAAGTGTTGTAATTGGAAATCTAAAAATAAAGCCACATCGCTGATATTAGATCGATCATCTAAGGCTTGATTAGCATTAAGTGCTACCTCAATAAAATCTTGTGCTTGTTGATGTTCAAAATTCAGCCTAAGTTGCGCGACACAGAGTTTTAATACCTGAGCAATCACTGATAGTATGTGTGTTTGCTCCTTCGAAAAATCAACGTCCGGCAAGCTAAACAATTCAAATAATAATGTTTTAAAAGCATCTTGGCCTTGCAGGTCATCTAACAATGCTAAAAATTCATCTTTTTGCACTTTGGTTTCAATTGGGAACCCGTTTCTCTTGTCAACAGTTTTTCGCCACTCATTCTCTTTTTTATTACCGCCCTTGAGTAACAAATCAGCCAAAGAACGCCATTGTTCTAATGATTGGTAATGACAATTTGGCAACGCCTTAATGTGTGAATATTTAGTGTTAGATTGTAAAATTTCAAAAAAATGATGAGTTAAATGGTGTTTTGCAATTTTCTCTAAACTAGTTAAATGCGCATTAACAATTGCCCTAGCATTTTCTTGGAGTAGTACTGGACTAAGCGCCTCACCTTGATATAGTCGAGTCAGCCATTGATCACGCTTAGCAAGCATGTGTGAAATTAAGCGATAAAACTTTTCTACATTGTTGTCTAAATATAATAACAAATCAGCAAGTGTTTTTCCGTGTTGCGGGTCATCTATCAATAGCAGGGTTTGCATTGCCGCTTGTTTATAAGCATGATTACGCTGCCATTGCTCTGCCATAATTTGGCGTGGTATCAATTGCGTCTTAGAAGGATAGCGACTACTAATTAAGCTTGATAGTCCATCAATTGTAGTTATTTTCAAGCGTTTAGGATTATTTAATAATTGCCAATTTCGTTCATCTGACCGCGCCACCACAGCTTGTGCCAAGTCGTATGTAACTTGTTTATGCGCCTCTTCTGGTCTGGATTTTTTGCTAGATTTTAAAGCTGATAAAACTCGCTCACTTAACTCGTCAACTGCCTTATTGGTAAAGGTCATGGCAATGATGTTTTCAGGCTCCGAGCAAGTGGCTAGTAACTTAAGGTATCGTTGTGTTAATAACTCAGTTTTGCCTGAACCGGCAGGGGCTTGAACAATATAAGATTGTGTGACGTCTAAGGCTTGATCTCTTTGCGCCTGATCACTCATACACGTTTATCATTACATGGAATCAGGCGCACTAACACCAAGCAAATTTAACCCGTTAGACAATATTTGTTTAGCCGCACTAATCAGCGATAACCGAGAATTTCTCAAAATCTCATCTTCAACTAAAAATTCACTGTTGTTGTAATAGCTATGAAAATCACCAGCCAATTCACGCAAATAATAGGCTAATACATGAGGTTCGTAATTAAGCGCTGAAGATTGCACAATATCTTTATAACGATTGAGTTGTTTAATCAGCGCGCTTTCCGCTTCATTGTTTAATAGCGACAAGTCAATCTTTGCCATATCACCATCATCTTGTTTAAGAACTGAACAAATACGGGCGTGGGCATATTGAATATAAAACACGGGATTCTCGTTGGTTTTTGATTTAGCTAGATCAAGATCAAAATCCATATGTTGTTCAGACTTTCTAAGCACATAGAAAAAACGCGCCGCGTCGTTGCCAACTTCGTTGCGTAATTCTTCTAACTTAACAAACGAACCACTGCGCGTTGACATGGCGACTTTCTTACCGCCTCGATACAAATTAGCAAACTGCACCAATAAGATTTCTAATTTACTTTCATCATGGCCAAGCGCCTTAATAGAGGCTTTAACTCTGGCAATATAGCCGTGGTGATCTGAACCCCAAATATTAATAATTTTGTCATAACCACGCTCGAACTTCTCTAGGTGGTAGGCAATATCTGATGCAAAATAAGTATGCAGCCCATTATCGCGCACCACTACCCGGTCAAGGTCATCACCAAAGTCTGTAGTTTTAAACCAAAGAGCGCCATCTTTTTCATAGATATGGCCAGAGGCCTGCAGTGCCTCAACCGTGGTTTTTGACAAACCACTATCGACTAGTGATTGCTCAGAAAACCACTGCTGGTACTCAACACCAAATTCATTTAAATCGACTTTAATGCCGCTCAAGATTTGCTGAATAGCTAAATCAAACACCACTTTGTAATCATCACCCAGCTGAGTTTTACAATTCTTGATTAAATCATCAATGTGTTTTTCTTTATTTCCACCGTCTTTTTCATCGGCGCATACCCCTGAAAAAATATCCAGCTTATCAATGCCATTAATTTGCTTGGCAATGTCAAAAATATAATCGCCTTTGTAACCATTATCTGGGAATTTATCTGTTTCAATATAACGCAGGTAAACTGAGGTAGCCAAAATATCCATTTGACGGCCCGCATCATTTACATAATATTCGTTATCCACTTCAAAGCCAACCGCTCGCAACAAATTAGCCACGGTAGCGCCATAAGCAGCGCCTCGACCATGACCAACATGAAGTGGCCCTGTTGGATTGGCTGATACAAATTCAAGTAAAACGCGTTGTTTGGCGCCTACATCAGACAGGCCAAAGTCCTTGCCTTGATCAATAATTTGATTAACTACCGAAGTATTTGACCCTTGCGACATAAAGAAATTAATAAAACCTGGGCCGGCAACCTCCACTTTGTCTACTTCTGCAGAGTCTGGCAGGTTGTCAATAATTTTCTCTGCTAAATCACGTGGTGAACATTTGGCTTGCTTAGAAAGCATCATAGCGATATTAGAGGCAAAATCACCTTGCGCCTTATCTTTAGAATGGTCAATACGAATATTAGTAGGTATTTCACTAAGTACGTCATTAGCCACTAAAACTTCTAAGCTTTGAGTTAATAAGATTTGTATTTGTTCTTTCATAATCTTTAGTGTGCTTGTTGCCAAGAGTCGCCAATACCCACATCAACCACCAGCGGAATGTCTAATGGATAAGTATCGCTCATCAATGTTTGTATTTTATGTGCAAATTCATCTGCCTTTGAAGCTTTCACTTCAAAAACTAGTTCGTCATGTACTTGCATAATCATCTTAATGTCAGGGTTTTTATCACCGATCCATTGATAAACATCCAACATGGATTTTTTAATAATGTCAGCAGAAGAGCCTTGCATTGGCGCATTAATTGCGGTGCGCAGAGCATGCTGTTGTAGCATTTTATTCTTCGCATTAATTTGTGGTAAATATAAGCGTCTGCCCATCACAGTTTCAACATAACCCTGCACCTTGGCTGTTTCCTTGATGTTGTCCATATAATCCAAAACAGCTGGATAATTTTCAAAATAGGCATCAATATAGGCTTTAGCCTCTGTTCTAGACACATCAATTTGCTTAGCCAAACCAAAAGCACTCATGCCATAAATCAAACCAAAATTAATGGCTTTGGCATTACGGCGATGATCTTTTGTTACCGTATCAAGTGGCACGTTAAACATCATTGATGCGGTAGCGCTATGTACGTCTACATTGTTATTGAATGCCTCTAACAACTGTTTATCTTTTGAAATATGTGCCATGATTCTCAGCTCAATCTGAGAGTAATCTGCGGCAATAATCACATTGCCTTTATTGGCAATAAAGGCCCCTCTAATGCGTGCACCTTGTTCAGATCGAATTGGAATATTTTGTAAATTTGGATTGGAAGAAGAAAGGCGCCCTGTCGCTGTCACTGCTTGATGATAAGAGGTATGCAAGCGGCCAGTTTTAAGGTCTATTTTCTTAGGCAAAGCCTCCAAATAAGTTGAGTTAAGCTTGGTGAGGGTGCGATAGCTTAAAATCAAATCAACCAATGGGTGATCTAACAACTTTAATGCCTCTTCATTAGTCGAAGGCGCGCCCTTGGGTGTTTTCTTTTTGGCTTCTAAACCCAAACCATCTTCAGAAAATAAAATTTGTTGAATTTGCTTAGGAGACTCCAAATTAAAGGCGTCACCTGCTAATTCAAATGCTTGCGACTCAATGCTTTTCATTTGTGCTGCAATGTCAAATTGCTGTGTATTTAAAGCGCTTACATCTAGCTCTACACCATTACGTTCCATGCGCACCAATACCTCGATCAATGGTATTTCTAGGGTTTGATATAACTTGGCCAACTTAGGATATTGTGCCAAATCACCGTCCAATACTTGATTAAGCTCTTGGGTCACAATAACGTCTTCACACGCATACGGAAACGCCTGCTCCAGACCAACTTGATTAAAGGTAATTTGCTTTTTCCCTTTGCCCGCAACATCGGAAAAATGAATGGTTTGATGATTTAGATAATGCATTGCTAAATCATCCATATTGTGTCGGGTGGCTACCGAATTCAAGCAATAAGATTTCACCATTGTATCGTCACTAACGCCTTTTAACACAAGCTCATAATTAGCCAAAACATGGCTATCATATTTAAGGTTTTGCCCTATCTTACCAATAGTAGAACTCTCCAAAATAGGCTTTAGCTTATTCAAGACGGCTTCAAAATTTAATTGTTTTGGTGCGTCTAAATAATCATGTGCGACTGGCACATAAAAACTGTCTTTATCAACTAAAAACACCCAGCCCACAATCTGAGCATTCATATAATCCAACGAGGTTGTTTCTAAATCAAAAACAAAAGAATTGCTCTTTTCTAATCTGTGTACTAATGTTTCAAAAGTTTGTTCATCTAGTACTAATGTCTGAGAATAATCAGACATAAAATCGCTACTTGGCATCGGCTCAACTGCATCAGTCACAAGCTTGTCTGTTGGCTGTGTTGTTGATTCATATTTAGGTGGTTCGCTACTAGTATCTAGCTGTTTAAGCCACATCGAAAAACCATATTTCTGGAACAAACTGGCTAACTTTACATTGTCTGCACCGGGCTCGTCTGTCAAAATATCGCAGGGCAATTCAACATTAAATTTAAGTTGCACCAACTGATAAGACAGATCTAGCAGGTCAAAACTGTCGCGTAGCTTCTCACCAACTTTGCCGTTAATTTTGTCAGCATTGGCTTTAATGCCTTCAATATTTTCAAACTGATCTAGCCACTTAATGGCAGTTTTTGGACCAACACTCGGCACGCCAGGAATGTTATCTGCACTATCACCAGTCAGTGCTAATAAATCTAGAATTTGATCAGGACGTACGCCCATCTTTTCTACCACACCTGTTTGATCATACAAGTCACCCTTCATATTCAGCTGGGTAATATTATCACTCACTAATTGCATCAAATCTTTATCACCACTGGCAATAATGGTTTTTAGTTTGTTTTCATCTGCACATCGGCTCAAGGTGGCGATTACATCATCTGCTTCTACTCCAGGTACGCACATAAAGTGAAAACCCATGGCACAGATAATCTCGTACAACGGCTCGATTTGCATAACCAACTCTTCGTCAGCGGGTTTTCGGTGAGCTTTGTATTCTGAATAAAGATCGTGCCGATGGTTCTTACCTTTAGCATCAAAAATCGCAATCATTTTTGCATTTGGGTATTTACGCTGTAAATTTTTAATCGCATTAATAACGCCAAACATAGCGCCCGTAGGGAAGCCGTCGTCATTGGTTAAATTTTGTGAAAGGGTAGAAAAATAAGCTCTGAATAAAAAAGCTGATCCATCTAATAAAATGAGTTGATGTGACATGGCAATTATTTTACTGATTAAGATAATGACCTAACAACTTCTTGAGGTATAAAATAGACTTTATTTGATCAAACCATTGTGCCCACTTCTCAAACACTTATTAGCGCCCACGATATCAGCCTAAGCCATCATGGAAAGTCTGTATTAGATAACGTTAGTTTCGAGCTAAAACAGGGTGAATTTATCACACTAATTGGCCCTAATGGCGCTGGAAAGAGTTCGCTTATTAAGGTTTTATTAGGCTTAATTAAAGCAGACAGTGGAGAGATTAAACGCTCAAACAATATTAAACTTGGCTATACACCGCAAACCTTTAATCCAAATCCGTTTATTCCTATTTCAGTCATTGATTTTCTAAACTTAAATCAAAAAGTTTCACAAGATTTTTTACATGAAACTTCCTTTTTAACCGGTGTTGAGGGCTTACTAGATTTGCCACTAAAAGGTCTTTCTGGTGGTGAGTTACAAAGAACCTTACTAACTCGCGCCCTACTAAACAAACCTAATGTCTTAATTCTAGATGAGCCTGCTCAAAATCTAGATGTGAATGGTCAAATGCACCTGTATAAATTGATTCAAGATATTCACAAGCAACAAAACTGTGCAGTACTCATAGTTTCACACGATCTACATCGAGTGATGAAAGAATCTACCCAAGTATTATGTTTGTATCGCCATATATGCTGCATGGGGCAGCCTGAAACCATTATCAAGGACTCACAATTTAATGATCTATTTGCCGATCAAATGGATGAATTAATGGCCACTTACGAGCACCATCACAATCATTGCCATGAAGACTAAAAACTTGCCTCAGTCAGCTCTTCTTGCTTAACGCATATATTTTCCTTTGTAACGATCACAACCCTTGTCATTGGCGTCAACTAGTGCACATAGTTCTTTAATATCACCATGTGAAAAGCTGCCTTTAGTGATTTGTACAATAGCATTCCACCGTCCTTTTAATGGCAGACCAACTTGCGCTTTATATAAAGAACCATCAAACACCATTGGCACAGAAAACTTATTTTTAGGTCCAACTGAACGCTCAAAATCAATTACAACTTTAGCATCTGCCAATATTTGAGCGTGTTGTGAAATCTTAACTTTGTAAATTTGTTGTGTTTGATATAACACTAACTCTGGAACTAAAAAATCCAGCATCCAGCCTTGTGCGTCTAATTTTTTCTTAGCTGCCAAAACCCCTCCATAACGTTCTCCACTTAAATAGGCATCTTCCACCACCATACCTGGATCTGTTTCAACAGCAGTAATAACACGATAAACGGTGGCGCCGACTAAGGTTAAAAATAGTATCAACATTAACACCATTATTGGGCTTTTTTGAAAAGTCATCGCATACTCTTAGGGGTAAAGAAAGATGATTCATATTTTAGCGTTGCGCCTTTGCTATTTACCACAAAAACAACATCGCTATTATCGCCAACATCGCGCTCAAAGGCTTTCAAGTAAACATAAATTGATTTCACATTGCCAGAAGGTATGGCAATATTTTTATGTTGCTTCTGTGAAACTAAATGAGCAATTTCACTTTTAAAATCAACATCAACCCGTATTGGCTGATCAGTCTTATTCATAATTTTCAATTCATACTTATTACGAATTGAGCCATCTGAAAGCTGTACAAAAAGCGGCTGTCTGTCATGTAGTACTTTAAGATCCATCGGTGCAAGACTAAGCAAGCCAGCCCCTAATACTGATAAAGCCATCACCAAGATAGTTGAATATACAATCACTCTAGGGCGTTTATATAAGGCAACAAAAGGTTTTTTAAACTTCATTTCGTCAAGCGAGGTATAACGAATTAAGCCTGTTGCTTTGCCAACTTTAGTCATGACTGAATCACAAGCATCAATACACAGGCCACAGGTAATACAGCCATATTCTTGTCCTTGACGAATGTCAACACCCGTTGGACACACAGCTACACATTGATGACAATCAATACAATCACCTTGACCTTCTGCGTATTGGCTTTTTTTAAGCTTGCCACGCTGCTCTCCACGATAATGGTCATAAGTTGGCATGATGGTTTGCTTGTCCACCATTGCCCCTTGAATACGCGCATAAGGGCAAATCCATAAACAGGTTTGTTCGCGCATATGCCCAGCAAAAGTATAAGCACCCAACGAAATAGCAGCAGTAATGCTCAGTGTCGTACTAGAAACAGAGCCATCAAAATAATCAGACCATGACACGCCAAAATAAAGCATCCAGGTAACACCTGATAAAAAAGCAATGGACAGCCAAACCAGATGCTTGCTAATTTTAATTCTGATTTTGTTTAAACCCCATGGCGCCACCTCTAGCTTTCGACGCTTAATTGGTGGCCCTTCAAAATATTCCTCAACCTTGGTGAACATATCAGTCCAAACCGTTTGAAAACAAAAGTAGCCACAAAATACACGGCCCAATACCGTCGTCATTGCAGCCAGCAGGATGGCCAAGAACAGCAAAACCATGGTTAGCATCCAGAGGTCTTGTGGAAAGATGGTGACATCAAACAGGTGATACTGTCGCTTCTCAATGTCAAATAAAATGGCTTGTTTCCCATTCCAAGTTATATAAGGGGCAATAAAAAAAGGCAGCCAAACTAAAATACCAAACCATTTAAGTAGGCGAAACCTTCCACCCATACGCTTAGCATGAACCGTCTTCTCGCCAAGGTTTTGCACCCATTGTTCGCCTTCTGTATAAAGGCTTTCTATCTGTGCATTGTCTTTACTCACTATATCACTTAGTATTGGGTCAATTCGTAATATCATATCATCAATACAGTTTATCAATGCATTGATATAAGTCAATAACATGCCAAGCATTCGGCATTAAAACATGCCTCTGATATAATGTTGACTTTTTTATTGATGGATTGAACATGAAAGATATTATCGAAGCGGCTTTTGAAGATAGAGCTAACCTAAACCCACAAACAGCTAGCACAGAAATCAAAGAAGCTGTTGCTGAAGCAATTCATTTGTTAGACTCAGGCCAAGCCCGTGTTGCTGAACAAAAAGCTGTGGGAGACTGGACAGTGAATGAGTGGTTAAAAAAAGCCGTCTTGTTATCGTTTCGCTTAGAAGACAATGTGCCAATGGCGGGTGGGTTTACCCAGTATTACGATAAAGTGCCTTCAAAATTTGCAGACCTAACACCAGAAGAATTTAAAGCGACTGGCGTTCGAGTTGTGCCACCAGCTAGTGCACGTCGTGGCTCTTTCATTGCGAAAGATACGGTACTAATGCCATCGTATGTAAACATTGGCGCCTATGTTGATTCAGGCACTATGGTTGACACTTGGGCTACGGTTGGATCATGCGCACAAATTGGTAAAAATGTTCACCTTTCAGGCGGTGTGGGTATTGGTGGTGTATTAGAGCCTCTACAAGCCAGTCCTACCATTATTGAAGATAACTGCTTCATTGGTGCAAGGTCAGAAGTTGTTGAAGGTGTGATTGTTGAAGAGGGTGCAGTGATTTCAATGGGTGTTTACATTGGTCAATCAACTAAAATCTTTAACCGTGAAACCGGTGAGGTGACTTATGGTCGTATTCCAGCAGGCTCAGTTGTAGTGTCAGGAAACTTACCTTCTAAAGATGGCACTTACTCGCTTTATTGTGCAGTGATTGTTAAACAAGTTGATGCTCGCACACGTTCTAAAGTAGGTATTAATGAATTACTAAGAGGAATTTAGCTCTTCTTAAGAACTAAAAAACCCGCCTTTCGGCGGGTTTTTTATTGGTATTTATGTGTTACTAGTCGCGCGTAAACAATGAATAGATAACAGCAATTGCAGCTAGACCAACTAGGCCGTTTGCGCCAAGATCTCCTACAATTTTAGTAATGGTAGCAATAACATCACCGCCCACAAATGGGACAGCTCCGCCAAAAATCACTTGCAATACAATTGCTAATGCGATTAACGCTAAACCAGCTTCTGTTAACTTCTTGAATGAACCGATAATAGTATCAAACATAGTTTCCCCTTTTTAGTTATAAAAACCCCAACTTTTTTAGTTGGTTATTAACTTTTTACTCCAATTATCAATATTGTCAAGCATATATTATGTAAAAATACAAATTATTGTCTAATATTAAGACAATAATATCAATATTTTTGCATTTTTACAACAAAAAATCCCTTATGTAGCAAGGTGAACCAAGATTCCTATGAAAATCACCATGCCAATGAAATTATTATGCAAAAAAGCTTGAAAACAGGCTGTTTTTTCCCTATTTCTAATCAAATTTTGATGATAAATCATTAAAAATGCACTTAAAATCACTGAAATATCATAAAAAATGTTTAAATTGAAAACTTCTGAAATTTCTAAAAGAATCAATAATAGGCAAATTTGCAACAGTCCAATGATTAATTTATCGTATTTATCGAACAAGATTGCTGTTGACTTTACCCCGATTTTTACATCCTCTTCTCGGTCTGCCATAGCATACATCGTGTCATAAATTACTGTCCAAATAACCGTAGCAGAAAATATCCACCAAGCACCCTCAGGCACATTGTTATTTGTTGCGGCAAATGCCATCGGCACACTCATAGCAAATGCCAAACCAAGTATAAATTGCGGCAAGTGTGTCCAGCGCTTGGTAAATGGGTAAATTATTGCCAACCCAGCAGCAGCAAATGCTAACTGAATGGTTAGGCTGTTTGTCATTAACACCAATCCAAAAGCTGCCAACATCATAACAAAGAACAAAACGAGTGCAGATTTAGCGCTCACTTCGCCTGAGGTGATTGGTCGATGTTGTGTGCGTTTAATCAACTTATCAATTTTTCGATCGGCATAATCATTAATCACGCAACCAGCTGAGCGCATAATAACGACACCTAATAAAAAAATGATAAGCAGATCAAATCGTGGCAATCCATCGGCTGCTAAAAACAATGCCCACAATGTTGGCCATAATAGCAAGTAGATGCCGATTGGCTTATCAAGACGCATTAGACGAAAATAAGGGCTCATAATTGTTTTAAAAAATCTTTCAGGTCTTGGGTAAGTGGTGCCTGTATTTTTTGTATTTCTTCAGTTAACGGGTTGGTAAAAGTCAACTGATGCGCATGCAAGAAAAGGCGTTTCAAACCTTTACTTTTAACCTGCTGATCAAAATTTAAATCTCCATATTTATCATCACCTGCAATTGGATGGTTGGCATGTTTAGCATGCGCGCGTATTTGGTGTGTGCGTCCAGTTTCAATTAACACCTCAACCAGTGACGCTTCAAAATCTTTGCTGTGAAAATTCTTCAAGGGTTGAAAGTGACTAATAGATTCTTTTCCTCTAGCATCAACTACAGTGTAACGTGAATTTTGGTAAAGCGGCGCATCAATCGTGTGTCGTTTTTTTGACCAAGTGCCTTTTACCAAGGCGGTATAACGTTTTTCTATTTGGTGTTGATTAAGCTGCTCATGCAGGCTTTTCAAGACGCTGCGTTTTTTTGCAATAAGCAAAATTCCTGAAGTCGATCGATCTAAACGATGCACCAATTCAACTGGATCTTTGTACATGCTACGCAAAGCTTCAATCACACCAATGGTAACACCACTACCACTATGAACGGCTAAACCACTTGGCTTATTAATAATCAATAAGCCCTTGTCTTCATAAAGGACACTATCAACCAACAATTTTTTCAGATTATCTGAGGCCTCAACTTGGCCAGATTCTGAAACACGAATCGGCGGTATGCGCACCACATCATCTAGTTGTAATTTGTATTCTGCTTTTTTTCGACCCTTATTAACTCTCACTTCACCTTTTCTAATCACACGGTAAATATGAGACTTTGGTACGCCTTTTAGATGCTTTAACAAGTAGTTGTCCAAGCGCTGACCTTCAGAAAATTCGTCAATCGTTTGAAAGCTAACACTCATAATGAAAAAAGGTTTTTGAAATTATTCGTGGTCGTGTTAGCAATATCATTAATACTAGTATTACGTATCTCGGCTAATTTTTCAGCCACATAGTAAGTGTAAGCTGGTGAATTTGGTTTTCCACGATATGGTACGGGCGTCAAATAAGGAGAGTCAGTTTCTACTAATAGACGATCAGCCGGGACCTTCCTGGCCACTTCACGTAAATCAGATGCGCTCTTAAAAGTTATAATGCCAGAAAAGGAAATATAAAAACCCAAATCCAAAGCTGCTTTGGCAGTCTCCCAATCTTCAGAAAAACAATGCATGACACCTGCACTTGCTTGCTCCTCTTGCATAATTTCTATAGTATCGGCTTTTGCATCGCGCGTATGAATAATCATTGGCTTACCTGACTGGTTCGAAACAGCGATATGTCGTCTAAAACGATCACGCTGCCAATCGGCTGTGTCTTTTTTAACGTGAAAGTAATCTAGTCCAGTTTCACCAATAGCAATAATCTTTTCATGGTCAGCAAGTCTAAGTAATTCATCAATACTTGGATCTTTTCCCTCTTGCTCTACTGGGTGCACACCTACTGAAGCGTAAATTTGCTTGTGTGCTTTTGCCAAAGAGAATACATCATCAAAATGTTCAAGATCAATACAAACACATAAAAACTCTTCTACTGATAAATCTTTGGCATGAGCAAGCATACTCTCAATGCTGCCGCCAAACTGATCAAAATCAACTCGGTCAATATGACAATGGGAATCTATAATCTTCATAGACCTAATTTTTTCAACCAACCTTTGGCTTTATCATCAAGCTTACCTTTAAGACCTTCTAATTCTCCTTCGAGTTGTCGACGAATCCCTTCTTTAATTTCTTTTTCGTTCAATTTCAAACCTTTGTTTTCAACTTCATCTTGAATTATGCGCAAAGCTAACTTCATTAGTTCTATACCAATCTGACTCACTGGGATACCATGAGGTGCGCCAAAATCATTAATCACAATGTCGGGCACTTCAACAGTATCTTTAAACCACTGTGTATCAATCTTCAGTTGGGTATTAATAAACTTCAATTCATTAATTGTCGCTCTAGACTCAAGTGATGTAGCGTTATTACTCGGTTCATTTATGACAGCGAGTTGCGTTAAATCATTCGATTCTGATTCTAGATTTTTAAGTAATACGACTAAATTCACCTGGCCATTGTTTTGCTCTAATGTAAACAATAACCCATCAAATTCTAAACGATCTAATACAATCAATTTGTCGTTGCTTTTTGGGTTAATAATCGCGCTTAGGTGGTTAAGCACAAAGGCATTCTCATTTTTAAAGACTGTTGGATTCTTTACTTTAATAAAATCTATGTTTACCTTTCCAGTAGATAAATCGCTATTAAATTCAGTAATGCTAACTGGTGTCTTTAGCGCTTGCTTTGCATAGAATTCAATTGCACCTTTGGTAATTCCATCAAAGAATAAAGCCATTACACCGATGACAATCAAAACAAGTACAAATAGATAGGTTAGTATTTTTTTCATTTTTATCTTAATTGTATTTCCAATAAAAATCGATCATCTGACACGCCAGGCACATTAATTTGATGTGGTGTCATTGATACACCCTGTATATCCTCTTGCGAAAAATGAACGCCTTTCATTAATAGATAACGCCCATTATCACACAATAAATGCTGCGTTAACTTTAATGTTTTATCAACTTCGGCAAAGGCCCTTGATGTGATTTGCCCAAAACACATAGCTGGTTTAAAATTTTCAACACGCTCATTAATCACACTAAGGTTATCAAGTTGTAATTGGGTTTTTACAAACTGCATAAATCGACATTTTTTACCAACACTATCAAGCACACTAACAGGTAGATCGGGTTTCATAATTGCTAAAACAATACCGGGCAATCCTGCGCCTGCACCCACATCTAACAATGGATTGCTATCAATATAAGACAAAATTGACAAGCTGTCTATTAGGTGTTTTTTGACGCCTAATTGCGGGTCTCGAATAGCGCTTAGATTATAAGTTTTATTCCACTTAACCATCAACTCAAGATAATTTAGTAGTTTATCACTCTGGGTTTCGCTCAGCACCAAACCCATCTGCTTGGCGCCACTCAATAAGGCCTGTCGAAGCTCACTCATAAAGTTGCTTTATAAGTCTTTAAATAAACTAATAAAATAGAAATCGAAGCTGGTGTTACACCCTGGATGCGGCTGGCTTGTCCAATAGTTTCTGGACGATGGAGACTTAGTTTTTGCCTTACTTCTGCCGATAGCGCTTGAATCGAATCATAGTCCATCAACTCAGGCAGAGGTGTGTCCTCATTTTTACGGTACTTTTCAATCTCATCAAGTTGACGTTTAATATAACCTTCATACTTAACTTGATTCTCCACCTGCTCGATCAGTAGACGGTCTTGTAAGAAAGGCTGGGCTGATTCAATCTTACTTAATATTTGATAATTAATCTTAGGGCGTTTTAACAGTGCTTCCAGATTGTATTCGTGATTTAGCTTAGCGCCTAACACCTCACTTGCTTGTATATCATCTGCCTGCACCCAAGTGCTTTTTAAACGTTTTTTTTCTTTTCTGATTAAATCATATTTTTTCTCAAAAGAGTGCCAACGATCATCATCAATCAACCCCAGCTCTCTGGCTTTAGGTGTAAGACGTTCATCTGCATTATCTTCTCTTAGAAGTAGTCGATACTCAGCACGTGAAGTGAACATGCGGTATGGCTCATTAGTGCCTTTAGTAATTAAATCATCTACCATCACCCCAATATAACTCTCATCACGTTTTGGGTGCCAAGGCTCTTTTTCTTGCACACTACAAGCAGCATTTACACCGGCTAGCAAACCTTGGGCAGCAGCTTCTTCATAACCAGTTGTACCATTAATTTGCCCAGCAAAATATAGGCCAGCTATTTTCTTAACCTCAAGTGTCTGCTTGAGACCTCGTGGGTCGAAAAAATCATATTCAATTGCATAGCCTGGGCGTACAATCTGTGCATTTTCAAAACCTTCAATTGAACGAATAAAATCAACCTGAACTTCATACGGCAGTGATGTAGATACACCATTTGGATAAACTTCATTCGTTGTCAGGCCTTCAGGTTCTACAAAAATCTGATGCGAATCACGCTCAGCAAAACGCACCACTTTGTCTTCAATCGATGGGCAATATCGTGGACCAATACCTTCGATATTACCAGTATACATTGGCGAATCTTTTAAACCCTCACGTATAAAATTGTGGGTTCTTTCATTGGTATGCGTAATATAACAAGGTATTTGTTCAGGATGGTCTGAAGTCTTTCCCATAAAAGAAAAAGTCGGCAATGGAGTGTCACCAGGCTGCACTTGCAGAATACTAAAGTCAATACTTCTTCCATCTAAACGAGGTGGTGTGCCTGTTTTCAGTCGGCCCACACCTAAGTCGTAAGCCCTTAGTGTTCTTGACAAGGGGTTAGAAGGGGCGTCGCCAGCACGACCTCCTTCATAGTTAGATTGACCAATATGAATCACGCCACCCAAAAAGGTGCCTGAGGTTAAGACAACTTTATCAGCCAAGAAGTTTAATCCCATCTGAGTTTTAATGCCTTTAATCACATCATTTTCAATAATCAGATCATCAACCGCTTGTTGAAACAATGATAAATTCTCTTGATTCTCTAAAATATAACGAATCTCCGCCTTATACAAAACACGGTCAGCTTGTGCTCGAGTTGCACGCACAGCAGGACCTTTAGAGGCGTTTAAAGTTCTAAATTGAATGCCAGCCTTATCAATAGCTGTTGCCATTGCACCACCCATAGCATCAATTTCTTTAACCAAATGACCTTTCCCAATACCGCCAATAGCTGGGTTACAACTCATTTGGCCAAGTGTTTCAATATTATGTGTAATTAGCAATGTGTTTACACCCATACGTGCAGAAGCCAAAGCGGCTTCGGTTCCAGCATGGCCACCACCAATCACAATTACTGAATAATGCTTATTAATTTGCATGATTTATTGTATCACCTGAAAAACAAAAAAGGCCCGTTATAAAAACGAGCCTTTTAAGCTTAATGCTTAGATGCTTACTTAATGTTAGCGTCTAACTCACCTGATGCATATCTTTGGCTCATAGCATCTAATGAAGATACTTTGATTTTGTCCGCCTGACCAGCTGAACCGAACGCTTCAAAACGTGCAGCACAGATTTCAGACATTGCATTTGTTGAATCTTTTAAGAACTTACGCGGATCAAAGTTTGATGTATTTTCAACCAAATGCTTACGTACCGCACCCGTTGAGGCCATACGAAGATCTGTATCAATGTTTACTTTACGTACGCCATTCTTAATACCTTCTTGAATTTCAGATACTGGTACACCGTAAGTTTGACCCATATCACCACCATGCGAATTAATGATTTCTAACCAGTCCTGTGGCACTGAAGAAGAGCCGTGCATCACTAAGTGTGTATTTGGCAAACGTGCGTGAATCTCTTTAATACGGTCAATACGTAGAATTTCACCATCCGGCTCTTTAGTAAATTTGTAAGCACCGTGAGAAGTACCAATTGCGATTGCTAAGGCATCAACATTAGTTGCTTTAACAAAATCAGCAGCTTCTTCAACAGAAGTTAATAGCATATCAAGGTCTAATTTACCTTCAGCACCATGGCCATCTTCTTCACCCATTTCACCTGTTTCAAGTGAGCCTAAACAACCTAGTTCGCCTTCTACAGAGACACCACCTGCGTGTGCCATTTTCACAACTTCAGCAGTTACTGCAACGTTGTACTCAAATGAAGCTGGTGTTTTACAATCTGCCTCTAAAGAGCCATCCATCATTACTGATGAGAAACCTGACTGGATCGAACGCAAACATACTGCCGGCTCTGAACCATGATCTTGGTGCATTACGACTGGGATATGTGGGTACATCTCAGTTGCTGCAATAATTAAGTGACGTAAGAACGGCTCGCCTGCATAACCTCTAGCACCTGCAGAACCCTGCATAATAACTGGCGAGTTAGTTCTATCTGCAGCTTCCATGATTGCATGAACCTGCTCCATATTATTAACGTTAAATGCAGGCATTCCATAACCATTTTCTGCTGCGTGATCTAATAATTCTCTTAATGAAATTAACATATATATCTCCTTTCTTGTTTTACTGTTTTAATAATTGGTATCACCAACATGAAGAATCTTCATCATATTAGTTCCACCTGATTTGTCTTTGTACATACCTTTTGTCAATACTATCAAATCTCCATTTCTTACAACCTCGTTTTTTGTCAGTGTTTCAACTACTAAATCGTTTACCTGTGACCAATCATCAGCACTGCTCTTTTCGATACCACATGGATAAACACCGCGATACAGTGTCACTTTGCGTAATGTCTGCACATTATCACTCATCGCAAAAATTGAAATATTCGAACTCATTCTTGACATCCACATCGCTGTCTTTCCAGTTTCTGTCAGTGCAGCGACCACTTTAACACCTAGGTGATTAGCTGCATACATCGTGCTCATGGCTATGGTTTCGTCAATTGCCTGGAAATGCTCATGCAAACGGTGGTGTGAAGTTTTAGCAATCGGATTTTTTTCAGTTTCTAGACAAACATCATGCATAGTTTTCACTGCATTTTCAGGGTAATCACCTGCTGCTGTTTCTGCTGAAAGCATCACTGCATCTGTACCATCTAGTACCGCATTTGCCACGTCAAATACTTCGGCGCGTGTTGGAATTGGATTAGTAATCATTGACTCTAACATTTGCGTTGCTGTAATCACAATACGATCGTTTGATCTTGCTAGTTTAATTAATCGCTTCTGCTGTGCTGGAAGTTGTGCGTCACCAATTTCAACGCCCAAATCACCGCGTGCCACCATAATGCCGGCTGATTCTTCAATAATATCAAGAATAGTTTCTTCAACTAAAGATTCAGCACGCTCAATTTTTGAAATAACGCCTGCGTGTGCACCCGCTTCAGCTAATAATTTTTTGGTTTCACGAACATCATCACCATTCACTGGGAATGATAACGCTACATAATCAGCTTTAGCTTTAGCAGCTGTAAAAATGTCTTTCTTGTCTTTGTCAGTTAGTGCATTGGCTGACAATCCGCCGCCACGAAGGTTAATTCCCTTCTTGTCAGATAAAGGCCCGCCCTGAGTAACTACTGTGTTGATTTTATTTCCTTCAACACTAGCTACTTCTAAAACAACCTTGCCATCATCTAACAACAATACATTGCCTGGTTTAACTTCTTGAGGCAGTGTTTTATAAGCAATACCAACTGACTCTTGAGTGCCTGATAATTCATCCATATCAGCATCTAAGGCGAATGAGTCACCATTATTAAGCTGGATCTTAATGCCGTCTTTAAAGCAAGCTGTGCGTATTTTTGGACCTTGCAAATCCATTAAAACACCTACATAAGTGTCGTTGGCTTGTGCCCATTCACGTACTGCTTTTACACGGCCCAAATGCTCTTCTTCTGAACCATGTGAAAAGTTAATACGAACCACATTCACGCCTGCTGCTAGAATACTTTCTAATACACCATCTTTATCCGTTGCCGGGCCGAGTGTTGCTAATATTTTGGTTCTTCTTGCCAAGTTTTACTCCGCTGCTCTTTGTTCTAAAATTTCCACGGCTGGTAATTTCTTACCTTCTAAAAACTCTAAAAATGCGCCGCCACCTGTTGAAATGTAACTCACTTTATCTTCGATATCATACTTATCAACTGCTGCCAACGTATCGCCGCCGCCTGCAATTGAAAACGCATCAGAATTTGCAATAGCCATCGCTAATGTTTTTGTACCGCCTTCAAATTGATCAAATTCAAATACGCCTACTGGACCATTCCAAACAATTGTACCAGCATTTTTCATAATCTCAGCTAACTCAGCTGCTGAATCTGGGCCAATATCAAACATCATATCATCAGCAACCACTGCGTCAGATGACTTTGTTTCTGCTGGCGTTGACTCTGAGAATTCTTTGCCACAAACAACGTCAGTAGGCACAGGGATTTCACAATCTTCCATTAATTTTTTAGCCGTAGGGATTAAATCATGTTCACAAAGAGATTGGCCAACATTATGGCCTTGTGCTGCAATAAAGGTATTAGCAATACCACCACCGACAACCAGCTGGTCAACAATCTTAGATAATGATTCTAACACGGTTAATTTAGTCGATACTTTAGAACCGCCAACTATCGCCACCATTGGGCGTTTAGGGTTGTCTAGTGCTTTACCTAATGCTTCTAACTCGCCTGACAATAACGGACCAGAGCAAGCAACTGGTGCATACTTAGCCACACCATGAGTTGAGGCTTGTGCACGGTGTGCAGTACCAAAAGCATCCATGGCAAAGATATCACACATTGCTGCCATACGTTTAGACAGGTCATCGTCATTTGACATTTCACCCATATTAAAACGGACGTTCTCACAAAGTACAACTTCACCATCATTCATGTCGACGCCATCTAACCAATTAGTTTCTAAGCGTACAGTGACGCCCAATAACTCTGTTAAACGATCAGCAACCGGTTGCAAAGTAAATTCATCACTCGCTTCGCCTTCAACTGGGCGACCGCGGTGTGACATTAACATAACTTTAGCACCTTGTTTCATTGCCATTTCAATGGTTGGTAATGAAGCTTTAATACGCTTGTCACTAGTAACTACGCCATCTTTGATAGGCACGTTAAGGTCTTGACGGATGAGCACTCTTTTTGAGCTTAAATCTAAATCTGATAAATTGATAATTGACATAATAATTCTCCTACTTATTTATACTTACTTACACAATAGACTGATCAATAATTCTAATCAGGCTTTGTTCAACTGGTTTGATTAGTGATGACAGGTCATCGGCATCTGACAGCTGAGTAATATGTTTAGAGGGCAATGCTAATCCAACCTTGGTAGCACCGTCCTGTGTAAATACCGAAATTCGGCATGGCAACACTGTCGCCAAATTCATATCCTTTTCAAGGATATCTTTTGCAACCTTTGGGTTGCAAACTTCAAACACGTGACACTCTTGGGTCAACTCTTGGCCTTTACCAGCCAGCGTTTGTTTAATATCGTAAGAATGCAAAATTCCAAACTGATTGTTTGGAACGGCTTCTTTTATTTTTTCAATAACTTCATCAACACTTAGTTGTGAATCTCGAATATATAAATCTGACATAAAAAAACACGGCCCGCATTGCGAGCCGTAATTTTTTATTAATTAAGCAATATGCTCAACTAAACGAAGCATATTACATGTGTAACCATACTCGTTATCGTACCATGAAACAACTTTAACAAACGTGTCATCAAGTGCAATACCTGCGCCAGCATCAAAGATTGAAGAAGCGCTTACACCACGGAAGTCAGATGAAACCACCATGTCTTCTGTGTATTGCAATGTACCTTTCATTGAGCCTTCTGAAGCTTCTTTAATTGCTGTACAAATTTCTTCATATGTTGCAGGTTTGTCTAACTCACAAGTTAGGTCAACAACTGAAACGTCAACTGAAGGAATACGGAACGCCATACCTGTTAATTTGCCATTAAGCTCAGGTAAAACTACGCCTACTGCTTTAGCAGCGCCTGTTGACGAAGGAATGATGTTTTCAAATACTGCACGACCACCTCTCCAATCTTTCATAGAAGGGCCATCGACAGTTTTCTGTGTCGCAGTTGAAGCATGTACTGTTGTCATCAAACCACGCTTTAAACCCCAGTTATCATTGATAACTTTAGCAATTGGCGCTAAACAGTTAGTTGTACAAGATGCTGCTGAAATAATTGACTGTCCTGCATAAGATTCATGGTTAACACCATATACGAACATTGGTGTGCCATCTTTAGAAGGTGCTGATTGAACTACTTTTTTAGCTCCAGCATCAATATGAGCTTGACAAGACTCTTCTGTTAAGAAGAAACCAGTACAATCGATTGCAACATCAACATCAATATCGCCCCATGCTAGATCTGCAGGATTGCGCTCAGCTGAAAGACGAATCTTTTTGCCATCAATTACAAAATTATCGCCTTCAACAGTTACCTCACCATCGAAACGACCATGTGCTGTGTCATACTTAAGCATATATGCTAAGTAATCATTATCTAATAAGTCGTTAATGCCGACTACTTCTAGTTCTGGAAAATCTTTTGAAATTGCACGAAATACCATGCGGCCAATACGACCAAATCCATTAATACCTACTTTTATTGCCATTTTTCTTACTCCTATTTACTTTTATTACGATTACACCAAAAGGATGTAATTTTTATTAAAACACAAGCATTACATGAACACTTGTGTTCAATTCTTTATTTATCCAATTACTGATTTAGCTGTTGCAACCACGTTGTCTACGGTAAAGCCAAATTCTTTGAATAGTTCGCCTGCTGGTGCAGATTCACCAAATGACTTCATACAAACAACACCGCCATCTAATCCGATATATTTATACCAAGATTGATCAACACCTGCCTCAATTGCAACGCGCTTAACACCTGGTGTCAGAACTGAATCTTTGTATGCTTGATCTTGTGCATCATAAGCATCACACGATGGCATTGAAACAACACGTACATTTGCATCCATTGCTTCAGCTGCCTCTACTGCTAAACCAACTTCAGAACCTGTTGCAATAAAGATAACGTCTGCATCCCCATCACAATCTCTAAGAACATAACCACCTTTTTCAATGTTAGCCACTTGTTCAGCTGTTCTTTCCATTGGTGTTAAATTTTGACGTGAAAATACTAGCGCTGTTGGTGCGTCAGATCTTAACATTGCCATTTTCCATGACACTGCTGATTCAACTGCATCACAGCCTCTCCAAGTTTGGAAATTTGGAATAACACGCATTGTCGCTAACTGTTCAACTGCCTGGTGTGTAGGGCCATCTTCGCCCAAGCCAATTGAGTCATGTGTGTAAACGTAAATTGTGCCAATCTTCATCAATGCAGACATACGAAGCGCGTTACGCATAAACTCCATGAACATAAAGAATGTTGCGCCATAAACTTTAAATCCGCCGTGAAGAACCATTCCGTTCATCATGTGCGCCATACCAAACTCACGTACACCCCATGACAAGTAATTTCCATTAGCGTTATCTGCATTTACTTTAACAGTTCCAGACCAGTTAGTAAGGTTTGAACCTGTTAAATCTGCAGAACCACCAAACATTTCTGGTAATAATGGGCCCATTGCTTCAATCGCTCTTTGTGAGGCTTGACGTGATGCGATATTTGGCATCTCTTCTTGCGTTTGTGCAATAAACTTATCCATCTCAACTTCAAAGTTTGCCGGAAGATCGCCTGCCATACGACGCTCAAATTCTGCCGCTTCTGCAGGGAATTCACTCTGGTAAGCCGTAAATGCATCATTCCAAGTTGATTCATCTGTTGCGCCTTTTTCTTTATGATCCCAGCCTGCGTATACATCAGCAGGAATCTCAAATGGTGCATGATCCCAACCTAGCTCTTTACGAGTTGCCTCAATCTCTTCATCACCTAATGGTGCGCCGTGACAATCATGTGTACCAGCAAGGTTTGGAGAACCAAAACCAATGGTTGTTTTACAACAAATCAAACTTGGCTTATCAGTTACCGCCTTAGCTTCATTAATTGCATTGTTAATTGCGTCAGAATCGTGACCATCAATTGCAATTACATGCCAATCGTATGAATTAAAACGCCCTGGAACACCACGCTCCATCCAATCGCCAATGTGACCATCAATAGAAATATCATTATCATCCCAAAATGCGATCAACTTACCTAAACCTAATGCGCCAGCCATGGCACATGATTCATGTGACAAGCCTTCCATTAAACAACCATCACCCATAAATACATAAGTGTTATGATCAACGATTGTATGACCTGGCTTGTTGAACTGTGCGCCTAAAGTACGCTCAGCGATCGCCATACCAACAGCGTTAGTAATACCTTGACCTAACGGGCCAGTTGTTGTTTCAATACCTTCTGCGTAACCATATTCTGGATGACCCGCAGTCTTAGAATGCAATTGACGGAAATCTTTAATATCGTCCATTGTTAGCTCAAAGCCTGTCAAATGTAATAACGAGTACATTAGCATTGAACCGTGGCCGTTTGATAATACAAAACGATCGCGATCAGCCCACTTAGAACTTGTTGGGTTGTACTTCATGTGGTCGTTCCAAAGTACTTCAGCAATATCAGCCATACCCATTGGTGCGCCTGGGTGGCCTGAATTTGCTTTTTGGACTGCATCCATACTTAAAGCACGAATTGCGTTTGCTAAATCTCTACGTGATGGCATATAATTTCCTTGAACAAAACTTAATAATTATACCGATAAAAGAGAATAAATGCATATCTCTAAAGTGATGTTTTTTAAAGTACAGCCTCTTGGGATCTACTAGAGTTTGTATATCAGAATAGCCGTGTTTTTGGACTTTTATAATCCATTTCTTCTCGAGCTTTCTTGGCGGCATTACTAATATCGTTGTCGCCATTTCTATAGGCTCTTTTAAGCCAGAACTCTGCTTGAGAGCGACTCTTGTCAATGCCATCCCCATTCATATACATAATACCTAAATGGTATTGAGCACTTGGCAGATGTTGTTTGGCCACCTTTAACATTCTCCTGGCCGCCTCTTCACGATCTTTTGGCACGCCAGTGCCCCTGTAAAACATCATAGCAAGATTATATTCAGCACCATAATGGCCTTGCTCTGATGCCACACACCACCACTTAATTGCTTGATCATAATCTTGCTTGACACCTTTGCCATTTTCATACATTGTGCCTAGATTATATTGGGCTCTTGAATGGGATTGATCGGCCGCTTTTTTAAACCATTTTAGCGCTTGCGTATCATCTTGATTAACACCAACACCATGATAAAACATGTCACCTAGATCAGCCTGAGCAAAGGCATTGCCTTTCTCTGCCTCTGCCTTATACTCACTAAAAGCTGTTTCATAATCGCCTTCCATAAACGCTTGAAACCCTTCTGGATATCCTGCTTTGGCAGTTATAGTAGTAAAAACAAATAGTAATATTAATGTTAATCGGCGCATGATAATAATCACATCTAAAACCACTAGCCTTTGTCTAAGAATCTTTTATTACATTCAATCTGAATTGGCAAAACGTTAGTCTCAAATAACTTGTCAAAGTTATCTCGATTTGCGTCCTTTAGAATGCCATCAATCTTTATTGTTGATTTGTCTATCTCTGCCTTGATAATTTGCTTAGCCTCATCTATAGTTTTCTTGGATTCTATTAAGCTGCTTAGAGCTGTTTTATACCAGGTTAATTGAATTGACTGAATATGCTGTACTTCTTGTGTCTGCCCTGGTGCACTCCTGGCCATTGCCAAAGGAAAATTATAGATATACATTGAATCCGCCGCACAGGTTAGTTTTTCTTGTAGAGAATAAGCAGAAGTTGCTACGGATGAAAAACCAAGTAAAAAAGAAAATGTAGTTGTTGCTAATATCTTCATCATTTTTGTCGTCTTTGAATACAAAAAAATACCCTCTTAGTTTGATAATCAGACTCTTATATTAAACAAAAATAGATGAAAGTCAACAATATAATAAACATCAAAAAAAAGATGCAAGAACTATACTGGATACATTTTGACATTCAGCTAGAAGGCGGCGAATGCTTTATAGAATATGGTGGTTATAGGTGGACTTGAACCACCGACCCCAGCATTATGAATGCTGTGCTCTAACCAGCTGAGCTACATAACCAAAAGAGCGACCATTATCGAAATATTTTAATAAAAAGTCAAGACAAACTGCTAAATAAGCAATTGATTAATAATATTCACATTTCATCAACTAGGTTTTCAATATAAAATTTAGTGATGTCTTTTATTACATTAATGCTTTAAATGGCAAAGTCAAATCTTAAAGTTGCTCTTACTGGAGGTATTGCTTCAGGGAAAAGTCAAGTCAGCGCCCTTTTAGAAGGCCATGGTTGTTTCATCATTGATTTAGATGTTATTGCAAGAGAAGTGGTTGAACCAGGTACTGCCGGTCTTAACGAATTAATAGAAAATTTTGGCAATTCTATTTTGTCAAATGATGGAACGCTTAACCGCAAATATTTAAGAGATGAGCTTTTCAAAAAGGGACGCAATCGAGCACTCATTGAGCAAGTACTGCATCCAAAAATTCTACAAAAAATGAAAGCCACTATGGAGGCATGTACACAAGGCATTGTGGTTGTAGTTGTCCCACTTTTAGTTGAAAAAAATCTTTGGCACCCTTTTGACAGAGCGATTGTAGTTGATTGTGAGGTTGACAGTCAAATCAAGCGGCTCATGAATAGAGAACAAATTAATCAATCAAAAGCTGAAGCCATGTTGCTCGCACAAGCTAGTCGAGAACAGCGTCTTAAACTTAATAA
>CAJVCK010000010.1 GCA_910595805.1 uncultured Candidatus Thioglobus sp. | reverse complement strand
TTGATGAATCTGGTTATGTATTAAATGATGAAACCATTGAAGTATTAGTTAAACAAGCCTTGTCTCATGCGCAAGCAGGTAGTGATATTGTCGCCCCTTCAGATATGATGGATGGACGAATTGGTGCCATCCGCGAGGCTTTAGAGGCAAACGGATATATTTATACCAATATTTTGGCCTATTCAGCCAAATACGCTTCTAGTTATTACGGCCCCTTTAGAGATGCCGTTGGCTCTGCGAGTAATCTAGGCGCTTCAAGTAAAGAAACTTATCAAATGGATCCTGCTAATTCTGATGAAGCCATTCGGGAAGTTGGTCTTGATATTGATGAAGGTGCCGATATGGTAATGATTAAACCAGGTCTACCTTATTTGGATATTGTTTATCGTATCAAACAAACTTTTGGCAGACCGACCTTTGCCTATCATGTGAGTGGCGAATATGCGCAAATTAAAGCAGCCAGTCAAAATGGCTGGATTGATGAAAAAAAGGTTGCACTAGAAACACTACTTTCTTTCAAACGTGCTGGTAGTGATGCGATTCTTACTTACTATGCTAAACAAGTGGCCAAATGGTTAAGTTAATTAATATATAATAATATACTAATATAGATCAAAAAATACTGTATAATACTCATCCTATATTAATTATATTTATTTTTAGGGTTACCCCATGGAAAACAAATCATTATTTAGTACTATCGTGCTTGCATTTGCCTTAATTTCAGGCTATTTTTTCTATACAGATAAAATTACCAAGCTTGAATCAGAGCTACAAGCAACCACGCAGGAATACAATAATAAGCTTACAGCGCTACAAGCAAAGCCTATTACTGAAAAAATAGATCATTCATCTACTTTAGAAGCGTTAAATAATCAACTAATCAAAGTCCAGTCAGCACTTAAGATTTCGCAAGAAAAACTATCGTTAGCAACAAGTAAAACCAGTGTTTTAGGTGATGAAATGTCAAAAATGAATGACGCTAGAGAGCAGGTAAAAACCCTTCAAGGGGATTTAAAGTCTACACAGCAAAAATTAAATCTTTCTGCTGAAAAAATTGGTTATTTAAAAGATATTTTTACTGCTCAAAACACTCAAAGAGTTACTAAAAATTTCACCAGAATTGAAGCACTTAAAGAAACTTCAAGTGGTATTGCTGTTACTGGATTAATTGTACCTGCTATTGGTGTTGCAACGCTAGTTTCGTACACCACAGAGGAAATTAATAACTATTGTGATAATATCAAAAATACAATAGAGCTAGAAAACAAAGTATTTAATAAAGTTGTGTCTTTGGATGGTCAAATGCAACAAAAATATCACAATCAATGTGAAGTCAGCCTTAAAGACAAGCTGAAAAAAAGTTTAAAGAAACTTAAAATTGACCAACCTAAACAATCTAACTAATTCGATTAGTAATTAGATCGTCAACTACTTCTGGTTCGGCTAGGGTAGAGGTATCACCCAAATTGTCATAATCATTCTCAGCAATCTTTCTAAGGATTCTTCGCATGATCTTTCCACTTCGGGTTTTAGGCAATCCAGGTGCAAATTGAATTTTATCAACGGTTGCGATTGGGCCGATTTCTTCTCGCACCAACTTCACTAACTCAGATTTAAGTTCGTTAGTAGACTCGACACCACTCATAATCGATACATAAGCGTAGATTCCTTGCCCCTTGATATCATGTGGATAGCCAACGACGGCTGCCTCTGAGACGTTTTCATGAAGCACCAAAGCAGATTCAATTTCAGCCGTACCTAAGCGGTGTCCTGAAATGTTTAAAACATCGTCCACCCGACCAGTAATCCAATAATAACCATCTTTATCGCGCTTAACCCCGTCTCCAGCAAAGTATTTCCCTGGGAAGGTTGAAAAATATGCTTCCATAAAGCGCTCATGATTGTTATAAAGCGTTCTCATTTGCCCTGGCCAAGACCTTGCAAGCACTAAAATACCTTCGACCTCTCCTTCTAAAATTTCCCCTTGTTCGTTCACCACTTGCGGCTCAATACCGAAAAAAGGTTTAGAGGCAGAACCTGGCTTTAAGGCTGTAGCATAAGGCAACGGTGTAATCATATGTCCACCAGTCTCTGTCTGCCACCATGTATCGACAACTGGGCATTTTCCATTACCAACAACACGATGATACCATTCCCACACATCTGGGTTAATTGGCTCTCCTACTGTTCCCAATATACGTAAACTTGATCGAGAAGTTTTATCCAAAAATTCATCACCAGCGCCCATCAATGCTCGAATAGCTGTTGGTGCAGTATAGAACGTATTCACTTGATGCTTGTCGATTACCTGCCAAAAGCGCGATGCATCTGGATAAGTTGGCACACCTTCAAACATCAAGGTGGTTGCGCCATTCGCTAACGGACCATAAACAATATAAGAATGCCCTGTAACCCAACCCACATCAGCTGTACACCAGTAAATGTCTCCATCTTGATAATCAAAAGTGTATTTGTGTGTCATGGCTGCATAAAGCAAATAGCCGCCCGAAGTATGCAGCACGCCCTTCGGCTTTCCAGTTGAGCCTGATGTATATAGAATAAACAATGGCGTTTCAGCATCGTAAGGCTCACATGGACAATCAGATGGCATATCAGCCACTAAATCGTGATACCAAATATCTTTAGCACCCCAATGCACTTCACCCTTAGTTCGCTCAACCACAATCACTGCATCGACACAATCGCAAGCGCCAATCGCTTTGTCTACATTGGCTTTAAGAGGAATCGCTTTACCTCCACGCACACCTTCATCAGCGGTAATAACAATCTTGCATTCTGAATCTAAGATTCTATCTTTAAGCGCTTCGGGCGAAAAACCACCAAATACCACCGAATGAATCGCACCAATACGAGCACAAGCCAGCATTGCATAGCTAGCTTCAAGAATCATTGGCATATAAATACAGACTCGGTCGCCTTTTTTAACACCTAGCTTCTTTAAACCATTAGCAAATTTTGCCACTTTGTCGTGTAACTGTTGGTAGGTAACAGATTCACTTATGTCTGGATTATCGCCCTCCCAAATAATGGCTACTTGATCAGCGCGTTCGCTCAGATGCCGGTCAATACAATTGTAAGCAACATTTAACTCTCCACCTTTAAACCACTCGATTTGGCCTTGATGGTAATCAATGTTTGATGTTTGATCCCAATCCCTATCCCAGTCTAAGAACACCTTAGCTTGTTTGGCCCAAAATGCATCAGAATCATTAATTGACTCAGCATACATGGCTTTATAAGTTGCTTCATCACATAAAGGCGTTTTATTTGATTGTGCAATTGGATAGGTTTTCATGGGTTTTTCTTTGAATAAAAATAAAGCTTTAAATCATACCTATATATTTTATAGGGGCGAAAAAAAATGACGCAAAAGCGTCATTTTATTGAATTCATTAAGTGTTTAAAATTAGGCTTCAGTATCAACCACTTCAGTCACTTCGTCAACACCTTCATCAACAGCTGCTACTGATAATTCTGCTTCAACTTCTTGGGTGGTAGCAGCGTCTTGCACTTTTTGCTGTGCAGTAAGCTCTTCTTCCATTGCATATTCTTCGGTTAAGATTGAAGCATTAATTAAACCTGCCTCAATTTCTCTAAGGGCAACTACAGTTGGCTTATCTTTACCAACATCTAAAGTTGATTTATAACCACCTGAGCTTAGCTGGTGTGCACGCTTAGCAGCCACTAAAACCAATTCAAAACGATTATCTACAAAATCTAAACATTCTTCTACAGTAACTCTTGCCATCTCTTTTATTTTCCCAACTTCAAATACGATAAAATGGGTAATTTTACACGAAAAACAAATTCGAGTCGATGGAAAGATTAATTGTTCTAGATACTGAAACTACAGGCATTGAACCTTCGGAGGGTCATCGCATTATTGAGATTGGCTGTACTGAAATTATTGATCGTGAAATCACTGAAAACAATGAATATCACCAATACATTCAACCTAATCGCCTGGTAGGTGACTCTGAGCGAATTCACGGTATTAAAGATAGTTTTTTAAAAGGTAAGCCAAAATTCGAAGAAATCGCTGAAGAATTCCTAGAGTATGTTGAGGGCGCAACTCTAGTTATCCATAACGCCCCTTTTGACTTAGGTTTTTTAAATCACGAACTCCAGCTAATGGGTGTTGATCAACGTATTGAAGATAACTGTACGATTATTGATTCACTAGAGGTTTCCAAACAACAACGCCCAGGAACTATGCACAATCTAGATGCGCTTTGTCGTCGTTTTGAGATTGATGCTAGTGCACGTACTGTGCATGGTGCATTGCTCGATGCACAAATCTTAGCGCAAGTTTACTTGGCAATGACTGGTGGGCAGTCCACTCTATTTAGTGACAATGATGACAGTAACAATAAGAGTAAAGAAAGTCTAATTATTAGAGTTGATGAAGCTCGCGCTAAAATTAAAATAGTATTAGCCAACGAAGACGAACTCGAAGCTCACAACACTTACTTTGACTAATATGCAATACCAAGACCTACGTGAATTTATCTCTGAATTAGAAAAACAAGGCGAACTCAAACGTATATCAACGCCAGTTGATGCCTATCTAGAAATCACAGAAATATGTCGTCGTACGCTTGATAAACAAGGTCCTGCGCTGTTATTTGAAAATGTTAACGGCTCTGACATACCGGTACTTGCTAATTTGTTTGGTACTACGCGGCGCGTTGCCATGACCATGGGGCAAGAAGACTTAGCTGCCTTGCGTGAATTAGGCAAACTATTGGCTGACCTCAAACAGCCTGAGCCACCGAAGGGTTTAAAAGATGCCATTGAAAAATTACCAGTACTCAAGCAGGTTCTCAACATGCCAGTTAAGTCGGTTAAAAAGGGTCAATGCCAAGAGGTAGTAATTGAAGGTGATGCCGTTGATTTATCCAAATTACCTATCCAAACTTGCTGGCCAAAAGATGCCGCCCCACTCGTCACTTGGGGGTTAACAATCACCAAAGGGCCGCTAAAAAAACGTCAAAATTTAGGCATTTATAGACAACAAGTGATTGGCAAAAACAAGCTGATCATGCGTTGGTTATCACACCGTGGTGGTGCACTTGATTTTAAAGATTGGTGTGACAAATACCCTGGCAAACCATATCCAGTCGCAGTAGCCCTAGGCGCTGATCCAGCTACTACATTAGCTGCCGTCACCCCAATACCTGATAGTCTTAGTGAATATGCCTTTGCAGGCTTACTGCGTGGCAAAAAAACCAAAGTTTGCTCATGCATAGGTAACGATTTACAAGTGCCAGAGAATGCAGAAATTATTCTAGAAGGTGTGCTTAATCCAGGTGAAATGGCAGATGAAGGTCCGTTCGGTGATCACACAGGCTATTACAATGAAGTAGAGCGATTCCCGGTCTTTACCGTTGAGAGGATTACTCACAGAAAAAATCCAATTTATCATTCAACCTACACGGGTAAGCCGATTGATGAGCCTGCAGTTTTAGGTGTTGCCCTGAACGAAGTATTTGTGCCGCTACTGCAGCAACAGTTCCCAGAAATAACAGACTTTTATTTACCGCCCGAAGCTTGTTCATATCGTATGGCTATAGTCAGCATGAAAAAACAGTACCCTGGTCATGCTAAGCGCGTAATGATGGGTGTTTGGTCATTCTTGCGTCAATTCATGTATACCAAATTTGTGATTGTTGTTGATGATGATATTGATGTAAAAAATTGGAAAGAAGTAATTTGGGCAATTTCCACTCGGGTTGATCCAACACGTGACACGACTTTAATCAACAACACACCTATTGATTATCTTGACTTTGCCTCCCCTGTGTCTGGTTTAGGGTCAAAAATGGGTATCGACGCTACTAACAAGCTCCCAGGCGAAACTGACCGAGAATGGGGTGAGTCCATCACTATGGATCAGTCGGTCATCGATAAGATTGATAGTATTTGGGATGAATTAAGCATTGACTAAGGCGCTTAACAAAGTATAATTATCGTTTTTTCGGAGTGTAGCGCAGCTTGGTAGCGTATCTGGTTTGGGACCAGGTGGTCGAAGGTTCAAATCCTTTCACTCCGACCATTAAATTAGTACTGTACATTGCTTTAGAGCGCAAACAGTTTTGCGCCCTTAGCTCAGCTGGATAGAGCAACGGCCTTCTAAGCCGTAGGTCACACGTTCGAATCGTGTAGGGCGTACCAAAGTTTATGGCGGGAATAGCTCAGTTGGTAGAGCCCCGGATTGTGATTCCGGTTGTCGCGGGTTCGAACCCCGTTTCTCGCCCCACCTCTTATAAGGGTTTATGAAAACCTCTCATATTCATATCGCTAATATGAATATTTTTTTAAATTAACCTAACCTCTATATTGCTCTAGATCTTCTCTAGATTTCATATGTTTTTTATAATCATGTGTCAATGGAAATAAATCCTCTGAATGCGCTGCATTTCTAGGATTAACATAATCACTTTTAGTAAAACCAGTGACGGCCATGGGAGCTCTACTTTTTGGCTGGTAGATTCTAAGCCCAAACGGATTTTTCATAATCATAATTATCGCCCTCCTTTTAAACATTAAAACACGCCTAATAATTTTACTCAGGCAACCTAACTACTTAATTCTATAAATACTAGTAGTTACATACGACTATACGCCTAATATTATTAATTTTCAACTATACATTTTTGAATATATAAGGCGTAGAATGGATAGCAAGATACCTATTTGGAGAAGATTATGAAATTGGGCATAGTGATCTATTCTAATGACCCTGAGACCGTCTTTAATGCATTTAGACTGGGTGTCTTCTCATTGACAAAAGGTGATAGTGTTAGAGTGTTCCTGTTAGCAAAAGGTGTTGAAAGTGAAACGCTAGACGATAGTCAATTCAAAGTCTCTGAACAGATGCAATCTTTTGTTGATTCTAATGGGGAAATATTTGCTTGTGGCACTTGCCTAAAGATTAGAAAATCCAAATCTTCAGATCTGTGCCCAATGTCAACTTTAGAAGACTTACACCTGATTATTAAAGAATCAGACAAAGTACTTACTTTTTAGTTAGCTGCATCAATCGTGCATTGAATCGTATCACTTCTCTAGCCCAACTGTATTAAAGCCCCACATCAATATTAAAAATCTATCTAAATAGTATTTTGTTAGGATACAATAATTATTATGCGTCCAAAAATACTATTAATAGCTCTCTTTCTGACCGGATTGGGCAATATTATTTTTGCTGAATATAGCCATAAAGAGTCAATTAACTTCAAGAATGATATTAGTGTTGATATACAAGCAACTTACCTTCCTAACCACTCTAATATTTCAAATGATCTATACGCATATACTTACACTGTCAATATAACAAATAATGGTGATTTAGGGGTGCAATTACGTACGCGGCATTGGTTTATTAAGGATGAAACCGAAAAAACGAAAGAGGTGTTTGGCATAGGGGTTGTAGGTCGGCTGCCCTATATCGCACCTGGAGAAACCTTTCAATACACCTCGGGTGCTGCAATTAGCACTCCTACCGGACTTATAAAAGGAACATATGAAATGATTGATACTAATGGAGAGATCTTTAAAGTGGAAATTCCAGAATTTATTCTGTCTAATTTGTAATTATGAATATAAAAACAACGATAGCATTAGTGTTGTTAATAATTAGCAGCCACTTGCATTCTAACGAAAATCAATTTGTAGAAACAAGCGAAATAGAGCTTATGCAAGAATTAGAATTAGAATTAGAATTGCTCTATCTGATTCATTGGGAATGCAGCAATGACAACCCCTTCTTGGGGAAATTCGATAGCCTTGATTGCAACGTTATGAATAACAATCAAGACAACTAATTAATTGTTATGAGAACCGTCGCAGAAGGGCTTTCCTGATGTTTTTCCACAACCACAAACATACAGTTGCTCATCTTTACTAGCTGTATATTCTAACGGCTCATTATCGCCACCTTGATGAGAGCCATCACAATAAGGCGGTGTACTAGTTTTGCCACACTGACAAATATATTTGGTTTCACCTGCAGAAATACTAACAACATACGGTTCGCTTTTAGAATACATAACCCTTCCTATTTTGTTTAAAAATGACTATTTTAGTATCATAAACATAAAAATGCATGACTATATATTTCAGATAAAATATCAGCTAATTACAAATAACGGACTTATTATGACAAAAATCTTTTTATTTACTTTAATCAATATGCTGTGTATACAGTTAAGTTTTGCTGGCATGGAAGAAGGTCTATCAGCAATCAAAAGTAGACAATATGAACAAGGCTACCAAGCCTTTAAAGTGGAGGCTGACAAAGGCAATGCTGAGGCACAATTTCAAATTGCCAAGATGTTTCAATCAGGCATGAAGCCTGATAGAAAGTTTAAAAATACACTGATTTGGTACAATTTAGCTGCCAACAACAACCACAGCGTGGCACAATTCAACCTGGGCTTAATGCATGCAATTGGACAAGGCACTAGAAAAAATCCAAAACAAGCTGAAATCTGGATTAGTGAGGCTTATAAAAATGCCAAAACCCCTCGGGAAACTGTGATCTTTAACATGCGTGTTAAAAAATTAGCTGTATATGGTGTTAAGACAAAATACTAATCTTTGGTAAAAATACGATCTAAATCTTGCTCATTAAAAAACAGGTGTTCGTTGCAAACCTCATTATGAATAGAAATTTCTCCACGTTCTTCAAGTAGGTTGCGTGCGTCTTCTTCTCCCAAATCAAAGATAATTTTTTCAAATCGCCTTCTATCTTGTTGACACTCATAATCAACCTGGTCTTGTTCGAATAGTTGTACAGTTTCTTCATGGAAAAGTCGATGGAGTAATTGCTCTGCATCCAAACTACACAGCTCTTGATTAGTTATTGTGCTTGCGAGTGCTGTTATTCTGATCCAACCCTCTTCATCATTGTTTTTGATTTCCGGCATTTTTTGAATCAACATAGCAGATAAGTTATCTTTGGTTGATGACACCCAAAGTTTTGAATCTAGTTGCTCTGATTGAGAAAAATAGTCTTCAAATGTTGAAATTAAACCCAGTGGGTTTCTGGGAATAAGCGATTGAAAACTGTGATCAGTTTGTGTGTTATATAAAGTAGCAACCATTTGTCCTTCGCCTAGTACAGTATCTAGGTTGTCGTCTTCTTTAATGGTGCCATTGGACCTTATCATGCCACGTAGCTTCATATCATGCGTTACTTCAACTAACAACAAACTTACAACACCATCTCCTTGATATTGCAGAGTTAGTTTACCTTGATGTTTTATGCCATTTGCAAGCATGATTGCCATTGCGCTTAATTCACCAAACAATTGTCTAACTTGTCTTGTATAGCCACGATCTTGAACCATTGCTTGCCAAGTTTGATTAATAGACAGATGTTGGCCGCGTATATTAAGATCTTTAAATAAAAAACGTCGTATTGTGTTCATAGGGGCTATTTTAAATTTAAAATAAATTTTATGCAGCACATCGTTCAACAAAAAATTATCAATCACTCTAATCAGGCTTTACTGATTGATGTACTGGCTGATACTACTTCACTTTCAAGGCAAGCGCTTAAATCAGCTTTAGACAAAGGCTGTGTCTGGTTAAAAAGCGGAAAAAAAACCAACCGCGTTCGTCGTGTAAAAAAACCACTTAAAGTTGGAGATGAGGTTTTTATTTATTTCAATGAAAAAATCCTATCTTCTATTCCTAGTGATCCTGAATTGCTACTCGATAAAAAAGATTACAGTATTTGGTTTAAGCCTGCAGGCGTGTTCGCCCAAGGATCAAAATGGGGAGATCATTGCGCACTGACTAGATTGGTAGAGAAAGCACTCAATAGAAATAGCTTTTTAGTGCATCGACTCGATCGCGCCACCAGCGGTATTATGATGGTTGCTCATGCCAAACATGCAGCCAGAGATTTGTCAAAACTTTTTGCCGATCGAAAGATTAATAAAACTTATTTGGCTATTGTTGAAGGGGAGTTCAGCGCCAGCGCTGATAAACTCACCATTACTGAAAAAATCGACGGAAAATCAGCTATCAGCCATATCAAATTACTAACTTTTTCCAAGAATAGATCATTACTTGAAGTGCGTATAGAAACTGGCAGAAAACATCAAATTAGAAAACACCTAAGTGGGATTAACTACCCTATCATTGGTGATAGACTTTATGGGAGTGCAGATAAAAATTATCCAGAGGATCTTCAACTACAGGCTATACACTTAGTGTTTAATTGTCCAATCGACAATAAAGAGATTAATATTGAATTGCCTAACCAAAAAAAAATATCACTTTAGATCTATTCACAATCCCTTTCAACTTCACGATCCCAAATAGCAGGAATAATAATTTCCAAACATTCTGCAATGGTCAAATTTTCACAAATAGGTGGCTCTTCAGGGCTAGCTGGGTGTTTATGTTTTTTTACTACCGATGTCTCGGTATCGTTGACAACAACTTCTTGATCAATGGCCTGGTAACCAAAGCCAACAAACAACAAAATCAATATTAAATAATACCTTCTCATTGTAAATATTGTAACCCAATAGGGGTTGAAAATATTAGATAATAACCCTATCTAACTATATATATAAATAAACAAAAAAAACACTATGAAACGAATTTTTTTATTTTTATTAACTAATATTGCAATTCTTGTTTTACTGAGTATCACGTTAAGTCTGCTCGGCGTTGAGGGGATTTTGGCGGCCAACGGTTCTGACCTTGATCTACAAGCGCTACTTATCTTTTCTGCCGTTTTTGGGTTTGGTGGTGCGTTTATCTCATTAGCGATCTCAAAATGGATGGCAAAACGCATGACCGGCGCAGTTGTGATTGCATCGCCAAACAATAACTTAGAAAAATGGCTACTTGAAACGGTTGAAAAACAAGCAAAAATTGTTGGTATAAAAATGCCAGAAGTTGCAATTTTTCCATCAGCATCGATGAATGCCTTTGCAACGGGTGCTAGTAAAAATAAAGCCTTAGTCGCAGTTTCTCAAGGGCTAGTGGACTCAATGACTCAGGGTGAAATTGAAGCCGTTGTTGGGCACGAGATGAGTCACGTAGCAAATGGAGACATGGTTACTCTAACCTTGATACAAGGAGTGGTTAATACGTTTGTGATCTTCTTTTCTCGGGTGATTGGGCATATTGTTGACCGTGTTATATTAAAAAATAACCGAGGACATGGGATTGGTTATTTTGTAACTACCTTGTTTGCTCAAATTATTTTATCAATATTAGCCTCTACAATTGTTATGTATGTCTCAAGAAAACGTGAATTTGTTGCTGATACCGGTGGTGCAGATCTAGCAGGACATCAAAATATGATTAACGCACTAAAACGTTTAGGGCAAGTAGAACCAGAAGCACTACCTGAACAGATGGCAGCGTTTGGCATTGATGATAAGAAAGGTTTTGCTTCGTGGTTCTCTTCACACCCGCCCATTGAAGATAGAATTTCAGCGCTTGAAAAGCGCGCTATGGGGCAGCGATAAAACCCATGGCAATTGCAATAAAATCTCAGGACGAAATAGAAAAAATGCGTGTTGCTGGCCGCCTGGCAGCTGAAGTGCTGAACATGATATCTTCTCATGTAAAAGCTGGCATCACTACAAACGAGTTGGATAAAATTTGCCATGACTATATTGTCAATACTCAAAAAGCGATTCCAGCGCCATTAAACTATCATGGTTTTCCAAAATCAATTTGCACTAGTATTAACAATGTGGTGTGTCACGGTATACCAGGAGAGAAAAAACTAAAAAAAGGCGACATTGTCAATATTGACATCACGGTAATCAAGGATGGTTATCATGGCGATACATCTAAAATGTTTGTTATTGGAAAATCAAGCGTTAAGGCTCAACGCATCTGTCGAATCGCACAAGAATGTCTATACATTGGGATTAAAAACGTTAAGCCAGGCATCCATTTGGGCGAAATTGGTAAATCTATTGGTGCTCATGCTTTTAAAAACAATTGCTCTGTTGTGAAGGACTATTGTGGTCACGGTATTGGTAGCGAGTTTCATACTGCGCCACAGGTGCTCCATTATGACAACGGAAAAGTTGACGACAGTCCTATTCTAGAAGAAGGCATGACTTTTACCATCGAGCCGATGATAAATTTAGGCGGATTTGAAGTTGCCACTTCCAAAGTTGATGGTTGGACTGTAACCACTAAAGATCGTTCACTTTCTGCACAATGGGAACATACAATTTTAGTTACTAAAAACGGTTATGAAATCCTCACCCTTAGAAATGAAGAGAGCGATGCACTTACTTAGAATGGTTTAAGAAATGCATTATTCTCTACCCTCCATAAAATACACCAAGTAAGCCCATAGATCTCTTTAAGAGCCAATATAAAACCTTATCCATTGTGATAAAATAATGCTTTTATTATTAAGTGACTAAGCGTTGAAAAACCTAAGAAACTATTTTGTCTCTGGCTTGCTTTTTTGGATTCCATTAGGGCTAAGTATTGTCGTTATTAAATTCTTTTTGGAGATAATTAATGACATTGTTCCACCTGAATACCTGCCTGAAACATTATTTAACTTAGGTAATACAATTCCTGGTTCTGGCATTGTATGGGTGATCTTGGTGATTGTCATTACTGGCGCTTTAGTAAGTAATTTCATTGGTCGTAAGCTGCTTGAACTATGGGAAAAGCTGCTTAACAGAATCCCTGGTTTTAGAGGTATCTATAAAGCACTAAAACAATTATCAGACACGGTTTTGAGCACTTCTGGTGACAGTTTCAAAAAAGCGGTTTTGGTAGAGTATCCACGCAAAGGTATGTGGACTATCGCTTTTCAAACTGGCAATTATCACGGTGAGGTTGAAAAGAAAATCGGTGAAGAAATTATCAATATCTATGTACCAACCACGCCCAACCCAACTTCTGGATTTTTTATCATGCTACCAAAAGACGATGTGATTGAACTGGATATGAGTGTTGATGAGGCATTTAAATTAATTATTTCTACTGGTGTGGTTACACCAAATTAAACAAGGACAAACTAAAAATGAGAACACATTATTGCGGTGAATTAAACAAAGACAACATTGGCCAAACGGTTGAAATCTGCGGTTGGGTGAATCGTCGTCGTGACCATGGTGGTGTTATCTTTTTAGATATGCGCGATAAACGTGGTATTGCGCAAGTGGTTATCAACCCTGATAATGCTGATTTTGAACTAGCTGAATCTATTCGCAATGAGTTTGTCTTAAAAATTACTGGTCAAGTTATTGCCAGAGGCGAAGGCTTGGCTAACCCAAAATTAGCCACTGGCGAGATCGAGATTGTTGCTGATCGTATTGAGATTCTCAACGCTTCAAAGCCGGTTCCATTCCAGATTGACTCAACAGATACTTCCGAAGAGGTTCGTCTTAAATATCGTTACTTAGATTTACGACGCGATGAAATGCAACAGCGCCTGCGCTTGCGTTCAAAGGTGACTCACTTCATGCGTGAATTTATGGATGAAAACGATTTCTTAGATATTGAAACGCCCTTTTTAACTAAGGCCACACCTGAAGGTGCACGTGATTATTTAGTGCCTTCACGCACGCATCCAGGTGATTTTTTTGCGCTTCCGCAATCACCACAATTATTCAAACAATTATTAATGATGTCAGGCTTCGAGCGTTATTACCAAATCGTTAAATGTTTTAGAGATGAGGATTTACGTGCTGACCGTCAGCCAGAATTTACCCAGCTTGATGTTGAAACATCTTTTATGAGTGAAGATGAGATTATGGGCATGATGGAAGACATGACACGTGGCATGTTTAAGTCTGTGATTGATGTTGACTTGCCTGATGAATTCCCAACTATTACTTATGCAGATGCCATGAATTTATATGGTGTTGATCGCCCTGATATGCGTATCCCAATGCAAATCACCGATATGGATGAGCTAATGCAAGGCGTTGACTTTAAAGTGTTCTCAGGGCCTGCCAATGACGACAAGAGTCGCGTTGCAGCACTGAGAGTACCGGGTGGTGCAACTATCAGTCGCAAGCAGATTGACAAGTACACTAAATACGTCAGTATTTATGGTGCTAAAGGTTTGGCTTATATCAAGCTGAATGAAGATGGTCCAGCCTCACCAATTTTAAAATTCTTAGGTGATGATGTAACCAAAAAAGCAATTGAAATGACAGGTGCACAAACGGGTGATATTATTTTCTTCGGTGCTGACAAAGCTAAGATTGTCAATGAGGCTTTGGGTAATTTACGTGAACAGTTGGCTAAAGACCTAGATCTGTTTGATAAACAATGGGCGCCAATCTGGGTAATCGACTTCCCAATGTTTGATGCTAATGATGATGGCTCTTTAAGTGCTATTCATCATCCATTTACTGCGCCAAGTGTTAATGCTGAAACATTAGAAACGACAGCTGAAACAGCCCTATCACGTGCCTATGACTTAGTTATCAATGGCTCTGAAGTTGGTGGTGGTTCTATTCGTATTCACCAAGTTGAAATGCAACAAACTGTATTAAAGCTTTTAGGTATTTCTGATGATGAAGCTAAGGACAAATTTGGCTTCTTGCTCGATGCACTAGAGTATGGTTGCCCTCCTCATGGTGGCATGGCTTTTGGTCTAGACCGTCTAGTAATGATTATGACTGGTGCAGACTCAATCCGTGAAGTGATCGCTTTCCCTAAAACTCAAACAGCCGCTTGTTTATTAACCGATGCACCTGCTGGCGTACCAAGAAAAGTATTAAGAGAGCTTAGTGTTAAAGTGAGCTTGCCAGAAAAAGATTAAATAAACAGCGTGTCAATTCAAGATCAAATAAAAGCTGAACTCAAAGCTCGTAACGCTGTATTGGTTGCGCATTATTATGTCAGTGGTGATTTACAAACTTTGGCAGAAGAAAGCGGTGGCATTGTTTCTGACTCATTAGAGATGGCTCGCTTTGGTCAGAACTGTGACGCAGATACTATTATCGTTGCAGGCGTTAAATTTATGGGCGAGACGGCTAAGATTTTATCCCCTGAAAAAACCGTTTTAGTGCTTGATGAAGCTGCCACCTGTTCTTTAGATGAAGATTGTCCTATCGAAGCCTTTTCAAAATTTTGCGATCAACACCCTGATCGAAAAGTAGTGGTTTATGCCAACACTTCAGCTCAAGTTAAAGCCAGAGCAGATTGGGTAGTTACTTCAGGTAGCGCATTAACCGTTGCCAAACACTTGCACGAGCAAGGTGAAAACATCTTATGGGCGCCCGATAAACACTTGGGCAACTATGTACAAACACAAACTGGTGCAGATATGCTGCTTTGGCAAGGTTCTTGCGTAGTGCATGAACGCTTTAAGGCGGATGCATTAAAAGCACTTAAAGTCAAACATCCTGAAGCGGGTATTTTAGTACACCCAGAATCACCTCAATCCGTTGTGGATTTAGCCGATGTAGTTGGTTCAACCACTGCGCTTATTAATGCAGTAAGAGATCGAGATGAATCTACTTTTATTGTAGCCACTGATAACGGTATTTTTCACAAAATGCATGAAGTGGCGCCCCATAAAAAATTAATTGAAGCTCCTACAATGGGCACAAGTGCAGACTGTGAATCATGCGCCCATTGTGAATGGATGGCAATGAACACTTTAGACAATTGTCTTGATACTTTAAAAACTGGTAAAAATGAAATATTAATTGAACCTGGTGTCGCTAAAAAAGCACAGCAATCTATACAAAAATTGCTCGACTTTACCGCATAAAAGGTAAAATCTAACAAACTTAAAAATTGGAGCTAACTTCATGGCAGGACATTCTAAATGGCACAACATTCAACACCGAAAAGGTGCTCAAGATGCCAAGCGTGGAAAAATATTCACCAAGTTAATTAAAGAAATTGTCATTGCTGCTAAAGCTGGCGGCGGTGTGATTGAGAATAATCCTGGATTGCGCATGGTGATTGATAAAGCCTTGGCTGCTAACATGAAACGCGATACCATTGAAAATGCAGTTAAACGCGGTAGTGGAGACCTAGAGGGTGAAAACTACGATGAAGTACGTTATGAAGGTTACGGTCTTGGTGGTACGGCAATTATGGTTGACACCTTAACGGATAATCGTAATCGAACAGTGGCTGATGTGCGTCATGCATTTTCTAAACATGGTGGCAACCTAGGCACTGATGGTTCAGTGGCTTATTTATTTAACAAGCAAGGTTTTATTAGTTTTGCTTCAGGCGACGAAGATCTAATTATGGAGGCTGCACTCGATGCTGGTGCTGAAGATGTGATTAGCAATGATGATGGTTCAATTGATGTAATCACCACACCTGAAGACTTCTTTACTGTGAAAGACGCACTGTCTGATGCAGGGCTTAAATCCAGTCATTCTGAAGTCACTATGGAGCCAGCTAATCGTGTTGAGCTTAATTTAGGCGATGCAGAAAAATTCATGAAGCTGATCGACCGATTAGAAGATCTTGATGACACACAAGAAGTCTATCACAATGCCGATATTTCAGATGAGGTAATGGCACAATTATGATTCATACCCATCAAGGTATTAGCGCTCTTGGTGCTTTTAAAACTAGAACCTTACAAGCAAAAATATCAAAAGCACAACCCGGTTTAAACTTATTGGCAGCTGAATTCATTCACCTTGCTGATCTTAATGAAACTCTCACAGAGGTAGAAAAAAATCACCTTGAGCATTTGTTATCTTATGCACCAGCATTATCAACTAACTCAGCACAATCTAGCATTGTAATTATTCCTAGACTAGGCACCATCTCTCCTTGGTCATCTAAAGCTACTGATATTGTACATTTATGTGATATTAACAAAATTAACCGCATTGAACGTGCAACTATTTATCATTTCGATGCTGAAATTACTAACTCAAGACAAATTCTAGCTGCAATCATGGACAAAATGACCGAATCTGTCTTAGGTTCGATTAATGATGCACACACTATTTTTGATAATTTTGAGCCACAACCTTATGCCGACGTTAATATTTTAACTAATGGCAAGTCAGCCTTAGAAAAAACCAACATTGAGCTTGGCTTGGCGCTTAGCAATGGTGAGATTGATTACTTAGTTGAAAGCTTTATAAAATTAGAGCGAAACCCAACTGACATTGAACTAATGATGTTTGCCCAAGCAAACTCAGAGCATTGTCGACACAAAATATTTAATGCTGATTGGACTATTGATGGTGTTGAGCAAGCTAAAAGTTTGTTTTCCATGATTCGCAACACCTATCACAAACACCCAGAAGGTTTGCTCAGTGTTTATTCAGACAACTCGGCCGTAATGGAAGGTTTTGAAGGTGAGCGTTTTTATGCAGATGAGAATGGAAAATATGTAAGTTCAAAAGAACACAGGGCCATCTTAATGAAGGTTGAAACGCACAACCATCCTACTGCCATTGCTCCGCACCCTGGTGCAGCCACTGGTTCTGGTGGTGAGATTCGCGATGAAGGCGCTACTGGTCAGGGTTCAAAGCCTAAAGTTGGCTTGTGTGGTTTTAGTGTGTCTAATCTGAAAATTAACAGCGCCCAACAACCTTGGGAATTAGATTACGGCAAACCTAATCAAATCGTCTCAGCACTTGATATTATGCTCGAGGGACCGATTGGGGCTGCTGCATTTAATAACGAATTTGGCCGACCAAACACCTTGGGTTATTTTAGAACTTTTGAGCAACAAACTCCAAACGGAGAAGTGCGTGGTTATCACAAACCTATTATGCTGGCTGGTGGCTTAGGGCATATTCAAGAACAACATATTCAAAAAGGGGAAATTCCTTCTGGCAGCAAGATTATTGTTCTTGGTGGTCCGGCAATGCTGATTGGCCTTGGTGGCGGTGCCGCATCTAGTGTTAAAAGTGGTGAGCAAAGTGAAGATTTAGATTTTGCTTCTGTACAACGTGCTAATCCTGAAATGGAACGACGTGCCCAAGAAGTAATTGATCGTTGTGCTAATCTAGGCAACGACAACCCGATTATTTCAATTCATGATATTGGAGCCGGTGGCCTATCAAATGGCTTGCCAGAATTGGTAAATGATTCAGGTCGAGGTGGTCGTTTTGAATTACGCAATATTCCAAATGATGACAACCAAATGTCACCACTTGAGGTTTGGTGTAACGAATCTCAAGAGCGCTACGTTCTGGCTATCGCACCTTCTAGCTTAGATTTATTTAGTGATATTTGTGCACGTGAGCGCGCACCTTTTGCTGTACTTGGTGAATCCACTAAAGAACAAGAATTGGTTTTAAGTGACTCACTATTTGACAATAATCCAATTGATATGCCTATGAGTGTTTTATTGGGTAATCCACCAAAGACTAGTATTAATGCACAAATACCTATTGATCAACTTAATGCTTTAGATGCTAGCAATATCAAGCTCAATGAAGCCATTAACCGCATCTTACAATTACCAACCGTTGCTAGTAAAAATTTCTTAATCACCATTGGCGATCGAAGTGTCACCGGCATGGTTGCGCGCGACCAATTTGTAGGTCCGTGGCAAGTACCGGTGGCAGATTGCGCAATCTCATTGGCAGATTATGTCGGCTACCAAGGTGAAATTATGTCAATGGGTGAAAAAACACCGTTAGCATTAGTTAACGCTGAATCTGCTGCAAGAATGACAATCGGAGAAGCGCTAACTAATATGTTAGGTGGTTATGTTGAAGATATTAATCATATTAGTTTAAGTGCTAATTGGATGAGCGCAAGCGGCCATCCAGGCGAAGACGCCAAATTATTTGAAGCTGTCAAATCAGTCGGCATGGATTTGTGTCCAGAATTAGGTCTAACAATACCTGTTGGCAAGGACTCAATGTCAATGAGAAGCTCTTGGGTTGACAATGGTGAAGACAAAGCAGTAACTGCACCTTTATCGTTAATCATTACTGCCTTTGCAAAAACACCAGATGCAAGGTTGCAAATCTCACCATTACTAAATACTGATGAAGCTTCTGAACTATGGCTAATTGATTTAGGTTTTGGACAAAACAGAATGGGTGGTTCATGCTTGGCACAAGTGTACAACCAAGTGGGTGATGTTGCACCAAACTTAGATAATGGCTCAACATTTAAAAAATTCTTTGGTGTTATCAATCAGCTTAACAAACAAGGGTTGATTAGCGCTTATCATGATCGTAGTGATGGTGGTGCAATTACGACCCTATTGGAGATGGCGTTTGCTTCTCATTGTGGTCTAGACATTCAAACTACTGAACAAAATATTACTGATTTATTTAATGAGGAATTGGGTTGTATTATTCAGGTAAGTAACAATAATAAAGACGCTGTTGCACAAGCACTGGCATTAGCAAGCCTAACTGACTGCACACGTCACATTGCCAATATCAACGATACAGATAATATTAAAATTCATATAGGTGAAAAAGTGTTATTTGAGCAACCACGTATACAGTTGCAGTCTTTATGGTCATCTACCTCTTATGAAATCGCTAAACTACGTGACAACCCTCAGTGTGCCGAAGAAGAATTTGCAGGTATTATTGAAAATACAGAAGGCTTAAAAGTTGATCTTTCTTTTGATCACGAACAATCAGTAACAGCGCCTTATATTTCTAAAAATACTAAACCAAAAATTGCCGTGCTAAGAGAGCAGGGAATTAATGGTCAGGTAGAAATGGCAGCGGCCTTTAATAAAGCTGAATTTGAAGCAATTGATGTGCACATGAGTGATATTCTGTCGGGTCGTATTTCTTTAGAAAATTTCAAAGGCATGGTGGCTTGTGGTGGCTTCTCTTACGGAGATGTACTTGGTGCGGGCAGAGGTTGGGCAAGCTCAATTCTATACAATGCAAGGGCCAAAGATAATTTTGAGGCTTTCTTCGAAAGAAATGATAGCTTTGCACTCGGGATTTGTAATGGCTGCCAAATGATGTCTAATTTAAGCGAAATAATCCCTGGATCTGAGCATTGGCCAAGCTTTAATCGCAATGTTTCAGAGCAATTTGAAGCACGATTTTCATCGGTTAAAATCGGTCAGTCAAATTCAATTTTCCTCAAAGACATGGCAGGATCTATCATGCCAATTGCCATTGCTCATGGCGAAGGTCGTGCAATATTTAAAGGTAATCAATCCGAACAGCATATTGCGCTGCAGTATGTAGATCATGCCGGCGATTTAACACAAACTTACCCACATAATCCAAATGGATCGGACAATGCTGTTGCTGGTGTTACCAATAATTCTGGCCAGGTCACCATTATGATGCCACACCCTGAACGTGTATTCCGTACGGTGCAAAACTCACATCATCCAAAAGATTGGACTGAACGTAGCCCGTGGATGAGAATGTTTGAAAATGCAAGAGCTTGGATTGATTGATTACACACTTATTCGCTCTAAACGCAAAACACTGAGTTTGCAAATCAATACCCATGCCGAACTTGTTGTTCGTTGCCCACAAAAACTCTCTCTCAAAGAAGTCGAGACTTTTATTGTTGATAAAGCACACTGGATAGAAAATAAACAACGCTCTATTTATTCCAATCAAATACTGGCACCAAGTTACAAAGAAGGTGAACAGTTTTTGTATCTAGGCAATCAATATCCGTTAACTAAAAACACCGGGCAAACGCCTCAACTTAATTTTGATGGCAAGGTATTTAGCTTAAAAAATAATGGTTATTTAGCCTTTCACACATGGTACAAAGCTGCTTTTAAAAAAATCGCCCTACCAAGGCTAGCGTATTATGCCAAAACACACCAACTTAATTATCAACAAGTAAGACTTAAGGCGCAAAAAACTCTGTGGGGATCATGCTCCTCGGTAAATAATATTAACCTTAACTATTTGCTAATTCAAGCGCCAATCAGTGTGATAGATTATGTGATTGTGCACGAGCTTTCCCATACAAAGATTAAGAATCATTCGAAGGATTTTTGGCAATTGATTGAATCAATCTTGCCAGACTATAAAACCAGCAGATGTTGGCTTAAAGATAACGGCCACAAGTTACATAACTTATAGCAAAAACTAGTTACTACTAAATTTCTCTGTCGCTTCTTTCATGGCTGCCTCTAAGGTGCCCATTTCAGCCATCTCAACAATAATATCACCACCACCCATTAATTCAGAGTTAAAGTAGATCTGTGGAAACGTTGGCCAATCTTGAAAATTGGGTAAATTTTGCATCACTTCTTGATCTTCAAAAATATTAACATAAGCAAATTCAACGCCCGTTGAAGCTAATGTTTGCGCTGCCTTAGCAGAAAATCCACATTGTGGGAACTGAGGCGTTCCTTTCATATAAAGTACGATTGGTGCGCTGTCTACCTGAGCTTGAATTCTATCCATTATGTCCATTGCATTACTCCTGTTTAATTCTGAATGTCCGAGTATTTTACTCTTATACTAATTATTACGCAATTGTTCTATTGTTTAATCGCTTGAGAAATTGTGTACTTTTGCCCTTGTTTTAGTTTTTTATAATTACCAAATACGGATTTAAAGTTGTCTTTAATAAAATGTCGCAAACCATTAATCGTAACAAAGGTAATTTTTCCACCGGGTTTAAGCGCATCATAAGCATCATATAAAATAATACTAAGCTGTTCTCGCCCTACTTTTGCAGGCACATTAGAAATTATCTGATCAAAATAATTGTCTTTATTTACACTTAAAAATGCATCCGACAAATAAGCTTTTGCATTATCAATATGATTAAGCTTAGCATTGTTATTTGATAACTCAACTGCAACAAAATCTTTATCCACCATATGCACTTCGCCCTGCAAGCAAGATTTAGCAACACTTAATCCAATCGGGCCATAACCACAGCCAAGATCTAAGCATTTATCATATGCATCAATATTTAGGTACTTCATTAATAGCAACGTGCCATCATCAATTGATCGTGGGCTAAACACACCCCAACGAGTTTTAAGTATTAAATCATGGCCTAACAAGTTAGCTTGAACAGTTATGTCTTGCTTTAGTTTGGGTATATCTTTACGTGTAAACATAGGTAATTATTTTTGTTTTTTAAGTGCTTTTTTCTTAGCTTTAGCTGTAATAATCTGACTTGCATGATCACCAATATGCTCTTCACCACGTGCTTTAGCCAGCTGTATTTGGCGCTCTCTTTCACGATAACGGCTGACTTGGGTGTCACTGCGTGAACCGTGGCAACGCGGACAAGATACTCCTTTTTCATAATGAGGATGTTGTTTTTCTTCGGGCGTAATCGGATAACGACAAGCATGACATTGGTCGTATTGACCTTGCTCCAAGTTGTGCTTTACGGCAACACGATCATCAAACACAAAGCACTCTCCTTCCCATAGGCTCTGTTCTTCATCCACTTCTTCTAAGTATTTTAAAATACCCCCTTGTAGATGATAGACTGCATCAAACCCTTGAGTCTTTAGATAAGCTGTCGATTTTTCACAACGAATACCGCCGGTACAGAACATCGCCACTTTCTTGCCACGATATTGTTCTAAATTATTTTTAGTGTATTCAGGAAACTCTCGAAAGGTCTCAGTGCTAGGATTGATGGCACCTTTAAAACTGCCGATTTCGTATTCATAATTATTACGAGTGTCAATCAATATTACGTCAGGATCACTAATGAGTGCGTTCCAATCCTGGGGATTGACATAAGTACCCACAGAAGACAAAGGATCGATATGCTCAACACCTAGCGTTACAATTTCTTTTTTAAGTTTCACTTTTAAGCGCTTAAATGGCGTGGTTTCACTATGAGAAAATTTAATCTCTAGATTGTCAAAACGGCCATCATCTTGTAAAAACTGGATAACCTTATCAATCGATGCTTTTGAGCCAGAAATCGTGCCATTTAAGCCTTCTAACGCTAAAAGAATTGTGCCTTTGATCTCTAATTCAACCATTAGCTCACGCAGTGGGGTGCGCAATTCTTCAAAATCATCTAATCGGACGAATTGATAAAGTGCGCAAACAGTGAACATAAAAAATGTTTTATTGAATAAAAATACTATTTTACTGCATGGATATAATCAATGCTAATAATGTACCTAAACCAAGTACGTATAATAATACTCTTTAATTATTCACTGTATACGTGCTCGATTCCATCCAATCTCCTCAAGATATAAAACAGCTAGATTTAGACCAGCTACAATCTTTGGTGGATGAAATACGTGAATTTTTAATTGAAAACATTCAGAAAACTGGTGGTCATTTAGCACCGAACCTAGGTACAGTTGAATTAACTGTTGCCATGCATTATGTTTTCGACACACCTAATGATAGCTTTGTATTTGATGTGGGCCACCAAGCTTATACACACAAAATCCTCACAGGTCGACTTAAGCAAATGCACACACTTAGAAAAAAAGATGGATTAAGTGGATTTACCAAAAGGAAAGAAAGTGAGCATGACGTATTTGGTGCTGGACACTCATCTACTTCAATCAGTGCAGCCTTAGGTATTGCCATTGGCAATAAGATCAACCAGGTTGAAAAAAAATCTATCGCTATTATTGGTGATGGCGCACTCACCGGCGGCATGTCATTCGAAGCACTAAACCATGCAGGTGATTGTGACGCTGATTTACTTATTGTTCTAAATGACAATGACATGAGTATTTCTAAAAACGTTGGTGCGATGAATAAATATTTAACCAAGCTTATTTCAGGAAAGGTGTATTCCACAATGAAATCTAAGTCACTAGGTTTTTTAGAAAAAATGCCAATGGTTCGTGAGTTTGCCATGCGCTCGGAAGAACACCTTAAAGGCATGGTGTTACCGAGTACCTTGTTCGAAGAACTGGGTGTGGATTACTTCGGCCCTATCGATGGGCATGATCTACCACTTCTAGTAAAAACTTTACAAAACCTAAAACAACTTAAAATGCCGAGATTGCTTCACATTATCACCAAAAAAGGCTACGGTTTAGAGGCTGCAGAAAATGATCCTTGTAAATTTCATGGTGTAGCGCCTATGGAAACCAATAATTCTACTCTGCCAAGTTATAGTGCTGTTTTTGGTCAATGGTTACTAAATACTGCTATCAATGACTCAAAACTCATGGCGATCACACCAGCAATGTGTACTGGATCTGGTATGAGTGAATTTGAAAAAAGATTTCCTGAACAATACTTTGATGTTGGTATTGCTGAACAGCATTCTATTACTTTTGCAGGTGGTCTAGCTACACAGGGTCTAAAACCTGTAGTGGCAATTTATTCAACTTTTTTACAAAGAGGATACGATCAACTCATTCACGATATCGCTTTGCAAAATCTAAACGTGATATTCGCTATTGATCGTGCCGGATTAGTAGGAGCTGATGGGGCGACACACGCCGGTAGTTTTGACTTGAGCTTTTTAAGGTGCATCCCTAATTTGGTGATTATGGCACCTAGTAATGCTACTGAAATGTATCAAATGTTAAATAGTGCTTATCAACTTGATGGTCCGACTTGCGTTCGGTATCCCCGTGGAACCTCTTCAATTAAAAACTATACTAGTAATAAAACAATAGAAATAGGAAAGGGAAACGTTATTAGGTTTGGCAGTAAGATTGCAATCCTTGCTTTCGGAACAATGCTTAATCATGCGCTTATCGCAGGAGAAGAGCTAGATTCAACTGTAGTCGATATGCGCTTTGTTAAACCTCTAGATGAAGAATTAATATTGAAACTTGCCGAAACACACCAACAACTTATAAGCATTGAAGATAATGCCATTACTGGTGGTGCTGGTAGTGGTATTAGCGAGTTATTACACGCACATAAAATTAGCACACCACTCACCTTATTAGGGTTGCCAGATAATTTTACTGAACAAGGATCGCAAGAAGAGTTATATGCTCTGTATCACTTAGATGTTAACGGCATTATTCAGGCTGCACAATCATGAAGAAAACCTTCAAACGTTTCAGCCCAGACCCTCAAGAATTAAAAGATCATAAGCATCTAGGCTGGCTTAGTAAACACCTGCATGATCCAAGCCTATGGAACTTTAATAGGCGTTCCATTTCAAAAGCTTTTGCAGTTGGTTTATTTTGCGCCTTTATTCCAATACCTTTTCAAATGCTTTTAGCAGCACCTGGTGCGGTTATTTTTTCTGCAAACTTGCCTTTATCAGTAGCCCTAGTATGGATTACTAATCCAATCACCATGCCTCCAATTTACTATGGGTGTTATAAACTAGGTGCTTGGATATTGGGCGTCGAAGTTCAACAAGATTTTATTATGTCGCTAGATTACGTTTGGGAAGTGTTTGGCGTGATTTGGCAACCTTTCTTGCTAGGTTGTGCTGTTGTATCTATTTTAAGTGCCTTTCTTGGCTACTGGTCAATCCAACTAATTTACAGAGTAAAAGCTCGGAAAAGATCTATGCGTTCTTAAGTTGGGAGCGTATTTTTGCCTCTAATTCATCTACCAAATTAGCGTTTTCAACTTTAGAATGCGTTTGGCCATTAATATAAAGTAAATTAGGACTTCCACCCGTTAACCCGACAGAAACCTCTTTTGCCTCACCTGGACCATTAACCACACAGCCAATCACTGCAACATCAATTGGATCAACAATATCCTCAAGGCGTGATTCTAACTCGTTAACCACCGAAATAACATCAAACTTTTGGCGAGAACAAGATGGGCAAGCAATGAGATTAACACCTTTTTTACGCAAATGTAGGGACTTTAAAATATCAAAGCCCACTTTAACTTCATCGACCGGATCAGATGCTAACGACACACGAATCGTGTCACCAATACCTTCAGACAATAACAATCCCAAACCAATTGATGATTTTACCGCACCCGTTCTATATGAGCCAGCCTCTGTAATGCCTAAATGCAGTGGATTGTCAATTTGTGAAGCAAGTTGCTTATAAGCAAATACGGTCATAAATATTTCAGACGCCTTGAGTGATATTTTAAAATTAGTAAAATTAAGCTTATCCAAAATATCAATATGCCTAAAAGCTGATTCCACCATAGCTTCTGGTGTTGGCTCTGTGTATTTTTTTTGTAAGTCTTTTTCTAATGAGCCCGCATTAACACCGATTCGAATAGGAATATTATGATCTTTTGCTGATGCTACCACCTCTCTAACTCGATCTTCACGCCCGATATTACCAGGATTAATACGCAGACAATCAGCACCATATTCTGCCACCTTGAGCGCTATTTTATAGTCAAAATGAATGTCAGTAATCAGTGGGATGCTGGCTTGTTTTTTAATCTCTTTAAAGGCTTCGGCAGCTTCCATGGTTGGCACAGAAACACGCACTAAATCTGCACCCGCATCTGCAATTGATTTAATTTGAGCCAAAGTTGCATCAACATCACAAGTATTGGTATTGGTCATACTTTGTACAGAGATAGGCGCATCACCACCAATCGCAACGTCACCCACGAAGATTTGCCTAGATTTACGCCTACTAATAGTGTGAATAGGTTTCATGGTTTATTTTTATTGTAATTTTGCATAACTTCGTCTAAATTTTCTAATATTTGGGGCTGGACGTATTTTTGTTTGTCTTGAATGGATATTGCGGAAATAGGAATAGTTTCATCGGTCTGCTTAAGTTCAGGCTCACTAATTATAATTAGTGTGGATTTTGGTTTTTCTAAATCTATCTGATCATTCAAATACCAATACACCAATACACTAACAATTAATAAGAACAAAACCCAAAACATAAATTTTCCATTATCTTTCTTTTTTTTTGGGTAATAGTCTATCCCATCTATCATAATTTTGTTCGTTTGGTTTTATCTACCACTTTACCTGCCAGTTGACCACAAGCCGCATCTACATCTACGCCACGAGTGCGCCTAGTCATTGTGCGTATTCCACTGTTAGACAAAACATCTTGAAAGGCCTCAATTGTAGGCCTTTTTGAAGTTTTATATTGGCTTTCTGGGAAAGGATTAAAGGGAATCAGGTTAACCTTAGCTGACATACCTTTAAGTAGTTGCGCTAATTGCTTGGCTTGTCGAATGCTGTCATTAACACCTTCCAGCATCACATATTCAAACAAAATATGCCGCTCTTGGGTGCCTGCAGTTAAGTAATTCTGACAAGCAGACATTAATTCACTAATCGGATATTTTTGATTAATCGGCACCAATTCATCGCGTAAAGTATCATCAGGTGCATGCAAAGAAATTGCCAAACTGACGGGTGTTACATCGGCCATACGAAACAGTGCCGGCACAACGCCTGAAGTTGATATGGTTACCTTGCGTCGTGACAATCCAAAAGCCCAATCATCCAAAAGTAAATCACAAGCATCATAAACTGCTTTTTCATTCAACAAAGGCTCTCCCATACCCATAAACACTACATTAGAAATACGCTTACCTTTATCAGTTAAATATTGCTGAGCCACCATGACTTGGCCAATAATTTCAGCTGTTGTTAAATTACGATTAAAACCTTGCACACCTGTAGAACAAAAAGTACAAGCCAAAGCACAACCAACTTGCGATGAAATACAAAGCGTACCTCGGTCTTTTTCAGGAATGTAAACGGTTTCAATATGGTTATTTTGGCCTAAATCAATAGCCCATTTAATTACGCCATCTAATGAAAATTTTTGCTTAGCAATCGTAGGTAACTCCAAAGTCGCTGCTTCGTTTAATTTTTCCCTAAGGCCTTTGCTCAAATTTAACATCTGATTAAAGTCTAATTGGTTCTTATGGTAAACCCACTGCATAATTTGCTTGGTACGATAAGGTTTTTCACCTAATTCAGCAAAGAAATTATTCAAATCTGATTGTGTTAGATTAAATAGATTTTGTTTGTTTATCATGTGTAGAAAATAAATACGCACAGATTATGCTGTGCGTATTTGTGCTTAAAAAAAGTTGATTATGGCCTTTTACCTTGTGCGTGGACAAACACCGTCTTTACCAAAGAAATACTCAATCTCAATTGCTGCACTCTCTAAAGAATCAGAACCATGCACGGCATTTTCATCTAAAGAATTAGCAAAATCTGCACGAATCGTGTCTGGGGCAGCTTCTTGTGGATTTGTTGCGCCCATAATTTCGCGGTGTTTAGCGACTACATTATCGCCCTCTAATACCTGTACTATTACTGGGCCAGAGGTCATAAATTCCACCAATTCACCGTAAAAAGGTCTGTCCTTATGTACTGCATAAAAACCACCAGCAAGATCATCGTCTAAATGTAGCATTTTAGCGGCTACAATTTTAAAACCCGCCTGCTCAAAACGAGAATAAATTTGACCAATAACATTTTTTGCAACTGCGTCTGGCTTAATGATTGATAAAGTGCGCTCCATTAGGGTGTCCACTAAATAAGTAATTCAGTCATTTTAACTTAATTCGAGTCTTATTTCAGGCATAAAAAAAAGCACCCTAAGGTGCTTTTAAAATAAACGGTTAAATAACTAACCGTTTACTGCGTCTTTAAGTGCTTTACCTGCTTTAAAAGCTGCCACTTTAGAAGCGGCAATCTGGATAGATGCACCTGTTTGTGGATTACGACCTGTGCGTGCTGCACGATCTCTAACAACAAAAGAACCAAAGCCTGTTAATTGTACGCCGTCACCACTAGCCATAGCGCTAGAAATAGCGTCTGTCGTTGCATTGAGTGCACGACCTGCGTCTGCTTTTGAAAGGTTTGCTGCTGATGCAATTGCATCGATTAATTCTGATTTATTCATTTTATCTCCCCGAAAGTTTAAAAATACCAAACGCTAAAAATTTTTATTACTAAAAAAGGTTTTAAAAATAAAAACACGACTCATTCAAATAAAGCCAAACCTTAACATTCAACGGTATTGATTATATGATAATATTTGACCTACGTTAATCAAATTTCAAAAAAACTTTATTGATTTATTGATTACTCTCTTTTAGCGCTCTTTGTTTGTCTCTTTGCCAGTCTTTAGCTTTAATATCTTGACGCTTATCATGGGCTTTCTTTCCTTTAGCCACACCAATCTCAAGCTTAACCCTGCCTCTTGCCCAGTACATTTTAAGTGGCACAATGGTCGCACCTTTTTGGTTGATTTTATCCTTAATTCGATTAATCTCTAAACGATTTAATAGTAGCTTTCGTGTGCGTGTTGGATCAGGGTTTACATGAGTTGATGCATTCGTCATTGGGGTAATGTGCGCACCGAATAAAAATAACTCACTATTTTTTAAAATAACATAACTTTCTTTAATATGTACTTTGTTATCACGCAGGCTTTTAACTTCCCATCCTTCTAAAGAGAGTCCTGCTTCGAGACTTTGTTCGATAAAATAGTCATGTCGTGCTTTTTTATTTACAACAATCGTATTTGAATTTGTTTTGGATTTTTTAGATTTCTTACCCATAATAATTACTAGCCAATATTGCCATGCATCATATTTCTAAAAGTGCAATCGTACCCTACTCTTGTGAACAAATGTATCAACTGGTTAATCAAGTTGATGACTACCCTAAATTTCTCAATTGGTGTTCGTCTGCTTGTATTTTAAATCAATCTGATGGCGAGATTACCGCTTCAGTAAGTATTAAAAAAAGTGCCTTTAATCAAACTTTTACCACGATTAACACGCTCACAACTAACCAGCGTATTGATATGCAACTTAAAGATGGGCCCTTTAATCATCTTAGTGGCGCTTGGATATTTATTGCATTGAGCGATAAGGCTTGTAAAGTCGAACTTGAATTAGAGTTTAACTTCTCTTCTAAGATTGTTGATGCGGCTATTAGCCCTATTTTTACCTCTATAGCTAACTCTCAACTTGATGCATTTGTCACTCGTGCAAAACAAATTTATGGCTAGTAATATTATCCTATTTAACAAACCGTTTGGCGTATTGTGTCAATTTAGCGGTGAAGGAGATACGTTAGCCAATTACATTAATATTAAAAATATTTATCCTGCTGGGCGATTAGACAAAGATTCTGAAGGTTTGCTACTACTAACGGATAACGGTAAGCTACAACACAAGATCTCCCACCCAAAATTTGACAAAGAAAAAACTTATATTGTTCAAGTTGATGGTCAAATAAATACAGAGGCCATTGATCAATTATGTCGTGGCGTGACACTCAAAGATGGACTAACTAAACCCGCTAAAGCTTTAATTATCGATGACCCTAGTTGGATCTGGGACAGAACCCCGCCAATACGGATAAGAAAAGACATCCCCACTTCCTGGATAGAGTTAAAAATCACTGAAGGTAAAAACCGGCAAGTACGTCGTATGACAGCACATGTTGGCTTTCCTACGCTCAGACTTATTCGTACTCAAATTGGCGATTGGAAGCTTAACAATATCAATGTCGGAAAATATGAACGTCTTTGAGTTAGCATTTAATGCATTAACACAAACCAACATTAATGAGAAAATTAAACTCGTTGATCAACTTCATACCTTAAAAAATCAGGTAAAGCTTAACTATCAGGCTAAACATCCTGTAATCTCTGTTGAAGCGCCAGGCAGACCAACAAAACCTAATTTGGTAAGGTTTCAATCCATTCCTAAAAGAGATAAATCTGATCTTGGCTTTATTAAAACCATTCACGCGATTTGTCATATTGAATTTAATGCCATTAATTTAGCCTTGGATGCTGTTTATCGATTCCAAGACATGCCTGATAAATTCTATCAAGATTGGATTAAAGTAGCTTTTGAAGAATCACAACATTTTCAACTGCTTAATAACTATCTGATTGAGTTGGGGTATCAGTATGGGGATTTTGATGCGCATAATGGCCTATGGAAAATGACTCATGAAACCGATTATGATGTATTAGCTAGAATGGCACTGGTGCCGCGCGTATTAGAAGCCAGAGGCCTAGATGCAACACCAAAAATTCAAAAGCGTTTTGAAAACTCTAATTTCAAGCCAATGGTTGGGTTGTTAGATATTATATTTGCTGATGAAGTTGGCCATGTAAAAATTGGAAATTTTTGGTTTAATCATCTATGTCTATCCCGAAAACTAGAACCAATAACTACTTTTAAATCACTAGTTCAACAGCATATTGGTGAATCATTACGCGGCCCATTTAATATTGAAGCTAGAAAATTGGCAAACTTCTCCAAGCAAGAACTGGATTATTTGCAAACGCTATAAGTATTATTTTAGCTTACTTAACCAAGCGCTAATTGTATTATTCAATGATTCCACAGCACTATCTTCCTTGTAATAATGATCAGCACCCTTAATTACAATTTGTTCACTTTTAGCATTGGCAGCAATATCCATTAAACTTTGTCTAGATTCAGAAAGTCTAATCACACCTGGGAAATCATTCTCAGCAAAGACATCAAGAACAGGTGTTAACATTTTATCTAATGGAAACTGTTTGACAATTTTCTGTTTATAGTCAGTTGCTCCCATACCAACACCAACATAAGCTGAAATTTTGTCATCACCATATTTATCAATATAACTCATTGACATATGTGCACCACAACCATGGCCGATTAATATAATATTATCAATACCGCGTTGTTTATAGAAATCTAAAGCCGCGTCAATGCGTTCATGCGCATATGGAAAAATTGGCACATAATCATAGTATTTGGCATTTTTATCAAGCACTGGCATTTGCACTGAAAGTGTATGCCAACCCTTATCTGCTAATCCAATTCTCAATGGTTTGATTGTACTTGACCAGTTTGCGTGATAGCCACGGGAGTGCAAAAGAATCACGCCACCCTTGGGTTCATCTGCATCTGGCTCCATATATATGCTGAAAACTTCTTTATCATTATCTAGGGGTAAGTATTCCACATCCCCATCCATAACAGAATCTTCAATTTCACCAATCATTCGATCTTCTCTTTCAAAATCTGGCTTAGCATTGGTAAATTTATTAAAAAATTGTTGCAAACTACTGGGATCAAAATCTCCTAATTTTGGCAGTTCAGGAAAACTCAAAGGTGCTGCCATGCTCATTTGTGATAACAACAGACCTGTGACTAATATTAATTTATTTAACATATTTTTCTCGCAATTGTTCTAATGCTATTTTTGCATCAGGATGATTATTATTGCTTGCTCTGGTAAACCAGTAATAAGCTTGTTTAATATCTTTTTGTTCTAAAAATAAAGAGGCTAAATTAAATTGTGCGTATTCATCCTCTTGTTTAGCAGCACTTAACCACCAATCATACGCTTTTTGTGTATCTTGCTCAACCCCTCTACCTTCATAGTAAAGCATGGCTAACTCACTTTGTGCATAGGATAAATCCTGTTTTGCTGATTTCTCAAACCAAAAAAAGGCAATTTTTTCATCTTTTGGTACACCAAGTGCATGCAAATAACTTAGTCCAATATTGTTTTGTGCAGCAGCATGTCCGGCATCTGCTGCTTTTAACATCCACTCAAAAGCGTCCGTATTACGTCCACGTTGTGAATAATCATAACCAATCTGATACCAAGTATCAGCTCGATTATCGGCGACTACGTCCAAATTTAGGACGAAAAAAAGGGACGCTATTAACGCCCCTTTTTTCAAACAATTGCTATTCAATTATTTTGCTGTTAAGCCTAATAATTTCCAATCGTTCATACCACCACGGTAGTATTTGATCTTGTTTTCAGGGTAACCCATAGTCAACAATGCTCTAATTGACGCTGGAGACTGACCACACCATGAACCATTACAGAACAAGTATAAAGTCTTAGCGTTGTCATAGTTAAGCACGCCGTCCATGTCTTTAACACCAAAGTTACCTGTTAATACATCTACTACAGCCATAGGATCTTTAGCTAATGCCTTAGAGTTAAGCTTAGTGAATGGAACGTTTACTGCGTGTGGGATTGTGCCTTTCTTAACCCAACCCGGTGTACGTGCATCAACTACTA
>CAJVCK010000009.1 GCA_910595805.1 uncultured Candidatus Thioglobus sp. | reverse complement strand
TAGTAACTGTAAATAATTTTCCAAAAGAATTACCCGACATGTGTATTCCTAGTAACAATGTTGTGACGATTATACAGAATCAAAGATAAAACAAAACATGTGTATGATTGTTAATATTATTACAAGATAACCGTTGACACCAAAATTTTAATGGTGATAATAGACCTTTGTATTTTATTTAAATTTTATCAGGAGTATATAAATGGGTTTTAACAAAAAAATTTTATTAGGTTCTTTATTTGGTAGTTTTCTTTTTTTAACTGGCTGCAGTCTTTCTTCTATGGGTGATTCAATTACTGAAGCTTCAGCTGAAGCAGAATCAGCAATTACTAATGCAGGTAATACTGTATCAGAATCAGTATCATCTACTGGTACTTCGGTCTCCGATTACTTTGGCTCTCTATTTGGCGGTTCAGAATAAAGAATTTGTAAAAAAATAACAGTAAAGCCATTGCCCTTGTCTCAATTCAGCGGGGTAAACACTTGACACAGTGGGTTTAATGGTGATAATGAGTAAATTATTCATATCTAAATCAGGGGTATAGTGTGCGTATTATTACAGACAAGATTTTATTAAGTTCATTGTTAGTCAGTTCTCTTTTCTTGACAGGTTGTTCATTAACCGGAGAAGAAACAAAGCCTACACCTACAGAGGCCAGTTCTTCTGAGGCTAAAGAATCTTCAGGGTTTTTTAGCTCCTGGTTTGGTGATGACGAAGACAATTCTAAGAGTGCTGGTAAAAAAGATCCTGTTAAAAAGAGCGCTACTCAGTCAGCTGTTGCTAAAAAATACCCTAAATTAACTGAAGACCAGCAAAAAGCTATTGCTAAAATTAAGCTTGACGCTGAGGCAGAGCGCAAGCGAAGAATTGAAGCAGTTAAAGTTAGTAATATCAATGCCAAGGTAGTTGCTAAGATAGCTAAGCAAACTAGATTAGAAGATGTTGAGGCTAGATTAAAAAATGAATTAAACATCTTAAATGAACAATTAAAATCTGAAGAGCAAAATCTTGCAAAAATTATAAAGGCTGAGCTTGAAACAAAAATTAAAACGCTAGACTCAGAGACTCAAGACAATATTGCCCAGATTAAATCTGATGTTAAAGGTCAACGAATAAAAGCGATTTCATCGGTAGAACGAAAAATTTCAGATGCACAAAGCGAAGTAGAAAGTAGATTGATGAAAAAAGCGCTTGCTACTGAGCTAGATAGATTTTATGTTTTCAAGGACAATGAAAGAAAACTTGAAGAGCAGTATCTTAACAAGTTATCAAATACAAAAATAGAGCTTGATAAGGAAAGGGAAAAACAATTAAAGATTATGGCGCAAAATATTCGCGCAATGAAGCAATCCAATAAGGAGTTACTAAAAATTAGAGCAGCAGAATTAGAAAGAGAACGTGTTGCTAAAGCTATTGAGATTGAAAAAAGAGCAAAAGCAAAAAACCAAGCAATGATTGAAAAGTTGATTGCAAAGTTTAAAGCGGAAGCTGATGAATACAGCAAAAACACCAAATCAAAACTATCCAAGCAAGAAGAGTCTGTTTTGTCTGCAATTGCCTCAAAGCACGAACAAGGTAAGGCAAAAAGAGCTGCTAAAGAAAAATCCTATAAAGCCAGTTTAAATAATGAAATTACAGAAGCTAAAAAAACTGCCGGCAACAAGATGCGTGATAATCTGATTTCTGAAAGAGATGCTAAAATTACAACAATTGATGAAAGATTAGAATCAGCTATTAGAGGAGTCTACGCAGAGAGAAAGAATTCTTTATCTCAACTTGAATCAGATAATCAGGCGCAACACAAACAAAAAGTGACAGACCTGAAAAATCAATACGAGAAAGATAAAAAAAGCTTAATTGGTCAATCTAAGAAAGATAAATCTTCAATTATATCTAAAGCTAAAGCCAGAGAAAGAGAGCTTCTTATTAAAGAAAGAAAAGCAATAGATGTTATCAAAAAACAGATTAGAGCTGATATTAAATCCAAAAGTAAATCAGCGGTTAAGTAATATCTAGACACATAAAAGACAAATTTCATTAAAAGATATATAAGTTTAAAGACATTGTAAATTGTGAAAAACTCACTACGTTATTATTTGATAGCAAGTTCGTTAATATTGACTGGCTGTGAAGTAGATCAACAGTCAACCAATATAGTATCAGAAAGGCCATTTGGTACAATTTTTGACGCACCAGAAGTATGGGGTGTGCAATCTGTACAACCTCCTATGGTGCAGAAAGAAAGTAAAATAACTAACTTACCAGCCAATTTTTCACCAAAAGAAAGCATCACCAATGCTACTACTGAAAAACCAGGGGCATCTCTAGATAAAAACGATTTGTTATATGGTTTTTATAATTCTGGAATTGTTGGAGAGCCAGCAGATTTCGATAACTTTTTTACCGAGAGTGATTCTCAAGCTCCACAACCACTTGGTACAATTTTTGACACGTCATCTGTCAAACCTCAAAATTTTGATAATTTCTTTAATAATAATGACGAAGCCCCAGTAATGAATAATGATTTGTTTTCGTCTAGCTCTGGTTCTGACTTTGACTTTGAGTTAGATCAAGAAAAGCAAAAAAAGATAAACAAAATTAAAGAAGCTACAATTGCCACACAAAAGAATAGTGTGATTGCTGATCAAATTAGGAATAAAGACATTGATGAGCAACTAGCATTGGACTTATCAAGTTTAGAAAAAAGCTTACCAATTAGCAAGAAAAGCTTGGTAAAAGAAATGAGTAATGAATTAAGGCATAAGACTCGTTTATTAGATGCAGAAACCGCGTTAAAAATTGCTGAACTTAAGATGTTATCAAGTGTTAGAAGTAACAATATTATTTCTAGAGTGGAGGACATGGCTCTTGATGCTACAAGTGCTGCTCGCAAAGAATCAATCAAGAAAATACTTAGCGTTGAGCCTGACAATTACTATCAATTAAAGCAGCAAGGCAAACAATTAGAGGCCGCTTATCAGGTTGACGTAGCCACCATTAAATTGAAATTTCAGAATAAGATAGACTATCTGAAAAGTGATGTTAAATTGTTAAGAGAAGCGAACAAAAAGATTATCGACAATAGGATTGCAGAATTAGAGGCTCAGCGTATTGCCGATGCTTTAATTATTGAAATAAGAGAGAAGGAAAAAAATCAGAAGATTGTGAAACAGTCATATCCAAAGCTTGATGACAAGATTCTAAAATACAGCAATACCTTTGAAAAAAGACTTGTTGAAAAAGAAAATTTAATATTAGACCGTTTAAATACTGAATATAGTAGTGCAAAACTTGCTAGAAAATCTGCAAGAGAACTTGAAAATAGACAATACTTGGCTAAGATTAATCAGCAGATTGAACAAGAGCAAATCTCATATGAAAATAAGTCTGGTAATAAACTTTATGCCAAAAGAGATTTAAAAGTAGAGTCTATTGCTAATAATTTAAAAAGTACTATTAAAAGAACTAAGTCACATGGCATCAAGGCTTTAGCTGATCTTAAGGCGAAAAGTGCGCGTACACACCAAGTACAAAAGAATAAATTAAAAGGCCCTTATAATAAGAAAGAGCAGGCTTTGAATCAAAAATATCAACAAGACAAGTCTAAAATATTGAGTCGTTTTAGGACTGAGGAATATGCAGTAGTTGCTAAAATAAAGAAAGAAACAGATAACGTTAATAGAGAAATTGACGCTCGCGTGAAAGCAGAAATTCAAACATTATTGGCTAGTTTTGAAGTGCTTAAACAAGAAGAGATTGAAAAAGCAAAAAAAATCAATGTAGAAAAACCTAAAGAATCTCCAGGATTTTTTGAATCATTATTTTAACAGTATAACATTCTAATTAAATCTATTGTAAAGCCAGGCAAAGACATAGCCACCAATAGCTGCGTCAAAAAATCCCCAAACCATACCAGTAATAATACCTCCAAAACTAAGTGAATATCCCAAGTAAATAGTTGCGATAAAATCTACTATATTGTGTAGGTAGCTTTCTGTGGTTAATGCGATTGCTGACATGAACAATACACCTAGTGACCACATTAGTCCAAGCGCCAATGCTAACGCTTTTTTATTGAGTTTCTGAGTCATTACGATACTCCTACTATTCTATATAATTTGATTCTACACCTGTTAATTACTTGTGGAATAAGTTTTTGATATGGTGCCCTCGAGCCGATTCGAACGGCTGACCTGCCGCTTAGGAGGCGGCTGCTCTATCCAGCTGAGCTACGAAGGCAAGGTTGGTATTATCGGTTGATAGCGTGATAAACTCAAGCAATGATTTGATTTAAGATGAAATCTGTATTATTGTAGTCAATATTAATAGATTTCAGGGTTGACCCTGTCTTCAATGTTAAAGATGGAAAGCTTGTAACATTAAGCGACTGCATGAGTGAAATATCATCTAGTAGTTGTTGTTGTGTAGGTTTAGAATTAAGATCTTGAGTAAATTGTTCTATATTTAAATCAAGTAACTTTGCTAAAGATATTAACGTTGAGTTTTTTGAAGGATTTTTAGCCTCTAAATAATATGCGTGCTGGATAAGTTTAATCATCAATGCTTCTAATTCAGGTTTTTGTTTTTTTACTGAAATAACTGCACGACAGGCGGGGTAGGTAGACCGTTTAGGCGTACAATTTTTCCAAAAATCATAATTAAACTTAGTGCCTGGAATCTCTTTTTCAATTTTTTGCCAATTTATTTGAATGTATTTTCGCATTTGATTCGACATAGGCTCGCTACTGTCAGGAGCCAATCCACCTAGCACATATTGTATATATATAGAACTTGGTAGTGAATTTTTGACTTGTTGCCAAGTTTTGTCAAACCCCCAACACCAAGAGCACATAGGGTCATGAGTATAGTACAGAGTTGATTTTGATGTAATAGTCATGATAGTTACGATTATATTGTTTTTATTTTTTATATAGATATATAATGGAACTTTTAATTAAATTTGTATCCATACAAAAGTTGCGGGGATTATGAGGTATACAGCTGTTTTTTTCTTATTATTAAATTTTCTGTTGGCAGGTTGTACATTGTCATCAATTACTGATCCTATAGTTTCTTTTACTGACCCTATAACTTCTTTTATAACAAAATCAGATTCTGTAGTTAAGGATAAAGTCGATGTTCCAGAATTAAGCAAAGTCTCAAATCGAATCATTAGCGCTAAGGGAAGACACATTGAAGATGTGTCCATTGTTTCAGTTAAAGAAATTAAGAAAGATTTTAATACACGTGAGGCCTATCAAGAGTGCTACACTAAGAAATACGACAAAAATCAAAATGAAGCTAGTCTAATTACAAGTTTTTTTAATACCTCTAAAGACAGTCATATTGCTTCAGTGGAGTTTTGTGAAACCAAACACCGAAACAAAAAAGAATCTCGTTTGATGCACTATTTAGTTGAATATGAATATGAAGGCAATACTTATACTTATACAACTAATAAGAAGCCAAATTCAGATGATAAACTCAAAGTAAAAGTCATTGTTGTGCCTGAGGCGTATAAAGGTAAGATTTCCAATTAGTCAGTTTTTATGGTAATATTAAAAGTATGAAAAAGATTATTTTATTATTGTTACCATTATTTCTAGTCAGCTCTTTTACTATTGCTGGTAGTTATTCTAGTGAAGCGCCTATCGTTTCGGTTGAAAGAATTTACCAAGATCGCTTTATAAAAGAGCCTTACCAAGAGTGTTATATTAAAGAATTTTATCAAAATAATAATGCAATGAGCCCATTAGGTGGTGCAATTGTAGGCGGTTTAATTGGTAACAGTTTGTCTAGTAAGAAAAAGAAAAAAAAGCAGGCTGCAATTGTAGGTGCCTTATTAGGTGCCTCTATGGCTCAAAACGCACAGTCTAATTCGGGAAATATTGTTAGGAAAGAGGTTTGTGAGACAAAATATCGACGTGTTACCGCAAGTAGATTGGCACATTATTTAGTTAAATATGATTTTAATGGGCAAATTTTCTCATACACTACACAGTATAAGCCAACCTCTGAAACTGTCAAAGTTCAGATTCAAGTTTCTCCAGAATAATTTTCCTTGCAAGACTGCTCTTCTCCAGAGGAAGTTATTTCTCTAGCTAAAAAAGGTAATGCTAAATCTCAGTATGAGCTGGGATTAATGTACGAGCTTGGCATGGGGGCTAAAAAAGATCTTAACCAGGCTTTCGCTTGGTATCAAAAATCGGCCAACCAAGATTATGCAAAAGCACAGTATAATTTAGGCATTTTTTATGCACTTGCTAAAGGCATAGAAAAAGACATAAAACAATCAAAGTACTGGATTAGAAAGGCTAATGAGAATGGCTATTCTGGTGGCGGTGTTTTCTAAAGGATAATAATGAAAGATATTAAGATTGAAGATAGATTGATTTTTGCACTAGACGTGCCAGAAGTTGAGCAGGCTAAAGATTTAGTTAATCAGTTGGATGATAGTGTGACTTTTTATAAAATTGGCATGGAAATGCTAATGACTGGTCAATATTTCCAATTAATGGATTGGTTGATTGCAAAAGATAAAAAAGTCTTTGTTGATCTTAAATTTTTTGATGTACCGGAAACTGTTGGTAGAACTATTTCGCGCCTAAGTCAGTATGGTGCCACTTTTGCTACTATTCATGGCAACCAAGCGCTCATGGAGAAGGCTGCAGAGAATAAAGGCGATCTTAAGATACTCGCAGTAACCGCACTTACCAGCCTTGATAGGGGTGACCTTGATGATTTAGGCTTTGATTGCAATGTACAAGATTTGGTTATTTCTCGTGCTAAGAGAGCTTTTGAAGCAGGTTGTGACGGCGTAGTTTCATCAGGACTTGAGGTGCCATTTTTAAGAGAGTATGTTGATAACAAACTGATTGCAGTTACGCCAGGAATACGTCCAGTGGCGAATGATGATGATCAAAAACGTGTTGTAGATGTTGCCACTGCGTTTAAATCAGGTTCAGATTATATTGTTGTTGGCCGTCCTATTAAAAATGCAGATGATCCGTACGCAGCTGCTAGTAATATTCAAGAAATTATCAAAACTTGTTTCTAGCACTCGCAGCTCTTACAGGTATAATTTCCTCGTTGCCAATTATCAGTTGTCAACTTTCAATCAAATAGTCGCGTAACTCAGTTGGTTAGAGTGCCAGCATGACATGCTGGAAGTCGTCAGTTCAAATCTGACCGTGACTACCACTTTAAATGATTATTTACCTACATAAAATGTAAAGATTCTATTTTTATATTGTGATGACGCATATTCAGTTATAATTGACTAAGTTTAATTAAAATGGGGAAAGAGAAAATGAAAAAAAATATTATTGCTTCAGTTGCAATTTCAACTTTATTAAGCGTTCAGCCAGCATTAGCTGAAACTGATAATTCATTCGATTTAGAGGGGCTATTGGGTTCTATTGGAAAAATTGTTGATGATGTAGTAGGTATTATTCCATTGCCTGAAGGCCTTAAGGGTCCAATTTTAGGTGCTGCTGTTGGTCACCAAATTGACAAAAGTAGTGGTGCTGCAGTTGGTGCTGTGTTAGGTTCTGGTGTCCTAAGCGAGTAAATTATTAACACTAGCAGGCATTTTGTTTGTTAATGTTGCATGATTTTGGTTGTTCGAAATCTTCTTTAAAAATATTCTTAAGCCCCCTCATTAAGTTTCTTAATGACTTAGATAAGGCTTAATTTATTCTTAATTCTAATATAATCTTATCCATGAGATTTATATCAATTTTTATATTATTTTTTACCAGCTTGGTTATGGCTGATACAAGCCTGTATGAAAGGGGTAAAGCCTACTATTATGGCAATGGTGTTGATCAAGACTATGAAAAAGCGTTTAATGCATTTAAGCATTCAGCAAAGATTGGTAGTTTAGAAGCCAAAACTGCACTGGCGATGATGTATATTGAGGGAAAAGGCACCCCCCAAAACGACCCTAAAGGTCTGGAGTTGTTAAACGCCTCCGTTGAACAAAATCACGATAAGGCTCAGTATTATTTAGGTTTTTTGTTTTATCAAGGTGTTGGTGTTGAAAAAGACACAACTAAAGCATTTGAGTTATTTAAGCAATCAGCTAATCAAGGGCATGCTGATGCACAATACAGTTTGTCTTTAATATATCAACAAGGCCTAAACACCAAACAAAATACATTATTAGCGAATAAATGGTTACTTGATGCAGCTGAATCGGGTAATAGTGAAGGTCAGTATCGACTAGCAAATGCTTATCAGGATAGTGATGATTATGATAATGCATTTATTTGGTATTTAAAAGCTGCTAAACAAGACCATGCAGATGCTCAATATAAAATGGGCTGGTTATATGAATATGGTAAAGGCACAAAAAAAGATTATATAAGCGCAGTAAATTGGTATATCAAAGCACAGCAGTTGAAGCATGTTGGTGCGGCCTATCGATTAGGCGTGTTATACGAAGTTGGTCTAGGTGTTAAACCAAACTATGAAACTGCTTATCATTATTACCAAATATCTATAAAAGAAGGTAATCTTGATGCTTACAATAAGCTAGGTTATTTGTATGAGCACGGAAAAGGTGTTACTAAGAATACTAAAAAAGCTTATGAGCATTATATTCATGCTGCAAGAGAGGGGCATCAAGCGTCCCAACTTAAAGTAGCTTTAATGTATGAAAAAGGCATTGGTACAGAGCGTTCTATTAAGAATGCCAAGTTCTGGTTGAAAAAACTGAGCAAGAAAGGCAATAAAATGGCAGGTTTTAAGCTTAAAAGATTACAAAAAAGGTAAGAATTTTCCAGACTTATTTTTATAGGTTTTGTAGTCGTTAAAACGTTCACTGAGTAATTTTTCTTCTACATTTGATTTTATTATCAGATCAATGAACAGAATAAACATAACAACTACTGCTTGATTATCAGCAATGCTTAAGGTAAATGCTAAGCAAAATAGCAATACACTGGTATACATTGGGTGTCGGATCAATCGATAGATGCCATGGGTTACGAGCTGGTGCTTATCTTTTAATGTAGGGACGATATTAAGATTATTAAGTTTCATATTCATAACCGCCATTAATCCAATCACAATTGAGAGCGCAATGAGAGTGATACTTAATGTATTCAAATGGTCGAATCGTGCGTTAATAATTAGATAAATAATGCAGCCAAATTGAATAACAACGTAAATCATCAGTAGCTCGGGTAGTTATAATAGGCTTATTATCTCACTATTTTGAATTTAAATATGCAAACTCCGTACGATATTGTCATTATTGGTGGTGGACCAGCAGGGCTTAGTTTTGCCGCCTCAATGATAGGGGCTGATGTAAACGTTCTAGTAGTAGAAAAATCTAGTATTGACGCTATTGCTAACCCTCAGGCTGATGGCAGAGAAATAGCACTGACGCATTTATCACTCAAGATTTTAAAAAAACTAGGTGTTTGGGATTTAGTTAACCAGGCAGAAGTTGCTCCTTTGCGAGAAGCGAAAGTTTTTGATGGCGACTCACCTTCATTGTTAAATTTCAAGAGTGATGACTCTTCAATCGATGCGTTGGGTTATTTAGTGCCTAATTATCAAGTTCGACAAGCATTGTATCAACGTGTTAGTCAGGCAGATAATATCACCATTAAAACAGATTCAATGGTAGATGATGTTGAGTACTGTGAAACACATTCAAAGGTATTGTTTGCTGATGGCGATCAGATCGAGACAAAATTAGTGATTGCAGCAGACAGCCGTTTTTCAAATATTCGTCGCAAGGTGGGTATACCCGCATTAATGAAAGATTTTTCCAAAGTGATGATAGTCACTAAAATGGAGCATGAAAACAGACACAATAATGTTGCATTAGAGTGTTTTGATTATGGACAAACTTTGGCTTTATTGCCAATGGTTGGTAATGCATCTTCTGTTGTTTTAACTGTAACTACAGATAAATCTAGAGCTATGTTAGATATGTCTGAGACAGATTTTAATACTAAGATTACAAAAGATTTTAAAGGCGCATTTGGGCAAATGACACAAAGTGGTGAGCGCCATTCTTACCCTTTAGTGGGTGTACATGCACAAACGTTTATTGCCAATCGTTTTGCATTGATTGGCGATGCGGCTGTTGGTATGCATCCAGTTACGGCACATGGGTTTAATTTGGGTTTAAGAGGCCAAGACATCTTAGCAACCTTAATTAAAGAAGCGTTGATGCATGGCCAAGATATTGGTTCGACCTCACTTCTTAAGTTATTTGAGAAAAAACATATTAATCTAACCCGACTCATGTTTTTTGGTACTAACGGTATTGTGGCGCTGTTTACCAATGATGCGCCAGTGATTAAGCAGGTTAGGCGGTTTGTACTTAAGTTTGCAGAGCACTTTCCGCCGATTAAATACCTAATTTCAAATCATTTGACTGAGGCTAAGAAGAACAAGTTTCTTCCTTTTTAATGAGTGTTGATTTATTAAAGTTAAGACAAGAATTTACCAGTAATGGTATAACGCGTACTGAGCTTGATGGCAATCCATTTGTACAATTTGAGTCTTGGATAGAACAAGCAACTCAAGCAGGGTTAACTCTGCCAAATGCCATGAGTCTTGCCACAGCAGATAGTGACGAAATTGGTATTAGGACTGTATTATTAAAGTCATTTAATGAACAGGGTTTTGTATTTTTTACCAATTACAATTCTAAAAAATCAAAACAAATAACAGGCAATCCAAAAGCAGCTTTATTGTTTCCCTGGTTAGATCTTGAAAGACAGGTGAAGATTTCAGGTGTCGTTGAAAAAATACCAACGCTTGATTCTATTAAGTATTTCTCTTCACGTCCAAAAGATTCACAGCTTGGTGCTTGGGCATCAAACCAGTCTTCACAATTGTCATCTAGACAAATGCTATTGTCACAATTTGAATCAATGAAAGAGAAGTTTAACAAAGGCGAAGTACCACTACCTGATTTTTGGGGTGGTTATCGCGTAGTACCACACACCATTGAATTTTGGCAGGGTAGAGAAAATCGTCTACATGATCGATTTATTTACAGAAAAGAGGGTGATGCTTGGGGAGTAGAACGTTTAGCTCCGTAAATTTTTAATAACTTCATGAGTGTTAGGTTGTTTACCGGTCCAAAATTCAAAAGCTGCAGCAGCCTGTTCAACCAACATACCTAAACCATCAACAACCATTTTGGCATTATTGGCTTTTGCCCAATCTATGAACGGTGTTTGCGTACCATACATCAAATCATAACAAATGGCATCATTAGCTACACCATTAGCAATAGTCGGCATTTGCCCATCTAGTGAGGCGCTGGTAGCATTAATAATCACATCAACAGGCGCGTCTTTAATTTTATCCAAACCAAAACCACAAGTCTTACCATGGACAGAAAAGTCAAGTGCTAATTGTTTAGCTTTTGATGCAGTTCGATTAGCAATCATAAGGCGTTTAGGATTTTGCTTTAGGAGTGGCAATAAAATACCACGAGTAGCACCACCTGCGCCAAGAATTAGTATGGTTTTGTTGTTAAGGTTAATACCTAGGTTTTTGATTAAGTCGTTGACCAAACCAATACCGTCTGTGTTTTCACCAATGAGCTTATCACCGTCTATTTTGATGGTGTTTGCTGCACCTGCAGTCTGAGCATTAAGCGTGAGCTCAGTTGCTAGGTTAAAAGCCTCTATTTTAAAGGGTACGGTAATATTAAAGCCTTTAGCGCCTTGAGTAATAAACGATTTTGCACTATGATCAAAATCGTTTATGGGTGCTAATATTTTTTCATACTTAATATCACACCCAGTCTGATTGGAAAATTGAGTGTGAATAGCGGGTGACAAACTGTGCTTTATCGGATTGCCAAAAACACCATATAGGTCCATGATTAATTAACGTTTTGGGTTTCTGGTTTAGACTCAGTTTTAGGTTTCGCATCGGCCTTAGGCTTTTGTTGTGCCTTATTTTCTGGTTTAGACTCAGTTTTAGGTTTCGCATCGGCCTTAGGCTTTTGTTGTGACTTAGGATTAGCTTTGCCCTGGGATTTATTTTGTGTTTTTTGTTTCTTGTTTTCCTGAGGCTTGTTTTTTGCTTGAGGATTCGGTTTTTGTTGCTGTTTTTTTTGGGGATGCTGATTTTTATTTTGAGCGTTTCCATTCCCTTGATTTTTATTACGATTCTTATTTCTATTTCGATTACGATTCTTATTTCGATTACGATTGTTTGAGTTTGGACGTTTTTTATCGACTTTCTTTTTCTTAGTACCAAATAATGCTTTTTTTATTCTTTCAAATAATGAAAGTTGTTTTTTCTCAGGTACGCGTGTTTCTGGTCGATTCATATTAACCACAGGCTCTTCGGCCGCATTAGTCAGGCCATTTTCAGCTAGTGTTTGTTGTGGTTTGGATATGCCTTGGTAGCTCTTATGCTGTGATTTTTTATCCCCTTTTTGCTTGTTAATGCTAAAGTTAGGGAATTGCATATAAGGATTAGGCAATAGCGTGATTTTGATTGTGTGCTTTTGTTCTAATCTGGCAATATCAGTGCGCTTTTCATTTAATAAATAAGTAATAATATCAACACTAGATTGAATAGTTAGGCGTTGTGTTTGGTTGGAAGCATTACAGCCATCTTCTAATTGTCTAAGTATGGTTAATGCTAAGCTTGGAATTGTCGGTGTAGTACCACGACCATGACACTGTGCACAAGATTTTTCGACCGATTCAGTGACTGAACTCATTAAGCGCTGCCTTGACATTTCAAGCAAGCCGAACTGTGAAATTGTACCAATTTGAATACGCGCTCGATCTGAATTTGTGGCATTCTCCATGGCTTTTTCAATTGATCTTCGGTGTTCTTCAGAGGCCATGTCTATAAAGTCTATTACAACTAAACCACCAATATCACGTAGTTGCAGTTGTATGGCAATTTCTTTAGCAGCTTCTAAATTAGTATGGTAGGCCGTCTCTTCAATATCAGATCCTTTCGTTGAGCGAGCAGAGTTAATATCAATTGCTGTCAATGCTTCGGTTGGATCAAAAACGATAGTTGCACCTGTGCGCAAAGAAACCTCTCGGTTAAAAACACTTTTAACTTGGTTTTCAACACCCATATGGCTAAACAAAGAATGCTCAGAGATATCAAAAAGTTTAATACGATCTAGGTAATGCGGCAGGACAAAACTAACAAATTCTTTTGCATTTTGAAAGGTTTCCAAATCATCAATTACAACGCTGTCTGTGTCTTCACGCAGGTAATCTCTTAGCGTGCGAATAATGATATCACTTTCTTGATAAATTAAGAAAGGTGCTGAGCGTTTTTCTGCAGCGTTGTTAATTGAAGTCCATAGTTCTGATAAGTAGTCAACTTCCCATTGTAATTCTTCTAAAGATTTACCAGATCCAGCGGTGCGAATAATTAGACCAGAGTCATCTGGCATAGTAATTTTTTGAATAATCTCTTTTAGAGACTGTCTATCTGATGATGTTATTTGTCTTGAAATACCATGGCTTTTTGGATTGTTTGGCGTTAGAATCATGTAAGCGCCAGCTAAATTAATATAGGTACTTAACGCTGCACCTTTATTGCCACGCTCTTCCTTTTCTACTTGGACAATAATTTCTTGTCCTTCCTTTAAAACGTCAGAAATAGTTAGCTTATCACCCTTAGGTTTTGCGCCATTGTAGAGGCTTTCTGCTACTTCTTTAAACGGTAGAAAACCTTGTCTTTCTTTTCCGTAGTCAACAAAAGCAGCTTCTAAAGATTGCTCAACTCGAGAGATTTTACCTTTGTAAATATTGCCTTTATTTTTTTGATTAAGGCTGGTTTCTATATTAAGATCAGTGAGTTTTTTGTTCTTGACAATGGCGACTCGGATCTCTTCTTTGTGAGTTGCATTGATTAAAATATGATTCATGGTTTGGTCCTGTTGATGGACTTTTTTCCACGTATAGAGATTCAACACATAAGTGCTGACTTGACATTAAATTGTGATTTATTTGATTCATAAATGACTCAAAAACCTATTCCTTAAAGGGTTTACACCCTTTTTCGATTTATTGCCTAAAAGGGCGAATAAATGATCGTGTTACTCTATATGTGGCAAAAAAAAGCCCAAAATATTTGTTATAGTTTTTGTGGTATTTGTCTAGTACAAAAACATTTAAAAAAATTCTTTTAGCTGATGTATCTTAAACATCAAGCAGTCTAATTATAACACAAAAATATTTCCTTGCGTGCTTACTGGTTTAACGTGCGGCCACCGTCAACACTAATAATTTGTCCAGTGATATATGGTGAGTTGGCTAAAAATAAAACAGTATTTGCGATATCAGAAGCACTACCTTGTTTTCTTAGGGCAATTTTATTTAGCATTTTGTTTTTTTGCTCATCGGTTAATTCAGCTTCATTTTCTGGCCAAAGAATAGAGCCAGGAGATACGCCACAAACTCGAATATTGGGTGCTAACTCTTTGGCCAAGGTTTTAGTCATCATAGCAATACCAGCTTTGGAAATATTATAAATCGCATGATTTTTAAGTGGACGCTCGCCGTGGATGTCAACAATATTAATAATACAGCCTGAAGTTTTGTTAAGAGCCTCTGTTAATGACTGCGACAGAAAAAATGGCGCCATTAAGTTAGTATTCATAATGGTGTGCCAAGTGTCTTGAGTGGCTTCTTCAACAGACGTTGGATAAAATATCGATGCATTGTTAACTAAAACATCTAATTGCTTAACACCTTGACTTAATGCTTTAATATCATCAAGATTTGACAGTTCTGCTTGAACAGTGGTGGCTGAGTCGTTACGCTGAGCGTTTAATTTTTGAGCTAAGGTTTCGGCAGCTTGTTTTGAATGTCGATAGTGAATAATAATGTTATAACCATCATTATGTAGTGTTTGTGCGATTTGTGCGCCAATACGTTGCGCACCGCCGGTGATTAATGCTGTTTTCATATAAAATAGTTTTTGTGACTTTAGAACAAATAATCAAAAACACCATTATACAAAAAGCCAAGCCCATAGGTTTCGATGAATTTATGGATTTAGCTTTGTATTATCCGGCGCAAGGTTATTATAGTGGTGGTGCACAGAAATTTGGCGAGCAAGGGGATTTTATTACTGCGCCAGAGACTTCAGATTTGTTTGGATTTTGTTTGGCACGTCAATGTGCGCAGGTGCTTGATGGAAGTAATGATATTTTAGAATTTGGTGCAGGTAGTGGCATATTGGCTACTCAAATTCTATTTGAGTTAGGCCGACTCGACAACTTGCCGAAAAAATACTACATCCTTGAGCTTAGTGCCGAACTTAAACAACGACAAAAAGAAACCATCGCTAAAGTTTTGCCAGAATTGCTCGATAGGGTGGTGTGGCTGAGTGCTTTTCCTGAGTATTTTTCAGGGGTGGTGGTTGCCAATGAAGTTTTAGATGCAATGCCCGCTAAGCGCCTAATTAAAAAACAAAATGGTTTTGTAGAGCTTGGCGTTGATTGTCAAGATGATCAATTGCAATGGAAGATGTCTGATCAATCGTATACTAATGATAAAGTGTTATTACCTAACGAAGTTGAACAAGGCTATACCACTGAGATAAATCTTAGAGCGATGGCTTGGGTGGATGCATTGAGTGATATTGTTGATCAAGGCCTGGTGTTGTTAATTGATTATGGTATGGGTCGAGATGAGTATTTTCACCCTCAGCGTGGTGAAGGCACGCTGAGGTGTTATTATCAGCATAAAGCTAGCGACGATCCTTTTGTAAATGTGGGTGAACAGGACATTACTACTTCAGTTAATTTCTCTGATATGGCTGATCAAGCTCAACGTAGTGGTTTTGATATTAAAGGTTACGCAACTCAAGCTATGTTCTTAATATCATTAGGGATTGACGAATATTTATTGGCTGAAACTGATGAAAACAAGCGTATTACTCTTGCACAACAAATTAAACAACTGGTATTGCCTAGTGCTATGGGTGAAAGTTTTAAAGTATTAGCGCTTAGCAAAGATCTACACGTAAAATTAACCGGATTTAAAGAACAAGACTTGACACATAAGTTGTAAACTTACCATATTATGGATTTCATTCAGACAATCGTATTATCATTAGTTCAGGGACTAAGTGAATTCTTGCCAATATCATCTTCGGCACATTTGATTCTAGTGCCAAAATTAACCGATTGGCCTGACCAAGGTTTGGCATTTGATGTGATGGTGCATCTAGGTACACTCAGTGCAATTGTATTTTACTATCGATTGATTATTAAAACTTTAATAGCTGATTTTTTTTATTCTGTTGTTAGGGTTAAAACAGTTGGTGAGTCTAAATTAGCATGGGGAATATTATTAGGAACAATCCCGGTAGGTTTGGCAGGTTTAGCGTTCAAAGATACCATTGAGCAAACACTACGTTCAACTGAAGTTATTGCTTATGCAACCTTAATATTTGGTTTATTGTTGGGCTTAGGTGTTTGGGTGAATAACAAAAGGTTGTTAATCAGAAAAGCGATTAATTGGCTAGATGTTAGTTTTATTGGTAGTATGCAAGCATTAGCGCTTATTCCAGGTACGTCGCGCTCTGGTATTACCATTACGGCAGGATTGTTAATTGGCTTATCTAGACAGATGTCTACCCAGTTTGCCTTTTTATTATCGATCCCTGTGATTACGCTTTCAGCTATGTTGATGATCTTTGATTTATATCAGCAACCACAATCAGTCGATTGGCTGATGTTAATATTAGGTTTTTTAGTTGCAGCTATTAGCGCTTACTTTACCATTGTGTTTTTTATTAAATTATTAGACAGTATTGGTTTAATGCCCTTTGTTGTTTATCGATTAATTTTAGGAGTAGTGTTATTAGCACTGTAGCCCCACAACCAATCCATCGAAAGGATTATAAGCCCAGTGGATATTTGATCCGCACAACAGAGTTGAATTTTGATTTGTCTGAAGATGAAACAATTGTTTTATCTAAGGTGCATTATTATAAAAATCCGAATTCAACCAATCAAGAGCGTATTTTGTTTTTAAATGGTATTAATTTAGAATTAATCTCAATTTTGATTGATGGCGTACAACCTAATTATCAATTAACCAATGAAGGGTTAGAGCTTAGTGATCTAGCCGATGAGTTTACATTACAGATCAAGACACGTATTCATCCAGAAACAAACACCAGTTTAAATGGCTTGTATCAATCCAGTGGTAATTTTTGTACACAATGTGAAGCGCATGGGTTTAGGCAAATTACTTATTACTTGGATAGGCCAGATGTACTTAGTGTCTTTACCACGCACATTAAAGCCGACCCTCGCCATTACCCAATATTGTTGAGTAATGGTAATTTGGTAAGTTCAAAACCAGGTGAATCTACCTGGCACGACCCTAGTCTTAAGCCTTGTTATTTGTTTGCTTTGGTGGCAGGTGATTTTGCTGTATTAGAAGATACTTACACCACCGTTAGTGGCAATGAGGTTGAGTTAAAGATTTACGTCGAGCCACACAATATTGAAAAAACCCAATTTGCAATGGACTCGTTAAAGCGTTCATTTGCATGGGATGAACAACGTTTTGGTCTTGAATATGATTTAGATATTTATATGATTGTGGCGGTGGATGATTTCAATATGGGGGCAATGGAAAATAAAGGTCTTAATATCTTCAATTCCACTTATGTATTGGCTAATCCAGATACAGCAACGGATAAAGATTTTATTAATGTTGAGGCGGTGATCGGACATGAATATTTCCATAATTGGACAGGCAACAGAGTTACTTGTCAAGATTGGTTTCAATTAAGCTTAAAAGAGGGGTTAACGGTTTTTAGAGATCAAGAATTTACTTCTGATTTACATTCTCGATCAATCAAGCGTATTGAAGATGTGAACGGTTTACGTACTTTTCAATTCGCTGAAGATGCCGGACCAATGAAACACCCGGTTAGACCAGAGTCATACATCGAGATGAATAATTTTTATACCTTTACCGTGTATGAGAAAGGCGCGGAAGTGATTCGTATGATTCACACCTTCTTAGGTGAGGCAGGGTTTCAAAATGGTATGAGGCTTTACTTTAATCGCCATGATGGGCAGGCAGTCACAATCAATGATTTTGTATCGGCAATGAGTGATGCTAATGATTTTAATTTTAAGCCTTTTATGGCTTGGTATTCACAGCCAGGTACGCCTGAAATTGAAGTAAATACTGAATATGATGCTCAGCAACAAATTTATACAGCAACCTTTAATCAAAAGGGAGACTGCACTTACTATCTGCCAATGCGTTATGGATTGATAGATCAACAAGGGAGAGAAATTAAACAAGGCGTTTTGGTGATAGATAAAAAACAACAAACCTTTGAATTTAAAGACATTAAAGACGAACCAATCCCTTCTTGGTTGCGTGGATTCTCGGCACCGATTAAATTAGATTCAAGCCTTAGTACTGAGCAAAAAATATTTTTATGTGAGCATGATACTGATGCTTTTAGTCGTTGGGATAACGCCCAAGCCCTATGGTTGTCCTTAATCCTTAATCCTGATCAAATCAATGAAGAGGTATTGTTTAATGCTTTTGAGAATATTCTTGTTAAAGAAACAGATAATGCCTTATTAAGTGAGTTGTTAACACTACCATCAGAGCGTTTAATTCATTTACAAATGAATGAAATTAATGTTGTTGAGGTTAGACAAAAAAGAGAAGTAGTTATTAACAAGATTATTTTGCGCTTTAAGTCTATTTTTCTAAATATTTATAACAAGCTGAATACTGCTAATAAATTTGAGCTTACACCGGAGGCAGTAGGCGCTCGATCCTTGAAGAATGTTTGTTTGTCTTATTTGGTTAGGGCTGGTGAATTTGAGTTGGCTTACCAGGGGTTTAAGTTAGCTAATTGCATGAGTGATCGCTTGGCAGCTTTTAATGCTTTATTATTGATTGATAATGACTATCAAAATCAAGCAATCCAACAAATGTTTACGCTTTATCAACATGACGTCCAAGTGATGGATAAGTGGTTTGCTGCTCAAGCATTAGCACCCGGAAATAATGTAGACGATATCAAGCAGTTGATGCAACATAGTCTATTTTCATTCAATACGCCAAATCGATTAAGAAGTGTAATTGGCAGTTTTTCAAGTAATTTTGTTCAATTTCATAATCAGCAAGGCTATGAGTTACTAACCGAGGTAATTATCAAGCTGAATACTTCAAATCCGCAGATTGGTGCACGACTAGTTAGTGTCTATAACCACTGGAAGCGTTACACACCTGGATTACGTGAATTACAAAAACAGCAGCTAGAAATTATTTTAGCTACGGATGATTTATCGAATGATATTTTTGAAATTGTGCATGCAGCACTTGCGCCTTAACTTATTACAATGAAAGTACAAACTTTAGGCCAACTCCTTATTGAGCAATCATTAATACTGTCAACGGCAGAGTCTTGCACAGGTGGTAATTTATCAGCCTTATTGACGAGTATCTCAGGCGCTTCTGCTTATTTTGACCGAGGCTATATAACATATAGTAATCAAGCAAAAATAGACATGCTTAATGTTGATGCTAAAATTTTAGAGCAATTTGGTGCTGTTAGTGAACAAACAGCTGCTCAGATGGTTGATGGTGTCATTCAAAACTCTCATAGTGATGTTGCTGTTTCAATTACTGGTGTTGCTGGACCAACAGGGGGTACAACAGAAAAGCCTGTGGGCATGGTATGCTTTGGATTTTGTATTCGAGATAAGAGCTTTGTTGAAACTCAAAATTTTTCGGGTAATAGAGAGGCTATAGTCTCCAGTAGTATTGATTTTGTTATACAGACTTTGATTAATGAGTTATCCGCATAAATTTAGTGTTGCACCAATGATGGATTGGACCGACCGACATTGTCGATATTTCCATCGACTGATGTCTAAGCACGCACAACTTTATACCGAAATGATTACCAGTAAGGCTATTTTGCATGGCGATAAAAAACGCCTACTAGATTATCATGAAGATGAACAACCTTTGGCGTTACAACTTGGTGGCAGTGACCCAAGTGAGATGGCGCAGTGTGCCAAAATCGCCCAAGATTGGGGCTACGGTGAAATTAATATTAACGCTGGCTGTCCATCAGATAGAGTGCAATCAGGTAGTTTTGGCGCTTGTTTGATGAATACACCACAAGTAGTAGCGCAGTGTGTTGATGCAATGAAGCAAGTGAGTGATCTACCCATTACTTTAAAGTCACGTATTGGTGTCGATGATATGGAAAGCTACGAAGAATTGGTTAATTTTGTCACCACCGTTAATGAAGCGGGTTGTGATATTTTTATCATCCATGCTCGTAAAGCTTGGCTAAAAGGCCTAAGTCCAAAAGATAATCGCACAGTGCCACCTCTTAATTATGATTGGGTCTATCAAATTAAGCAAGATTTTCCTCAACTAACTATTGGCATTAATGGTGGTATTAACCATCTGGAAGATGCTAGAAATCATTTAAAAAAAGTTGACAGCGTCATGCTTGGCAGAGCGGCTTACCATCAGCCTTATTTACTTTGTGAAGTTGATAAACAAATTTACAAACAAAATACAACAAGAATAAGCCGTGAACAAGTATTATTAGATTTTATTGAGTATATGAAAAGTCAGAATAAACAAGGAGTGCCAATTCGTTCAATGACACGACATATCTTAGGTTTGTACCATGGACAAAAAAACGCTAAAAAATTTCGACGTTTTCTTAGTGGGGCAACGGTTGAGTTAAGTCATTTGTACAACTGGCTAGAATGCAAGGATAAAGAAAATGGCTGTTGATAATAATTTTATTGTTAGTCTGGATATAGGCAGTAGCAAGATTGTGGTTTTGATTGCTGAAGAGGTAGGTGGCCGGTTAGAAATCATTGGGCATGGTGTTGGACCCTCAGCAGGCGTTAATAAAGGACTGATCGTTGACACTGAAAAAGCAAGTAAAGCTATTAAAGCAGTAGTTGGAAAGGCAAACCAAAGTTGTAATTTTAAAATCTTAGGCGTACGTGTCAATATTTCAGACCCTCACCTAATCACCATTAATGGAGCGGGGCAGGTTTTAATTGCCAATTCTATTATTAGTGAGAAGGATGTAGAATTAGCTTTAAAATCTGCTAAAGCTGTTACGACATCAACTAATAAACAAGTCATAGACAGCGTGCTAAATCGCTTTATTATTAATAAAAACCCTATCAATCACCAAGGAGATAAAGTAGAGAACCCTATTGGTATTGAAGCAAAAACACTAGAAGCTAGTATGCATATTGTAACTGTATCTAATCAGGTTGTAGGCGTCATTCAGAATACTATGCGTGAGGTTAAAATAGGTATCACTAGGTTTGTATTGAATTCTATGGCAAGTAGTGAACCTTATATTAGCCAAGATGAAAAAGATAATGGCGTTTGTTTGATTGATATTGGCTCAGGTGTGACCAATATATCAGTATTTACAAATAGTGGTATTGTGCATAGTGCAATTTTTAAATCAGCTGGAGATCAAATTACTGAAGAAATTGCATATGCCTTTAACGCATCTTTTGAAGAGGCGGAGCGACTGAAAACTCAATATGGCAGTGCCCAGGTTAAATCTCTTAGAGAAGACAAGTTGATTAAGTTCAAACAAATAGGGGAGCGTGAAGAGTGTTATTTATCCTCTCATAGTTTGGTTGAGGTAATTGAGGCAGCGTATTTAGAGTTGTTTTCGTTGATTAAACAAAACTTAAAGTCTAAAAAACTAGAGCGTTCACTTAAATCTGGCTTTGTATTAACAGGTGGCGGCGTCAAGATTCAAGGTTGTGATGAATTATTTTTAAAATCCTTTAGGGTAAGGTCCAAGTTAGGACAAATTGATATCACTAAAATTACAGGCAATGAAATGATTATTTCTGACCCAGTTTATTCTTGTGCACTAGGATTATTGTTATACGAACCAAATGAATCCTATTTAGAAAAAATTCAGCTAGACAATTCACCTAGGCTGGCACATAGAATAAGTAGAATTAAAGACAGCTTATTTAAATTTTAAAGTGATAAAATCCCTATCTTATGATCAAACAAAGAACAATTAAGAAGACAGTTAAAGCGCGTGGTATTGGTATTCACAGTGGCCATATGGTTAATATGACACTCATACCTGCTGAAATTGACCATGGCGTAGTTTTTAGACGTATGGATGCCGGCGGTAAATTGGTTAGAGCGCACAATGCGTTTGTTAATGAAGTAGTCTTGTCAACTGGCCTTGAAAATCAAGGAGTAAAGGTTTCTACAGTTGAGCATTTAATGAGTGCTTTTTCAGCACTAGGTATTGATAATGTTATGGTTGAGCTGGATTCATTTGAAGTGCCAATTATGGATGGCTCATCTGCACCATTTATTTTTTTAGTACAATCTGCCGGTATTCAAGAACAAAATGCCCACAAGCGCTTTCTAGTGATTCATGAAACGATTCGAGTTGAAAATAGAGACATGTGGGCGCAAGTTTCTCCATATGAAGGCTTTAAAGTGACACTTGAAATTGATTTTGATCACAAAAAAGTACAAGAAAGTGGTCAAAAACTTAGTATTGATTTTGCCCAACAATCTTATTTAAAAGAGATTTCTCGCGCTAGAACATTTGGTTATATGAAAGATGTAGAGATGATGCAAAGGCAAAATTTGGCGCTTGGTGCTAGTATGGATAATGCAATTGCACTAAGTGACGATGATGTTCTGAATGAAGACGGTATGCGTTACGATAATGAATTTGTTAAACATAAGATCTTAGATATTGTAGGCGATTTGTATTTGTTGGGTTCTAATTTAATTGGTCATTACGAAGGATATAAGACAGGTCATTTACTAAATGATCAGCTATTATCAGAAATTTTAGCTAAACCAAGTACTTGGTCAATCGAAACGTTTGAATCTAAAGATTCGCCAATTCAATTCTACTCTGAAGATTGGCAAAAATCCTTATAAACTGCTAGTTATAATAAGCCTAGTTTAGGTATAATCTGAATGTTTTTATGCTTTTAAATAGACAATGAAGTTAAATGGTGCGCAAATACTAGTTGATTGCTTGAAAAGTGAAGGCGTGAAGCACATCTTTGGATACCCGGGTGGGGCAGTTCTACACATCTACGATGCATTGAATGTTTGTACGGCAATTGATCACATTTTAGTTCGTCATGAACAGGGTGCTGTGCACGCTGCAGATGGTTATGCGCGCACTAGTGGTAAATGCGGTGTAGCACTCGTTACTTCAGGCCCTGGTTTAACCAATGCAGTTACAGGTATTGCCACTGCGTTTACAGACTCTATTCCAATGGTAGTTGTTTCTGGCCAAGTCCCTTCTCCAGTAATCGGCAGCGATGCCTTTCAAGAGGTTGATGCAGTTGGTATTACGCGTTCATGTGTAAAGCATAATTTTTTGGTTAAAAATGCTGACGATATTGCTGAGACAGTTAAAAAAGCCTTTTATATTGCGACAACAGGGCGCCCAGGTCCTGTCTTGATTGACATTACCAAAGATGCAACCATTACTGAAATTGAATACGAGGGTTGCCCTCAAACGATAAAAATGCGCTCATATCAGCCTGAAGTTCAAGTAGATGCTGAGCAGATTAAAAAAGCAATTGCAATTATTGAAAAGGCTAAAAAACCTATTATCTATTCAGGTGGTGGCAGCGTGATTGGCAATGCTAGTAAAGCCTTAACAACCCTGACGCACAATACTGGATTTCCTATCACACAGACGCTAATGGGTTTGGGTGCATTTCCTGCAACAGATAAACAGTCTTTAGGTATGCTCGGAATGCATGGTACGTACGAGTCAAACATGGCAATGCATGATTCAGACTGTATTATTGCTGTGGGCGCAAGATTCGATGACCGTATTACTGGAAGTTTAGAAAAATTTTGTCCTTACGCAAAAATCATTCATATTGATATCGACCCTTCCACCATTGGTAAAGTGGTGGGTGTTGATGTTTCTATTATTGGACAAGTGAACGATGTGTTGCAGGCGCTTATTCAGAGTCTGGATGCTAAAAAATTAGAAAATATAGACTCGTGGTGGAAGCAAATCAATGACTGGCGCTCAGTAGACTCTATGGCGTACAGAACCAAACAAGGTGTGATTAAGCCACAAACAGTTATTGAAGCATTGTATGAAGTGACCAAAGGGGAGGCTATTGTTACTTCTGACGTAGGTCAGCATCAAATGTGGGCAGCGCAGTATTATCCATTTGACAAGCCACGTCGTTGGATTAATTCAGGCGGACTTGGAACCATGGGGTTCGGTTTGCCAGCAGCCATGGGCGCAAAATTAGCTGACCCCGATCGAGATATAGCCTGTGTCACCGGTGACGGTAGTATCCAAATGATGCTGCAAGAGTTGTCAACTATGTTGCAATACCATACACCCGTTAAAATTATTAATATTAATAATGGCTATTTGGGCATGGTGCGTCAATGGCAAGAGTTTTTCTATGATAAGCGTTATTCAATGTCTTATATGGATGCTTTACCTGATTTTGTGAAGTTGGCGGAAAGCTATGGCCATATTGGTATCAAGGTAGAAAAAGAATCCGATTTAAAGCCAGCACTGATTGAAGCGTTCAAGCAAAAAGATAGAACAGTATTTTTAGACATTCTGACTGATCCAAGTGAGAATGTCTTCCCAATGATTCCATCAGGTGCAGGACATCATGAAATGTTATTAGCAGGACGCGATGAAATGGCTTCTACGAACGATTCAGGGTTAAACTTGGTATAGCTATGAGGCATATTATTTCAGTAATGTTAGAAAATGAATCCGGCGCTCTGTCTAGAGTTTCCGGGCTTTTTTCGGCACGCGGCTTTAACATCGAATCACTCACTGTGGCAGCTACCAATGATCCTACCTTGTCAAGAATGACCATTGTGAGCGTTGGTGATGATAATATCATTGAGCAAATTGTAAAACAACTTGAAAAGCTCATTGATGTTGTCAAAGTTACTGATTTGACAGCAACAGAACATATTGAGCGCGAGTTGCTATTAGTTAAAATAGATGTTGATCCAAGCACGCAAGCAGAAATAGATCATCAGATTGATCAATTTTCAGGCAAGATTGTTGATGTATCAGAAGATACTTATTTAGTTGAAATTGCAGGACAAAGTAGAAGGATTAATGATTTTTTAGACTCATTAGATGCGTCTAAGATATTAGAAGTTTCAAGAACAGGCGTAACCGGCGTTTGTCAGAAAAGAGAAGGTTAATAATATAAAGAGGAAAAAATGAATAGATATTACGATAAAGATGCAGATTTAAACATCATTAAAGGCATGAAAGTGTCAATCATTGGCTATGGTTCACAAGGACATGCTCATGCAAACAATCTTAAAGATTCAGGCGTTGATGTCTGTGTTGGCTTGCGTGAAGGCTCTGCATCAGCTACTAAAGCTTCAGGTGCTGGTTTAGCGGTTAAGTCAATTGAAGATGCGACTGCTTGGGCTGATTTAGTAATGGTTCTTGCACCAGATGAGTTTCAAGCTAAGATTTACTCGGATCAAATCGAGCCAAATCTTAATGACGGCGCAACACTGGCTTTTGCACACGGTTTAAATATTCATTTTGACATGATCACACCAAGAGCTGATCTTAACGTTATTATGATCGCCCCTAAGGCGCCAGGTCATACAGTGCGTTCAGAGTTTGAAAAAGGCGGTGGTATTCCTGACTTAATCGCTGTACAACAAGATGTATCTGGTACAGCAAAAGACATCGCATTGTCTTACGCATCAGCAATTGGTGGTGGTCGTACAGGTATCTTAGAGACTTCATTTAAAGAAGAAACAGAAACTGATCTATTTGGTGAACAAGTCGTTTTATGTGGCGGTACAACGGCATTGGTCCAAGCGGGTTTTGAAACTTTGGTAGAAGGTGGTTATGAGCCAGAGATGGCTTACTTCGAATGTCTGCACGAGTTAAAGCTGATTGTTGATTTAATGTATGAGGGTGGTATTGCAAATATGCGTTATTCTATTTCAAATACAGCTGAATATGGCGATGTAACACGTGGCCCACGCATTGTAACTAGCGAAACTAAAGCTGAAATGAAGAAAATTTTAACGGAAATTCAAGACGGTACATTTGCGAAAGAGTTTGTTGCTAATGTAGGTGAGCTTCCAGCACGTCGTGATGTTCAAAGAGAGCACCAGATTGAAACAGTTGGTGAGTCATTACGTTCTATGATGCCTTGGATTGCAAAGAATAAGTTAGTAGATACATCAAAAAACTAAACGAAAATCGTAAAAACAATGTTTAAATCATGCCCAGCAATGCTGGGCATGTTAATATATGAACCATGACAAATAAAGTAAAAAGAGGTGTTTACTTATTACCAAATGTATTAACTACATTTGGTTTATTCTCTGGTTTTTTCGCAATAATTTTAGCAACCAGAGGGCAATATGCAGATGCCGCCGTTGCAATATTTGTTGCAATGTTATTTGATGGGCTTGATGGTCGAGTTGCACGATTAACCAACACCCAAAGTTCATTTGGTGAGCAATATGATTCAATGGCAGATATGCTATCGTTTTGTGTAGCGCCAGCATTGTTAATGTATTTTTGGCAATTTACTGATTTAGGTAAGATAGGTTGGTTGGGTGCATTTATCTATACTGCTGCTGGCGCACTGCGTCTAGCACGATTTAATACACAAATTGGTATACAAGATAAACGTTATTTTCAAGGACTGCCTTCGCCTGCTGCTGCTGCACTCATAGCCGGCATGGTTTGGGCCAAACAAAGTATTGGAATAACTGATTATGATCAATATCTAACGTTGGCTAGTTGGGTTATCCTGGTAGGGTCTGGTGTGCTTATGGTGAGTAATATTCGTTATTATAGCTTTAAAGAAATTAACTTAAAAGGTAGGTCTTCTTTTAAGTTACTTTTAATTGCTACATTAATCATTATTGTTGTAACACTTTGGCCAAGTGCAATCTTATTCGTTTTCTTTTTTGCCTATGCTTTATCAGGGTTGATTATGACAATGATTGAAGTTAGAAAAAAACGTCAATCTAAAAAACGAACAAAAAAAGCTTAATATTGCTTTATAATGCCAATCTATGAGTAACCAAGTAACAATTGTTTATCGCACACAAGCTAATCTCTTAGCGCTGTTACGATTATTGCCGTAAGGCAAAAATACTCGCGCATGATTGAAAAGTCTTGCAAACTACAACTAAATCAAACAAATAACTAAAAATAGGGGACTTAAATGTCTGACAAGCTAATTATATTTGACACAACTCTTAGAGATGGTGAGCAATCACCAGGTGCGTCAATGACTAAAGATGAGAAGGTGCGGATTGCTAAAGTATTAGAAAAAATGAAGGTGGATGTGATTGAGGCAGGTTTTGCTATCGCATCGCCAGGTGATTTTGAAGCGGTACAAGCAGTGGCTAATGCCGTAAAAGATTCAACTATCTGTTCTCTTGCTAGAGCATTAGATAAAGATATTGATCGAGCAGGTGAGGCGCTAAAAAATACCAATTCTGCGCGTATTCATACATTTATTGCCACCAGTGATATTCATATGAAAATGAAGTTGAATATGACGCCAGATCAAGTAGTGGAACAAGCAGTTCGCGCTGTGAAGCGCGCTAGACAATATACTGACAATGTAGAGTTTTCACCAGAAGATGCAGGCAGATCTGATGAAGATTTTCTTTGTCGTGTGATTGAAGCGACAATCGATGCAGGCGCAACCACAATCAATATTCCTGACACAGTGGGTTACAATATTCCACATCAGTTTGGTGCTACGATGAAATCACTGATTGAGCGTATTCCGAATTCTGATAAAGCGGTTTTTTCAGCGCATTGTCATAATGATTTGGGCTTGGCTGTTGCTAATTCTTTATCAGCAGTACTAAATGGTGCAAGACAAGTCGAATGTACAATCAATGGTTTAGGTGAGCGTGCTGGCAATACTTCTTTGGAAGAGTTGGTGATGGCAGTTAGAACACGCCAAGATATATTTGATTGTGATACTAATATAGATGCCACACATATTTTACAGGCTTCGCGTTTAGTTTCTAGTGTGACTGGTTTTATTGTCCAACCAAATAAGGCTATTGTTGGCGCAAATGCCTTTGCTCATGAAGCAGGTATTCATCAAGATGGCGTTTTAAAGCATCGTGAAACATATGAAATTATGCGTGCAGAAGATGTGGGCTGGAATGCCAATAAATTAATCTTGGGTAAACATTCTGGTCGTAATGCTTTCAAAGTTAGATTATCTGAACTTGGTGTAGAATTTGACTCTGAAGAAAATTTAAATGATGCCTTTAGACGTTTTAAAGAGTTAGCAGATAAAAAACATGAAATTTTTGACGAAGATTTACAGGCTCTAGTATCAGAAACTCAAACTGAGTCAAGCGAATCAATTAAGTTAGTCTCTCTAAAAGTTTGTACTGAAACAGGTGAGGAAAATACTGCTAAAGTTGTGCTCTCTGTGGATGGTAAGGAGCATACTGCTACTGCAAAAACTCCAGGTGCAGTAGATGCTGCTTTTAGCGCCATCAACTCTTTAGTAGATTTTGAGATTAATTTACAATTGTATTCAGTTTCCAATGTGACCGAAGGCACTGATGCACTAGGTGAGGTCAATGTACGCCTAGAGCATGATGGTCGTATTATTAATGGTCAAGGTGCAGATACAGATATTATTACTGCCAGCGCCAAAGCTTACATTCATGGTTTGAATAAAATTATGGCAGCCACTGATAGGGCACATCCTCAAGTATGAATAATGTGGCTTTAAGGTCGCGCTATTTAGAGGCTTTGGGTGTACCTGAGTTTTTGTACACTCAAAATATATCTAAAAATATTGATGTACAAAAAATCAATACACAATGTTTGGTTGTTGAAATTAAAAATTCTCGATCTTTTTGTCAGGTTGGAAAATACCAAGATTTTTTATTAAAAATGCTAAGTGCTATTGGTTTAAAACAGAAGGACATTCAGTGTATTAGTATTAATATCGATGACTTGAGTCAAGAGCTTGGGCAATATAATGCTAAGACTGTATTATTAATGAGTAAAGATTTGAAGGCGTCTTCTGCTCATCATTTTGTTACACATCACCCAAGTAAAATCTTAATAGATGAACAACTCAAACGAGAGGTTTGGGAAGTTTTAAAAAAGATAAAAATATGTCTAAAGTAGATTACACCTTAAATGGTTATGAGCGTCCTAAGCTTTCTACCCCCAATGGCGAAAAGAGACTGCTCATGCATTCATGTTGCGCCCCCTGTGCTGGTGAAATTATGGAGGCTCTAGCGGCTTCTGAAATTGATACCACGATTTTCTTTTATAACCCAAACATTCATCCGGTTGAAGAGTATGAGCTACGCAAGGAAGAAAACATTCGTTTTGCTCAAAAATTAGGCATGCCATTTATTGATGCAGATTATGATAGAAACTTATGGTTTGAGCGTATAAAAGGTCAAGAAAACGAACCTGAGCGTGGTGAGCGTTGTACCACGTGCTTTGATATGCGTTTTGAGACAACTGCGAAATACGCTAAGGATCATGATTTTGACCTTATTTCATCAACGTTAGGCATTTCTAGATGGAAAGACATGAATCAGATTAATGGCTGTGGTGAAAGAGCAACACAATCATTCAACGGTATTAGCTATTGGGATTTTAATTGGCGTAAACAAGGTGGCTCATCACGTATGCTTGAGTTATCTAAGCGAGAAGAGTTCTATCAACAAGAATACTGCGGCTGTGTGTATTCATTGCGTGATACTAATCGATGGAGAGTGTCTAGAGGTCGAGAAAAGGTTGAACGCGGTGTAAAGTTTTACCAAGAAGCCATGGATAAACTATCTGTTCAAACAAAAGACTAATTTAGCAAGTATAGTAATAATGCTTTTTGTGCGTGTAGGCGATTTTCAGCTTCTTCCCATACCAAGCTTTGTTTACCATCGATAACGTCAGCACTAACTTCTTCACCACGGTGCGCAGGTAGGCAGTGCATAAATACTGCCTCTGATTTAGCTTGGAGCATTAAATCTGCGTCGACTTTAAAATCTTTAAAATCTAATTCGCGTTTTTGCTGTTCAGTTTCTTGGCCCATGCTAGCCCAAACGTCAGTCACTATCATGTCTGAATCTTGGCAAGCAGTGTTTGCATCTGTGTATAAGTTAATATATTTAGCATATTGATCAATAAATTTTTGATCTGGCTCATAGCCTTTGGGTGTGGCAATATTTAGCGTAAACTCAAAAGCTTTAGCTGCTTGCATATAAGTATGACACATATTGTTACCGTCGCCAATCCAAGCGACAGTTTTACCTTTAATTGAGCCATTGTGCTCTTGGTACGTCATCATGTCAGCTAACAATTGACACGGGTGAGATTCATCAGATAGGGCGTTAATAACAGGTACAGAAGAATGATTTGCAAATGTATTGATGTCTTCATGGGATGAGATACGTAACATCACACAATCAACCATTGAGCTAATAACTACTGCACTGTCAGTAATAGGTTCGCCACGACCTAATTGAATATCACGATCTGACAAGAATAAAGCATGACCACCAAGTTGAGCCATACCTGCTTCAAATGAAACTCGAGTACGGGTGGATGATTTATCAAAGACCATTGCCAAAGTTTTATTTTTTAAAATATTGGAAATTTCACCTGCTTTGTGTTGTTTTTTTAAGGTGATAGCTTGATCAATGATTTGTTGTAAATCATTATTAGATAAGCTGTCTAAATTAATAAAATGTTTTGCCATGTTAGTCTCTTGTTTATACCGATTCAATTAGCTCACAGACTGTATTAATAATTATGTCAGCCTCAGTTTTATTGATAATAAGCGGTGGTAATAAGCGAATTGATTGCCCGGTAATATTGATTAATAATTTTTTATCAAGTGCTGCATTTAATAAGCTTGAGCAATCTTGATTAAGTTCAATGGCCAGCATTAAACCTTTACTACGTATTTCTACCACTTTCTCTGAATCCTTTAGTTTTGATTTAAATCCAGATGTTAAATACTCACCCATTTGCATAACATTGTTAAGAATATCGTCTTTTTCAATTACTTCAAGTACGCTGAGTGCTGTTTGGCACACTAAAGGATTGCCACCAAAGGTAGAGCCGTGTGAGCCAGGCTGAAAAAGGCTTGCTGCTTTTCCTTTGGCTAAACAGGCGCCAATAGGCACACCATTACCTAGCCCTTTGGCTAGGGTAAGTACATCAGGGTTGATGTGGTTGTATTGATGAGCAAATAACGCCCCAGTACGGCCAATACCGGTTTGTACTTCGTCTAGTATCAGTAGCCAGTTATTCTCTTGACAAATTTCTTGTACATGGTTCAGATAATTATCAGCTGGAATAATAACACCGCTTTCTCCTTGAATAGGTTCTAGCATTACCGCGACAACACTGGTATTGTTGGTATACGCTTTAATGGCGTCAACATCATTAAAGTTAACATGAATAAATTCACTAACTAAAGGTGCAAAGCCATTCTGTACTTTTTCATTGCCAGTAGCAGATAGAGTTGCCATTGTGCGGCCATGAAAGCTTTGATTGGCCGTTAATATAATTGGATTGTCAATATTGTTAGCATGACCATGTAAACGTGCAATTTTAATAGCTGCTTCATTGGCTTCTGCGCCAGAGTTGCCAAAGAAAGCAGTATCCATATTAGCTAATTGGCACAACCTTTTAGCAAGCACTTCTTGATGTTGAATGCGATACCAGTTACTGGTATGTAATAGTTCTCCAGCTTGTGACTGAATGGCTGCTGTAATGTCTTTATGACAATGACCGAGCCCAGTAACACCAACACCACAAAGCGCATCTAGATATTGATCACCCTTGGTATCCGTCAGGTAGCAACCTTTGCCTTTAACAAAGGTAACCTCTAGCGGAGCATAATTTGACATTAAATAAGACATAGATTTTTTATTAGTGTGATTTTAAGTTGGCCACTAAACAAAAAAGCCCCAAAACGGGGCTTTTATTACCAATCAGAATATTGATTATGATTGGTATTGCAAAGGCGGTGCCATTTGATTGTCAATTTCAGCTAATTCTTTTTTATAGCCTTCATAAAAAGAACCTGCAGGAGGATTAACCCAGTCTTCATATGAGAAGCCGTTCTCATCTGTATGTGCTTTAAAAGTTTTTTGTAATTCAATTCTTTTTGCACTTAAATCGTTATTTTCTTGACTGACTGCGTCCATGTTTATCTCCTAAATGTAAATATGTAAAAACAGTAATTATAACCTCAATTAGATTTTTGTGGTGTCAATTATTTAACACGAAACACAACAAATACTTCACAATACTGCCTAGGTTTGTGTCACAATAAATTGAACATTTTTTTAATCTGATAAGGAGCGTTTATGCAATTAAGTATTTCTGGACACCATCTCGATATCACTGAGGCAATCAAGCAACATTCTATTGAAAAATTATCTAAAATCAAACACCACTTTGATCATTTGATTAATATTAATATGATTTTGGAGGTCAAAAAGGATGTGCAAAAAGCCGAAGCAACGATTCACGTAAGTGGGGCAGATTTATTTGCTAAAGCAGAAAGCGGCGATATGTACGCTTCTATTGATCAAATGGTTAATAAATTAGATTCACAAATTAGAAAGCACAAAGAAAAATTAAACGACCATAGAAAAAATTAAAGGTCACCCAGCTTAAGGCGATACAATTTTAGGCTAATTATTAAGGGAACATTAATTTAATGTCAGAAGTTGAAAACACTTCTTTCGAAGTTCGCCTGCAGAAATTAATGATATCTCTGGAGGCGTCTTTGTATGAAGAGGCCGCCTCTCAACTTGCCAGTCTACACTCGGCAGAAATTGCTCGCCTATTAGAAGGTGTTCCACCTAGAGATCGAACTCGGCTTTGGTCTAATATTGATGCAAGCACACAAGGTGATATTCTCAAAGATCTTAGTGAAGACGTTCAGTCCCAACTTTTAAGTGAAATGGATGTTGACGCCATTGTGAAGGCTACCGAAGGATTAGATACAGACGACTTAGCAGACATTGTGCCAGAGTTGCCTGAGTCGGCTCTGCATAACTTATTATTAACACTAGACCATAAGCATAGAGACCATCTAAAAAAGGTTTTATCTTATCCTGAAGATTCAGCAGGTGGCCTGATGAATATTGATATTATTACAGTACGTGATGATGTAAATGTACGTACTGTAATTCGTTATTTACGTTTATTAAAAGAAATGCCAAATGACACTGACAAAGTGTTTGTTGTGGATCGTGCGTACAAATATTTAGGCTCAATTCATATCTCTACTTTATTAACCAATGAAGCTGAACAAAATATCAATCCATTAATAAATACAACCTTAAAACCAATAATAGCCGACATGTCTGAGCGTGAAGTCGCTAATTTGTTTGAACAGCGTGATTTGATTTCAGCGCCAGTGGTTGATGAAAATAATCAATTAATTGGCCGTATTACAATTGACGATGTAGTTGATGTAATTCGTGATGAAGCCGAACACTCAGTGATGTCTATGGCGGGTTTAGATGAAGAGGAAGACGTATTTGCACCGGTAATGCAAAGTTCTAAACGTCGAAGTGTTTGGCTTGGTGTTAACCTAATCACAGTCTTTATTGCAGTATTTTTTATCGGCTTATTTGAAGCCACTTTACAAGAGAAGATTGCTTTAGCAATTTTGATGCCAGTAGTGGCGTCAATGGGAGGTATTGCTGGTACACAAACATTGATTTTGGTAACCCGTGGTATTGCTACTGGAAGGGTAACTACCTCTAATCTTAAAGTGCTCATGAATAAAGAAGTGGCGATTGGCTTTTTAAACGGCATCATTTGGGCGATAGTAATCGGTGTGGCGACTTATGTTTGGTTTGAAGATGTAATGCTGAGTGTTGTTATTGCCTGCGCAATCATCGTTAATTTAATTTTTGCTGCTTTTTCAGGTGCGTTCCTGCCATCAATACTGATCAAACTCAAAATTGACCCTGCATTGGCAGGTGGTGTCATCTTAACTACGATTACTGATGTTATTGGTTTTGTGGCATTCTTAGGTTTGGCTTCTCTAGTCATTTAAAAAATCTAACCTTGTAAAATAGTATAAATATGCCATTTGTACTTAAAAAATATAACGCTGTTAAAGGTAAAAAAATTCAGTCTTTCTTGTTAGACGAGGCTGGCTTATCATCATCAGCCTCTCAAAAACTTTTGTCTAAAAATAGAGTGTTTAATGATCAAGGAAATACTTTAAAAAACGGCCAAATTCTAAAAGGTGAATATATAGAGGTGGCCGTATTTGAAGGGCATACTAGGGGTTTAAAACCAGTATTTGAAGTTGAAGATTTTGCTGTATTTGACAAGCCATCTGGCATTATGGTGCACCCCACTCGAAAGGATACGCCGTATTGCCTGCTTGATGAAATTAGATATCATTTTGGTAATAAAGCAGATTTGGCGCACCGAATAGATGCTGAAACTTCAGGTTTGGTCTTAGTAGCCAAAAACAAGCAAGCAAGTACAATATTAAAAACCTTGTTTGAAAATAGAGAGTGTAATAAAGAATATTTGGCTTTAGTTAAGGGCCAGATTAAAGACAACATCACCATCGATAAACCCATTTCAAAATCCAATGGCATCATTGGCATAAAAATGACTTGTGAAAATCAAGATGGTAAAGCATCAACAACACACATTCAGCCTTTAAAATTTAATGAACAAGATAATATAACCTTAGTAAAAGCTATACCTGTTACTGGTAGACAGCATCAAATCAGAGTGCACCTAGATTCAATCGGCCATACAATTACAGGTGATCCTATTTATGGGGTGGACGATCAAACAGCTGATCAATGTTTAAAAAAGACATTGTCAGATGAAGATAGAACTGATTTGACGGGTGCAAAGCGACTCATGCTTCATGCAAACAAGTTGTCATTTATTTATAAAGGTGAAAAATACAGTATTACTTCAAAATTTAGCAAATTTTACGAATGATTCGAATTTCACAGTAAAAAATCACATAAATTGATAAAAACAGCCTAAAAATGCTATTTTTAGGCTAAAAAGAAGGATTTTTTACTATTTTTTAAGAAATTTCGTAAATAATTAAAATCAGAAGTCTTTGGTGGAAATATCGTTAGCTTCTAACCAAGTTCTGAACTTTGTTAGAATCTCTTCTATGGTTTTTTGATTATCTGCCTCAAAACGAAGCACCAAGCATGGTGTGGTGTTAGAAGGGCGAACCAGGCCCCAGCCATTAGGATAATCCACTCGTACGCCGTCAATCGTGGTGATTTCAGCACCATCAAAATTGACATTTGTAGCAAGTTTATCCATGGCTTTAAATTGGTCGCCTTGCTCGTCAAAGTGGATATTGATTTCTGGTGTGTTGATGCTGTCAGGTAAATCGGCAAAAACCTCGGCGCAAGTTTTGTTGGTTTTTGATAGTATTTCTAATAATCTTGCACCGGCATAGAGGGCGTCGTCAAAGCCATACCAACGCTCTTTAAAGAAAATATGACCACTCATCTCGCCACCGAGTGCAGCACCTGTTTCTTTGAGTTTGGCTTTGATAAAGCTATGCCCTGTACGTGACATAATTGGCTCACCACCATGTTCAGTAATGTCTTTAGGTAGTAAAGATGAACACTTAACATCAAAGACAATTTTGGCGCCTTTATTGCGCTCAAGAATGTCTCTCGAATATAAAATCATTTGACGATCTGCCCAGATGACATTACCTTTATTATCAATTAAACCGAGTCGGTCACCATCACCATCAAAAGCAAAACCCATATCTGCGCCGGTATCTTTAACCTCTTGAATGATATTAATCAGGTTTTTTGGTTTTGATGGATCAGGATGATGGTTAGGAAAAGTACCATCAACCAAGCAAAATAATTTAGTGACATTTGCACCGAGTTGTTCAAATAGTTTTGGTGCAATATTGCCAGCCACGCCATTACCTGCATCGACAACAATATTAAGTGGTTTGTCTAGCTTTATGTCTGATTTGACGCGGTCAATATAATCTTGTTCGATATCAACTTTGGTTGAAGTGCCGTGGCCTGTATTAAAGTCATTATTAATAATACGTTGATATAAATCTTGAATACGATCACCCGAGAGTGTTTCGCCAGCAATCATGATTTTAAAGCCGTTGTACTCAGGCGGGTTATGTGAACCAGTAATCATTACCCCTGAAGAGGCGGCTTTGGTGTACGTACTGTAATATACTAGTGGAGTAGGTACCATACCAATATCAACGATGTGACAGCCGCTGGTTTTTAAGCCATCTTTCAAAGCATCCATTAATATAAGGCCACTAAGTCTACCATCACGCCCAACCACAATACCGCGCTCACCTTTGGCAATTGATTCACTACCAATCGCCAAGCCAATTAATTTGACTGTTTCAGGGGTGAGGTCCTGTTCAACAATGCCACGAATATCATAAGCTTTAAATATGGATTTTGAAATAGGCATAGTGATAAAATGAATTTAAGTAAATGGTTTATTTTAATCATAAAGAGCACATTAAATGAAAGAACAATTTGAAGTAATTGCACTTGAAAACGAAACCATGACGCTTAAAGTAAATCGCTCGGGTGGGTGTCATAGCTGTTCAGCAAGTAGTGGCTGTGGCACAGGAATATTGGCCAATTATTTTGACCATTATTCAGTGTTTAATAAACCCATTCAAGATGGTGTGACTGTAGGTGATTTTGTTACTTTAGAGATTTCATCGGCTGAATTATTCTCACGTGCTTTTATGCTTTATATTTTTCCAATCTTGGCGCTATTTATTGGCAGCTATATTGGATTAGGCTTAGATTCTGAAAATGAATTGTGGCAAATCAGCCTTGGAATGACAGGATTTATCAGTGCACTTTTATTGACAAAATATTTTGTAAAGTAGGCTTTCAAAGTGCTGTAAATTTGGGATAATCGGTCTATTTTTATAAACAAATTTCGTTTATTATGGCAAACCAAGATATTGATCCGTTAGAAACCCAAGAATGGCTAGAAGCCTTTAAATCTGTTGCTAAAGTCGAAGGCGATGACCGTGCAAAATTCCTATTAAATCAGCTCATGGATATGGCGCATCATGAGGGTATGGATTTACCAACGGGTGTTAATACATCGTATTTAAATAGTATCGCCTTAGACAAAGAGATTGAAACACCGATTAACGCTGAAATCGAAGAGAAGATTTCAGCCATTATTCGTTGGAATGCAATGGTTATGGTGGTTAAGGCTAACCAGTTGCCTTATGAGTTAGGTGGGCATATTGCCTCATTTGCTTCATCGGCGACTTTATACGAGGTTGCTTTTAATCACTTCTATCGTGGCCCTGATGCAGATCAAGGCGCTGATTTAATATTCTTTCAAGGGCATATTTCCCCAGGAATTTATTCTAGAGCTTATTTAGAAGGGCGTATTACTGAAGAGCAAATGTTGTTGTTCCGTCAAGAGGCGGGTAAAGATGGTTTGAGCTCGTATCCACACCCGTGGCTGATGCCAGATTTTTGGCAGTTCCCAACGGTATCGATGGGCCTAGGGCCGATCATGGCGATTTACCAAGCTCGCTTTATGAAGTATCTTCATCATCGTGAAATTCAGCAAACTGACAAACGTACGGTTTGGGCTTATTTAGGCGATGGTGAAACCGATGAGCCGGAATCACTCGGCGCTATTTCGATGGCGGGCCGTGAGAAATTAGACAATTTAGTATTTGTCATTAACTGTAACTTGCAGCGTTTAGATGGCCCAGTACGCGGTAACGGTAAGATTATTCAAGAGCTTGAAGGTATGTTCCGTGGTGCAGGCTGGAATGTAATCAAGGTAATTTGGGGTGGTAAGTGGGATGAGTTACTTGCTAAAGACACTGACGGCCTACTTAGAAAGCGCATGGAAGAAGTGGTGGATGGCGAGTATCAGGCTTATAAAGCTAAAGATGGTGCTTATGTACGTAAGCATTTCTTTGGCAAATATCCTGAATTATTGGCGATGGTTGAGCATATGAGCGATGATGAGATTTATCATCTAAATCGTGGTGGTCATGACCCTTATAAAGTATTCCAAGCTTATCATGCTGCTAAAGAATGTAGCGATAAGCCAACGGTTATTCTAGCTAAAACTGTTAAAGGCTATGGCATGGGTGAAGCAGGAGAAGGTCAAAATACCACGCACTCACAAAAGAAATTAGGCTTAGAGCAAGTTGAGATTTTCGCTAAACGCTTTGATGTACCTGTAACTGATGATGACGTTAAAGCCCTTAATTTTTATAAGCCAGCACCTGATAGTGAAGAAATGACCTACATGAACGCCCAGCGAAAAGCGCTAGGTGGCTCAGTTCCTGTGCGTTCATTTGATTTGGAAGATTTAAAAGCACCAGAGTTAGATGTATTTAAGGCTCTACTAGAATCTAGTGGCGATCGTGAAATGTCAACCACTATGGCGCTTAATCGTGTCATGACTTTGTTAGTACGTGATAAACAGCTTGGCCCTAAAGTGGTGCCAATTATTCCTGATGAGGCACGAACCTTTGGTATGGAAGGTTTATTTAGGCAGCTAGGTATTTATTCAGCTTCAGGTCAGTTGTATCAGCCAGAAGACTCTGATAAAGTCATGTGGTATAAGGAAGATATTAAAGGCCAAGTATTGCAAGAAGGCATTAATGAGGCGGGTGCGATCTCTGATTGGATTGCTGCTGCAACCTCATATGCAACGCATAATACTACAATGATTCCATTTTATATTTATTACTCGAAGTTTGGTTTTCAGCGTGTGGGTGACTTGGCCTGGGCAGCGGGTGATATGCAAGCTAAAGGTTTTTTAATCGGTGGCACAGCAGGACGTACAACACTCAATGGTGAAGGGCTACAGCATCAAGATGGTGATTCACACTTGGTGGCTAATACCATTCCAAACTGTATCTCATATGACCCAACTTACGCTTACGAGTTAGCCGTTATTATTCGCAGTGGTATTTACAGAATGTATGAAAATCATGAGAATATTTTCTATTACATCACCACCATGAACGAGCTTTACACCCACCCAGAAATGCCAGCAGGCACAGAAGAAGGTATTATCAAAGGTATTTACCCTCTTAAAGAAATTGGCACAGGTGACAAGCAAGTACAACTAATGGGTTGTGGTACGATTTTAAGAGAAGTCGAAAAAGCTGCACAGATGCTTTCAGATGACTGGAATGTTAAATCTAATATTTGGTCAGTGACAAGTTTTAATGAACTTACACGTGAGGCACAAGCGGTTGACCGAGAAAATCGATTTAGTGCTAATGAGCCAAAAGCACCCTATATTACTCAATGTTTAGTAGACGCAAAAGGCCCGGTAATTGCAACTACTGATTACATGAGAAATTACGCTGAGCAAGTGCGCAAGTATATTCCAGGGCATTACGAGGTGTTAGGCACTGATGGTTTCGGTCGCTCTGATTCACGAGCAGCGCTTAGAGAATTCTTTGAAGTGGATGCAAATTACGTTACACTTGCCGCGCTTAAGGCTTTGGTCGATGAGGGTGAAATGGACGCGTCAGTTGTTACACAAGCGATTGAAAAATACGGTATAAATATAGATAAACCTAATCCAATGACGGTGTAGTGATAATTTTTAAAATAGGGGGAGCGGATGACACAAGACGAGTACATAGAAACGCTTAAATCTGGCGAAAGGATGCAATTTGAAGATCTAATGTCAATTATTGACAAAGATTATAATTACACACCTGCAGCCTTTAGTAATGGTGAAGTCGAAAATTCTCTCGATGAGAACCAAGGTAGTGCTAAGTTGTTTTGTTTTGCAGCAGTTAATCAGTTGAGCCCATTAGAAACTCTGCATTGTTTTGGTCAATATTACCAAGAGGTGTTAAATGATCCTGAGGGGGATTCACATGCCAATATACGTAATTTTATAATTTATGGCTGGGAAGGCTTAAAGTTTGAATCGCCGGTCTTAGATAGAAAGTAATGGTCCAAGGTTTTTTCTAATAATGTGGTGGTGGCTTATCATCAACCACTTGCATGCCACCCTCGGATTTGTCTTTAAGTTGTTCTATTTGAGATGATAAGTATTTAATCATTTCCTCTAATTCGTCAATCTTTTTCATTTGACGAAAAACAACATTATTAAGCTCTTCGATCGTATGATCAAGAAAGGCAAACTTTTCTTCAAGGTCGATTAGTTTTTTATCCATTATTTCTTTCCAGGTTGCGCTGCCCACCGTATTCATAATACCCGAGGCCAATTAATACTAAGATGATACCGCTTAGCTGGGTGGTTGTTATAGTTTCAAAATTAAGCGCCGACCCAAGTAATAGGGCAAATACAGGCGTAATCAGTGGCACAATGCCTACTATCTTTACACTGGTATGCCTGATTAAGTAATAATATGATATAAATCCAATTACTGAGCCAAAGATCGCTAAATAGCTAATAGATAAGGCTGCTTTAAGTGTGATTATTGGAATGGTATTTTCGGTTAATAGCCAGCTAATGATAAACAGTGGCACGCTAACGATGAGTGCGCCAGTAGTGGTTTCTAATGCTGAAATAGACGCATTGATTTGTTTGAGTTTGACCGAGATGAACGATTGAAATGCCATGGCAAAAGTCACTGCTGATAACCCTAATGCCATTTCAACGCCAATGTTAAATGTATGACCAAAGATAGTAACAAGCCCAGCTAAGCCTAATAATAAGCCTGTAATTTTATGGAATTTAAAAAATGATTCTTTGAGTAATAACAGAGCAAACACACCGGTAATAATGGGCGTTAGACCAAATACGACAGAGATAATTCCAGAAGGGATACTTTTCGAAGAATAATAAACCAAACTCATAGTGACAAATATACCGAGCCCTGCGTAGAGGTAGTTACTAATTGCAATCTTACTGGTGTTTAGTTTTTGTTGTTTTATCCATAATAGTATTAGACAAATACCTAAGCCAATCATCATTCTGGAAGCCACACCAAAGGTAAAACTTGACCCCAAGGTTGACCATTGTATAGCAAGCGGTGTCGTTGACCAAATGGCAACAACAGATAAAAAAACTAAGTAGAGTGGCATATTAAGTGATCATAAAAAAGCCACCGTCAAGGTGGCTTTAATTAGATAGATAATCAGATGATTATTTGTCTAAAAGTACTTTGCGAGATAGTTTAATACGCCCTCTATCTAAACCTATTACTTTGACATTAATTTCATCACCCTCTTTTAAATGATCTTCTACTTTATTAACTAGATCATGAGAAATCTCTGAGATATGCAATAAGCCATCTTGGTTGGGCATAATATTAATAAATGCACCAAATTCAACGATTTTCATTACCTTGCCTGCGTAGACTTTATCCACTTCAGGTGAGGCGGTAATTTCTTTAACCATTTGTACTGCTTTATCAAAAGCTTTTTGATTGCCCGCAAAAATATTTACCTTTCCTGCATCATTAACATTAACATCAGCGCCTGAAGCTGAAATAATGCCTTTGATAGTCTCACCGCCTTTACCGATAAGCTCTCGAACCTTATCTGTATTAATTTTAAGAACTGTTGTTTTTGGTGCGTTTGAACCTGATGTGTTAGGCTCACAAATTACTTGATTCATTTGTCCTAAAATGTTTAGTCTTGCATTTTTCGCTTGTTTTAATGCGATCTCCATAATCTCTCTAGTAATGCCTTGAATCTTAATATCCATTTGTAGAGCGTTAACACCACGTGAAGTACCTGCTACTTTAAAGTCCATATCGCCTAAATGATCTTCATCACCTAAGATGTCAGTTAAAACAGTAAATCTATCGCCTTCTTTAACTAAACCCATTGCGATACCGGCAATTGGAGTTTTAATTGGAACACCTGCATCCATTAGTGATAATGATGAGCCACACACACTTGCCATTGACGATGAACCATTAGATTCGGTAATTTCAGAAACCACACGAATTGTGTGTGGGAACTCTGAAATTTTTGGCAAACAAGCAGCAATACCACGACGCGCTAAACGACCATGGCCGATTTCACGACGACCTGCGCCACCCATGCGCCCAGTTTCGCCGACAGAGTATGGAGGGAAGTTGTAGTGCAATAAGAAGTAGTCATTTTCACGCTCAGAGGCTTCTAATTTTTCAATCAGTTGTGCCTCACGTTTTGAACCAATTGTTGTAACTACCATTGCTTGTGTTTCACCACGTGTAAACAAGGCAGAGCCATGTGTATTAGCCAATACACCTGTCTCAATCGCAAGCTCTCGAACAGTTTTATTGTCACGGCCATCAATACGTGGTTCGTTACTTAAGATGCGCTCACGTACAGTTGATTTTTCGACTTTCTTGAAGTATTTAGACACTTCCTCGGCAGAATTATCACTTGCCAGTGCTTCAATTGCGGCAGCTTTGATTTCGCCTACTTTAGCGTAGCGATCCATTTTTTCTTTAATTTGGTATGCTTCGTTTATTTGATCGCCAAATTGTGATTGGATGTTGCTTAATAAAACTTCATTTGTTACTGGTGCTTGCCAATCCCACTGTTTAGTGCCAACTTCAGCAGCAAATTCTGCAATGTTAGTAATGGCTACCTGGAATTGCTCATGTGCATACATAACCGCGCCCAACATGATTTCTTCTGATAGCTCAGAAGCTTCTGATTCAACCATTAGTACTGCTTCGTTTGTACCAGCAACTACCATATCTAAATCTGATTTTTTAAGCTCTGAATACGTTGGATTAAGTGTGTATTCGTCATTTACATAACCCACTCTAGCGCCGCCAACAGGGCCATTGAATGGAACGCCTGAAATTGAAAGCGCTGCCGACACACCTAGCATTGAAATTATGTCAGGATCTACTTCAGAGTTAGCAGAAATCACCGTAATAATAACCTGAACTTCGTTTACGAAGCCAGCCGGGAATAATGGACGAATAGGGCGGTCAATTAGACGACAAGTTAGTGTCTCCTTCTCTGTTGCCCTTGCTTCACGCTTTAAAAATCCACCAGGGATCTTACCAGCAGCATAAGTTTTTTCTACGTAATCTACAGATAATGGAAAGAAATCTTGACCAGGCTGTGTCTCTTTAGAAGCAACCACAGTAACCAATACTTGCGTGTCATCCATACTTGCTAATACGGCACCGTGTGCTTGTCTAGCAATTCGTCCAGTTTCTAAGGTGATTGTATGTTTGCCCATGGCAAAGCTTTTTTTAACGATATTCATTTCCATGAAAACCTCCATAAATAATTAAAAAAGGGTTTTGTGGTTTGAATTGGATAAGCCTTATATGAAACACACTGATTGTTGTGTTTTAGATAAAACTTAAGGCAGGAATTTAAACCATAAAACGAAATTTATTATCCCTAAAATCAATCAATTATGTATATTAAATTTTTCTTAAATAGCTTGGTTGTGAGTTCTGAGTGTTGGGCTGCGTTGACACTACGTTGATTGCAAAATTCAATCACAGATTGCTTGTCAAATTCCTGGATATCAAACTTCTCACCATTAATAAATACTTTGAGTTTTCTATCATCTAAAAGATAAGCAATGTTACAACTTGGGTGTAATTGATAATGCGCCTGATGATCAAATATACCGGGTTCAAAGTGTTGCAACAGTTGTCTATCTAGTGTATCTAATTGAGTAATATAACAGGCGAATTCTTCAGGACTAATATCGAGTATTTGCTGTGCTTGAGTTATGGCTGAGCCAGGGATTGATGCAGGCGTAATTTCATTACACCAAATAGGATCTTGATAATATTGATTTTTACCCCCATATTTTTGATCGATTGATTCAAACAACTCTTCGGCTGAATAAGCGCGATAACCAAACGACAAGGTAGTACAGTCATCGTCTAAGCTTATACCATGGTGTGCTACTTGTGGCGGCACATAAAGCACATCTCCTGGTTCCACATCCCACACTTGCTCAGATTCAAAGACATCCATGATTCTTAGTGGTACACTTTCTAAATAGTTGTCTAATCTGCAATTCTTACTACTAATATGCCAGCGACGTCTGCCACTACCTTGAAGTAAAAAAACATCGTAATAATCAAAATGTGGCCCAACACTACCACCCTTGGCCGCGTATGAGATCATCACATCGTCAAAGCGCCAACGCGGGATAAAATCAAAGTGCTTGATCAGATCGTGCACTTCATCGATAAATCGGTCTACCCCTTGCACTAGTAACGTCCAATCTTGCTCAGGCAGTTTAGAAAAAGTATCTTCAGTAAACGGACCATTGTCTAATGACCAATTATTATCAGAGGTTGAACCTCTAACAAGGCGTGATTCAAACTCGTCCTCGAGTGACAAGCCGGCTAATTCGTCAGGCGTAATAGGCGAGATAAAATCGGGCAGAGCTTGTTTGATCAGCAAGGGCTTTTTCTGCCAATAGTCAGCTAGAAATTCTTGTTCGGAAATTGCGCCAAAATGAATCATCGTCCAGTTAAAATTAAACTTATAAATTCGCTAAATTTTACCGCTGATCAGACATAAATTTATTAATTAAGCGTTTTTAATTATTAACAATAACCAATTAAAATTTTATGGATCCTTTGTCTCAAGCAGTATTAGGTGCGACATTGTCACAATCATCAGCTGGAAAGAAAATAAACCAATTGAGTGTAATGGTGGTTGGTGCTTTAGCAGGAATGGCGCCTGATTTGGATGCGTTTATACGCTCTGAGACTGACCCATTATTATTTTTAGATTTCCATCGACAGTTTACGCATTCCCTTGCTTTTATTCCGTTAGGTGCTCTTGCATGTGCGCTAGTATTTTATTATTTTTGGTTTAATCGCCGATGGGCAAAAGTTAAGTTGTCTTTTTTACAGGTGTATTTATTCTCTTTTATTGGTTATGCAACGCATGGGTTTTTAGATGCAAATACGTCTTATGGTACACAGTTATTATGGCCATTTTCTAATGAACGAATTGCTTGGAATACAGTTTCTATTGTTGATCCTTTATTAACATTACCACTGGTTGTTTTAGTGGTTCTATCAGTACGCAGAAAGACATCGCGTTACGCTAGGATAGCGCTAGTTTATGCCGTATTATTCTTAAGTTTTGGGCTTATTCAACAGCAACGTGCCGAGCAGTCTCTTATGGCATTGTCACAGCAGCGTGGACATACGGTAGAGCGCTTATTGGTGAAGCCTAGTTTTGGAAATCGTCATTTATGGAAAATGATTTATGAACATGATGGGCGTTACTATGTAGATGCGGTTAAGTTATTTTGGAATAAACAATATATTGAAGGCGACTCTATTAATAAATTAGATGTGAAACGAGATCTACCGTATTTGCCAGACAACTCACAATCAGCAAAAGATATAGAGCGATTCAGATGGTTTTCTGATGATTTTTTAGCAATAAATCCTGCCAATGCTAATCAAGTAATTGATATACGTAATTCAATATTGCCAAATAGTATCCAGCCACTTTGGGGTATAGAGCTTAATCAAACAAGACTTAAAGATGGAGACACAAACATACATGCTGAATTTTTTACTAATAGGACAATGAGCACAGAAACTAGAAAAAAATTTATAGATATGTTGTTTTAACGCATTACAATCAAAACCAATCAATTCAGTTTTTGTTGTTTGCATAGAATTTAATTAACCCTTAATCCTTATTAACAGTTTGCCGTTAATGTAAAATCGAGCGTTTTTATATTAATTAGAATATAGATGTATGGTTATTAGTAAATTTAGAGAATTCATAAAACTTGAAGCTGCTAGCGGAATTTTATTATTTATAGCTGGCTTGTTGGCTATGGTGATCGCTAATTCCTCATTTGACTATGTGTACGAAGCTTTTCTTGATACCCCTGTGGCTATTAAGTTTGGTGACTTTGAAATCGCTAAACCTTTGTTGTTATGGGTAAATGATGGATTAATGGCTATCTTTTTCTTTTTAATTGGCTTAGAGTTAAAAAGAGAATTTTTAGCAGGAGAGCTATCAGACCCTTCGCGTGTTGCACTGCCTGTAATTGCAGCTGTTGGAGGAATGGCTGTTCCTGCAGCATTCTATGTTGCACTTAATTGGGGTGATTCGGTGGCACTACAAGGATGGGCAATACCTTCTGCTACTGATATTGCATTTGCCCTTGGCGTGTTGGCCCTATTAGGTAGCAGAGTACCAACCAGCCTTAAGCTATTTTTAGCGACTTTAGCTATTATTGATGACATGGGTGCTATTGCTATTAT